>JALERS010000002.1 GCA_022763905.1 Prevotellaceae bacterium | reverse complement strand
CGAAAACAGTAAAATTCAGTTTTGTAAGATTTCCTGCTGCCAAAGAGATTCCTCTAGACTTTGACTTGGCAGATGCTACTTTACCGATGTCTTCTATGGAATAACCAAACACCTCACATTTTACATTTACCCGAGCTAAAGCTGAAGGCAATTCTCCTTCAGGATTAGATGAGCATGCAAACAAAGCAAGAGCAGCAATAAAAGGAAACAAATATTTCATCATAATTACAAGTTTAAATTTTTTGCAAAGATAGGTATTTTCTTGATATAATTTATCCCCACTCCTAGTACTTTTAATCATATTATCCTATTTTCATGGGAAAACCATTATCATTGCTGACTATTGGTTAGATTTTGGGTTGGTCGTGAAATTGGGTAAAAATATAAACATATAGAATATCAATGCAATAAAACTTTATCTTCGTAGTAGTAAACAAAAATCCTCCGAAGATTGTAGAAAGACTCTTTCGGAGGAAATACCGTTGAAAACGTTATGGCAAAGATACGAAATTAATCCGATTTACAGCAATATCTATCTGTATTACTTGAAGTCTACTACCTCTTTGTAAGCATAGCACACACTATGCCTACAAAAAAGCAGTTACCATCTAGCCATCTATGGCTGGGTATAAGTATAAGATACTTTCTGAAGGTCTCTATCAGCACTGGACGGACCTACCATAATTTCAAAGTCACCGGGTTCCACTACTCTATTGCCTTCTGCATCTCGGAATGAAAGCATCTCAGGAGTAATGGCAAACTCTACGATTCGAGAGGCTCCTGCTGCCAAAGAAATACGCTGAAAGGCTTTTAGTTCCTTCACGGGACGCGCAATTGACGCAAACACATCATGAATATACAATTGGACCACTTCTGTTACATCGTAGTTTCCTGAATTGGTAATCTTTACACTCACCTTGTTTCCACTTATGGTAAGGTCGGAATAATCAACACGAGAATAGGTCAGACCATAGCCAAAGTGGTAAAGTGGATCGTTTCGTTCATCCATGTAATTACTCTTATATTTGTAGAATTTCTGCTTTCCTTCAGCTACAGGTCGGCCAGTATTAAGATGATTGTAATAGATAGGAATCTGTCCGATGGTGCGGGGCATCGTCATAGTCAGTCTGCCACACGGACTCTTCTTGCCAAATACCACGTCACAAATAGCATCGGCCGCCTCTGAGCCTCCAAACCATACATTCATAATAGCCTGAACATGCTGATTTTCCCAAGTCAAAACAGTAGGACGCCCTGAGAAATTCAGCAGCACAACCGGTTTGCCTGTTGCTACAAGATCTTCAAGTAGCGCCTTTTGAACATCGGGAAGGGTGATATCTGTGCGAGAAGAACTTTCGCCACTCATTTCCGACAATTCTCCCATAGCGCATATTATGACATCTGCTTGAGAAGCAATACGCAAAGCCTCTTCATGTGCCATACTGTCATTGACCCGCTGAACAGTACGGCCATAGGATACCTGGCTCTGCTGGTCTTCTGACTCATAAATATTGCAACCTTGTGCATAGAGCAATTCTGCCTTGCCATCAAGAGCTTTCTGCATAGCCTCCCGCAGGGATGTATACAATTCCGGGCGATCTCCTGTAGACCAACATCCTGTCAGATTGTTTTTTGTATCAGCCAACGGACCTACCAAGGCTATTTTTCCCTGCTTTTTCAAAGGAAGGATGTTGTCCGCATTCTTCAACAACACAAAAGACTGCGAAGCCAATTCACGAGCTACTTGCCGATGGGCATCTGTATACAAATCTGTCTTCAATCTTTCTGCATTGCAAAAACGGTATGGGTTAGCAAAAAGACCTAGTTTATATTTGGCCTCCAATACCCGTCGGCAAGCCTCATTGATACGGTCAATACTGATAACGCTCTCATTGAGCAATTCAATCAAATGTCGGCTATAAGCATTTGAACACATGTCCATGTCAGTACCCGCAGCCATGGCCTTGGCTGCATTGGTTTTCAAGTCACCGATGCCGTGCTTGGTCATTTCACTGATAGAAGCATAATCAGTGACCAGCATGCCCTTGAATCCCCATTTGTTCCGTAATACATCAGTCATCAACCATTTGTTGGCTGTAGCAGGCACATAGTCCACCACATTGAAAGAGGACATGACAGTGGCCGGCTCTGCCGAAAGAGCTATCTCATACGATTGCAAATACTGGTTCCACATACGCAGACGACTCATATCTACCGTATTATAATCACGACCCGACTCAGAAGCTCCATAAAGAGCAAAATGCTTGATACAAGCCAGCATATTCTCTTCACTGAAATTACCTTGGTAGCCACGAATCATGGCTGCTCCAATAAGCCCTGACAACATGGCGTCTTCTCCGCCTCCTTCAGCTACTCGTCCCCAACGCGCATCTACCGATACATCTACCATAGGACTGTAATTCCAATTGATGCCTTGGGCAGTAGCCTCCTTGGCAGCTACTTGAGCGCCACGTTCAATCAAATCCAGATTCCATGTGCAGGATTGGGCCAATGGAACAGGAAGAACAGTAACATTGCCATGAATAACATCAAGGCCAAATATAAGAGGTATTCCCAAACGGCCTTTATTGACTGCTATCTCCTGAAGTTGTCTGATTTTGTCCAAACGACTTACATTCAACACAGCCCCCAATTGTCCTTTTTCTATCAACTGGGAAAACGAACTTTTCACAGCCGAACCCGTAGTGACATCTTTGCCAGGCAACAGATTCAACTGACCGACTTTCTCCTCCAAAGTCATTTTCTTCATGAGATGATCAATAAAGCTGTCCATATCGGTTTCTTCAGCTCTCATGGTAAATGAACTGACCGCCACACATACACTCAATACGTACAATTTCAATACATTTATTCTCATCATCTCTTCCAATTGACAATTACTATTAATGTCCCATCGATTTTACAGTTGTCTAAGCAGAAAGCACAACGAGATGCCCTTCCCCTTCACCCATGACAACATGATGTCTCTCAAGAATTCATCTCTTTCTTACAGGAAAGAATCATGGCAGTACAGGCGACGGCAACTACGATATCGCTTTACCAGACAAAAATACCACAATATTTTAAAAAGCATACGAACTGTCTGAAAAAAACTCCTTGCGTCCGACAAGCCCCGACTGAGGTCATGGGGATGAATGTTCCAACTGAGAGCCCATCAATATGGGATGAATGCCTCCGAAAAACTCCATGTTTTCAACTACCATCCTCCACAACGGCGGCAACATCTCTGTCACAAAGCATAAGGACCAGCAGACCAGGATGTCTGGCCTTTCCTCCGTCCCTGCTGTTCTTTACTACTCGGGGTGACTGCAGTTTGGGACAAGGTAAAGCAGAATCTGTCATTTTTCGACAATGTATCACGAATTTGTCTCTGTCAACAGCCATGGAATAAAGAGGAAAGTATTATTTTTGCGGGTGAAATTTCAAGAAATTCAAGCAACCTAATTATTGAATATGTTCATGAAAAAAATGTTTTTGACAGCATTGCTTATGGTGTGTGTGACCATCATCAATGCAACAGAGGTGAAACGCGTTGCATGTATCGGCAATAGTATCACTAAAGGTTCATGGCTCACACATCCTGAGCGGGACAGTTATCCTGCAGTATTACAACGCATGTTGGGGTCTAAATGGGAGGTATCAAATTGGGCCGTTTCCGGAGCTTGTATTTCTCCTGAGTGCAAGAATGTGTATATGCAATCTGACAGTTATACCCAGGTAAAGAAGTCCCATCCAGCTGTCATAGCTATTTTTTTAGGGCATGATGATGCTCGTAAGCCTAATCAGGCACACCTTGGCCAATTTGCTGATGGATTGAAGCTGATGGTTAATGACTTGAAAAAATCCTGCCCGACATCCCGTATTATCTTGATGACTCCTACAAAGGTTAGTTCTAAGGGCTGGGACAATGACGATAATGCCATCCGTGAACAGGTCATTCCAGCCATTCAGAAAGTAGCACAGGAATTAGGTGTGTCCTACCTTGATGTATATACCACTGCTGACAGTCGTCATTATCCAGACGGAGTGCATCCAGATGCCAATGGTGCAGGTTGCGTAGCAGCAGCTCTGTATACAGCCATTACAGGAAAAAAGCAAGAGTATGAGCGACCGCTGTCTGTACCCAGCATGTTCAGTGACCATGCTATTCTTCAACAGAATACAAAGGTATCCGTATGGGGATATGGCCCTGCTGGAAAGAAAGTCATCGTGAAAGGTTCATGGGGTGCATCAGCAAGTGCAGAAGTAGATGCAGAAGGTAAGTGGATGACAAGACTGGCCACCCCTAAAGCCAGTTTTACCCCTTATACGATGACCATCAGTCAAGGTAAGCAGAAGTTTGAATTGAAAGACATCCTTATAGGTGAAGTATGGCTGGCATCAGGTCAGAGCAACATGCAGATGGAATTGGGTGGTTTCTATCGTACAGCAGTAGAAGGAGGTCCCGAAGCCATCGCCAATTCCGCCAATAATGGTTTGCGCCTGTACAGAGTTCCCCGAGGTGACAGCCAGCGTCCTAAAGACGATGTACTCAATGAGGGTTGGGAAGTATCAGGTCCTGCCAGTGCTGTTCATTTCAGTGCAACAGGCTTTTTCTTTGCTCGTCAATTGCAGAAGACTCTCAATATTCCAGTTGGATGTATTGAGAGTGCCAATGGAGGAGCCAGTATTGTTTCTTTCATGAGCCCTGATGCTGTCAATGTATATAAGGATGTTCAAGGTGAAGGCATTAATCAGTATTATAAGGATTTTAAGGCACCCGCCTATTGGGAGAGTTATACTTGGCCTCAGCATACTCCCACAGTCATTTATAATGCCATGATTCATCCTCTTCTGCCATATACCATCAAGGGAGCCATTTGGTATCAGGGATGTGATGACCGTCGTCATCCTGAATTGTACAAGCAGATGTATGCTACCTTTATGAAAGACTGGCGTGAGAAATGGCAGTCAGGCAAATTCCCCATCTATTATGCCCAAATTGCACCTTATGGTTATAAGGACAATACAGCAGCACGTATGCGTGAAGCACAGGAGCAGTTAGAAAGCGAAAAAGACAGTACATTCATGATTTGTCTTATGGACAATGGTTTGGAAAAGAACATCCATCCTAGTGACAAACCGACAGTTGGATTCCGTTTTGCCCAAAGAGTATTGGAGAAGACATATCATGTAGAAGGCATCAATTCCGACTATCCTCATTACAAATCTATGGAAATTCGGGAAAAGGATGGCAAGGTGGTAATTCGTTTCACAGGGGCAGACGATGGTATTGCCAAGCGTACCAAGCCCTTGAAAGGATTCCAGATTGCAGGAGATGACAAGGTATTCCATGATGTAGAAGCCAAAGATGAAGGCAATACCATTGTACTCACTCCACCGGCAGGAGTAAAGCCTGTAGCTGTGCGCTATTGTTTCAAAGACTACTGTGTTGGTACCGTATATAATATGAGAGGCAATCCATTGTCGTCTTTCCGTACAGACAACTGGGATAATTGATACCTTCAGTATTAATCATATATTTCCCATCTGGGCAGGCACAAAGTGTCTGCCCAGATGCGTTTCTTATACAACAGGAATCATGGTTCCACAGAGAGACGGAGAGAGTAGGACTTATTCCGAACAACTGCTCATCCCTATATTGCATCTTATCAGTCATAGATATGCTGACATTTATGAAATTTACTGTTTTTCCAGTAAAAACACCTAACTTTGCATTCCAATTAGGACACAGCAAATTTTCAGAAAATCAATACCAACAACAAGTAAATATCTATATGGCAGCAAATCAAAACAAGCCATCCATACCGAAAGGCACAAGAGACTTCACTCCCATGGAGATGGCCAAGCGCAATTATATTTTTGATACCATTCGCAGTGTATATGCTCTCTATGGTTTCCGGCAGATTGAGACTCCTGCTATGGAAAACCTTTCCACTTTGATGGGCAAGTATGGAGAAGAAGGTGACAAGTTGCTCTTCCGCATTCTCAATTCTGGAGATTTCATGCATAAAGTTCCCTTGGAAGAATTGTCTGCAATGAGTCCTCAGAAACTGGCGGGTATGATATGTGAAAAAGGTCTCCGTTATGACCTCACAGTACCTTTTGCCCGTTTTGTAGTTCAGCATAGGGAAGAACTTCAGATGCCTTTCCGTCGTTATCAAATCCAACCTGTATGGCGTGCCGATCGTCCTCAGAAAGGTCGTTATCGTGAATTCTATCAGTGTGATGCCGATGTTGTAGGTTCCAATTCACTTCTCAACGAAGTAGAGTTGATGCAAATAGTAGACACTGTTTTTGCCCGTTTAGGTATCAGAGTAAGCATCCGCATCAACAACAGGAAAATCCTCACAGGTATTGCTGAAATAATTGGAGCTGCCGATAAGATTACTGACATTACAGTAGCCATTGACAAATTGGATAAGATAGGCCTTGAGAATGTCAATTCAGAACTTGCATCCAGTGGTCTTTCCGCTACAGCTATTGAGACCCTTCAGCCTATTATCCAGTTGAGCGGAACCAATGATTCCAAACTTTCTATCATGAGGGATGTACTTGCCAAGAGCGAGACTGGTCTGAAAGGCATTGAAGAATGTGCTTTTGTTCTCAAGAGTTTGGAAAATCTACATCTTACAAATGAGGTACAACTTGATCTCACCTTGGCCCGCGGCCTCAATTATTATACAGGCTGTATTTTTGAAGTCAGGGCATTGGATGTTCAGATAGGTTCCATTACCGGAGGTGGCCGTTATGACAATCTTACGGGTATTTTCGGCATGCCGGGTCTCAGTGGGGTAGGTATCTCTTTTGGTGCCGACCGCATTTATGACGTTCTCAATCAGTTGGATCTTTATCCTAGGGAAACTGCTTCCTCATCGCGTTTGCTGTTCATCAATTTTGGAGAACAGGAAGTATCCCATTGTCTTCAGTTGGCATCACAGATTAGACAGGCAGGCATCAGTGTGGAAATTTATCCCGACAGTGTAAAGATGAAGAAGCAGATGAGTTATGCATCATCTAGCGGTATCCCTTTTGTAGCCTTAGTAGGAGAGAATGAAATAGCTACCGGCCAGTTGTCTCTCAAGAACATGTCTACCGGAGAGCAACGTTCAGTAACTGTTGAGGAGGCTATTTCCATTATCAGTCAGTAGTCCTACACCATCCTCTCCTAGAAGGGAGTTCCATCTATTATTTGAGTGGCAATGTCGGGAGAATCCGTCAACAATGCCACTCATTTTGTATCCGTAACCACGCAGAAATCTACTGTTGGCGCACCAGAAGATAAAAACAGGATGTGGTGAAAAAATTCCGCAGATAAGGGATTTTTCCTATCCATTCTGCCAGTTTCCGGGGTTGAAGTCCGAATTTGGTCTTATAATGAGGATTGATGAAATACAGTTCCCTATCCTTAATAATAAAAGGAGTATCGGCTACAGTTTTTTCAAATAATTCTATGGGAGTGCGTGTCTTCTTGATAGACATCAGTTCATTGATGCAATCTTCCTTCTCGCCACACAGGTGGAGCAGTCCTCTGTAGAGAGAAGTAGGTAGCAGATGCACAAAAGGTAAATGGCTCATCAGTTTGCTCCGACAAATCTGCTGATGTCCTCCGAAAGGCATTTGCCAAGCAGGAAAGGACATAAACAACACTCCGTCAGGTGCCAGAAAATCAGGAATCATGGACAGGAATCCATTTTTATCACCGATGTGCTCTATTACATCATGACAGAGAATAATATCAAATGAGTGATGTAGGTCAGTAAGTAAAAACACATCTGACGCAATGAATTCTCCCTCCACCTGGTATTCCTTGAAGAAACGTCTGGCATCAGCGATACGTCCTTCAGCCATGTCAACACCTAAGGTATAGCATCCCATTTGAGAAAAGGGCAAAAGGTTGCCACCATCACCACAACCTATCTCTAGAATTCTGGATGAAGCATCTATTTTTTTGAATTGAAGGATGTAAGGAATAAAGAACTCCTGGCAGGTTTGGGCCAGTTCGTCAAAATACATCCTTCTATCATTATGTCGTACCTGCATATTCTGATGATTTGTCTGAGATGACAACAAAGGTACACATATATTTTTTTTCAGACAACCTTGAAAGGAAATAACTTGTCATTTTTCACCTCAATTCGTCATGCCGACATTTCAAACAAGTCAGTTTTGTTCAATATGTCTACATATTCGACTGATAAAATAGACAAATTGCAATATCAAAGCAATAATAATTGACAAATGTAAATATTTTCACTACTTTTGCATTTGAGAAACAATAAACAAATTAAATACGCCACAGAATGACAACTAACGACGTCCAATTACAACGAGGTGGACTATACAGTCCTGCCAACGAGCATGATGCTTGTGGTATCGGAATGGTAGTCAACATCAAAGGAAACAAATCCCATCAATTGGTGGAGTCAGCTTTGACCGTTTTGGAAAACATGCGCCATCGTGGAGCTGAAGGTGCAGACAACAAGACTGGTGATGGAGCTGGTATATTAGTACAGATACCACATGAATTCACCCTACTGCAAGGCATACCCGTTCCTGAGAAGGGACATTATGGTACTGGCCTTATTTTTTCTCCGAAAGATGAAGAGCGAAAGGAACATATCTTTGCCGTAATTACAGAAGAGAGTGACAATGCAGGTTTCAAAATACTTCATCTGCGTCCTGTTCCAGTAGACAATAGTTGTCTGGGAGAAGCTGCATTGAAGAATGAGCCTGATATTACACAGATTTATCTCGTTCCCGATACAGATATGGAGACCAACGAACTGGAAAGGAAACTCTATATCCTGCGCAAGAAAGTAGAAAGGCGCATCAAGGACGAAGATTTTTATATTGTGTCCCTCAGTGCCCGCATCCTTATATATAAAGGTATGCTATCCAGTTTGCAGTTGCGTCAATACTTTAAGGATCTTACTACCCCCTATTTCACTACAGGGTTGGCTCTGGTACATTCCCGTTTTTCTACCAACACTTTTCCCCGCTGGTCATTAGCCCAACCATTCCGTATGTTAGCCCATAATGGTGAAATCAATACCATCAGAGGCAATAGAGGCTGGATGAAAGCCAGGGAAAATGTACTTTCCTCTCCGGTCTTGGGCAATGTAAAGGATATTCTGCCTATTGTCCAACCAGGTATGAGCGATTCTGCTTCGCTCGACAATGTCCTTGAATTCTTTGTGATGAGCGGAATGAGTCTTCCTCAAGCAATGGCAATATTGGTGCCCGAGAGTTTCAATGACCGCAATCCTATCAGTCAGGAGTTAAAGGACTTCTATGAGTACCATTCCATTCTGATGGAGCCTTGGGACGGACCTGCCGCATTGGTATTCAGCGATGGTCGTTATGCAGGAGGAATGCTCGACCGCAATGGATTGCGTCCAGCCCGTTACACCATTACCAGTGATGGTCTAATTGTTGTGGCGAGTGAAGTAGGTGTCTTGAATTTTGATCCCTCAAAGGTGGTTGAAAAAGGACGTCTGCAACCTGGAAAGATGCTGATGATTGATACCCAGGAAGGTCGTATCTATTATGACGGAGAAGTGAAGGAAAATCTTGCCCATATGCATCCTTATGGTAAATGGCTCAATGAGAACCGTATCCAATTGGAGAAGCTCAAGAGTGGTCGCAAGGTAAGCAATGCTGTTGACAATCTGCCTCAAAAGATGGCCTGTTTCGATTTCGACCAGGAAGCTGTCATGAAAACCATTGCTCCTATGTGTGTCAATGGAGTTGAACCTACTGCCTCCATGGGTAACGATACACCATTGGCAGCAGTGAGTGACCGTCCTCAAATACTGTTCAATTATTTCCGCCAGCAGTTTGCTCAAGTAACCAATCCTGCCATTGACCCCATCCGTGAGCAATTGGTAATGTCGCTTACAGAGTATATTGGAGCTGTAGGTTCCAACATCCTCACCCCTAACGAGAACAATTGCAAAATGGTGCGCCTGCCTTTCCCTGTGCTCAACAACACCCAGTTGGATCTCTTGTGCAATATTCGTTACAAGGGATTCAAAACCACGATTCTCCCCATTACTTTCGAAACAGGCCGTGGCGAAGAGGGACTTAAGAGTGCCTTGGATTCTCTATGCAGAGAAGCCGAAGCCAGTGTAGAACAAGGCATCAATTATATTATTCTCAGCGACCGCTCAGTAGACGAAACCCACGCAGCTATTCCTTCTCTACTGGCCGTCAGCGCTGTCCATCATTATCTGATTGCTGTCGGCAAGCGTGTTCAGACTGCACTTATCGTAGAGAGCGGAGAAATCAAGGAGACCATGCATGCTGCTTTGCTATTGGGCTATGGTGCTTCAGCCATCAATCCCTATATGGCTTTTGCGGTCATTGATAATTTGGTTAAAAACAAAAAGATACAGGAAGACTATATCACTGCCGAGAACAATTTCATCAAGGCAATGAACAAAGGCTTCTACAAAATAATGTCCAAGATGGGCATTTCCACTATTCGTTCCTATAGAGGAGCCAAGCTCTTTGAGAGTGTAGGTCTCAGCGAGGATCTTCTGCGCAAGTATTTCGGTACAGAGATATCTACTGTCGGCGGTATCGGATTGAGCAAAATTGCAGAAGATGCTATCAGCATGCACGCAAAAGCATACCATCCCGACAGCAATGCCCATACTGATGTCCTTCCCAATGTAGGACGTTTCTCTTTTCGCAAGGATGGTATCCGACACGCATGGACTCCTGATGTCATTGCATCGCTTCAGTTGGCTACCCAGACAGGTAGTTATGACAAGTTCAAGCATTTCACCCACCTGGTAGACAATAAAGAGAAACCTATCTTCATCCGTGATTTCTTCGATTTCAAGAAGGCCGATAAACCCATTGATATCAACGAAGTTGAATCCGTTGAAAGCATTGTAACTCATTTTGTGACAGGAGCCATGAGTTTCGGAGCCTTGAGCAAAGAAGCCCATGAGGCTATTGCCTTGGCCATGAATCGTCTAGGTACCCGTAGCAATACAGGTGAAGGCGGAGAGGATAGTGCCCGTTTTACCAGTAGCGTGGATGGAGTATCTCTCTGCAGCAAAACCAAGCAGATAGCTTCTGGACGTTTTGGTGTGACCACCGAGTATCTAGTCAATGCAGAAGAATTGCAGATTAAAGTAGCTCAAGGAGCCAAGCCAGGTGAAGGAGGACAATTACCTGGTTTCAAAGTCAATAGTGTGATAGCCAAGACACGCAACTCTATTCCGGGCATTACCCTTATTTCACCTCCACCCCATCATGATATTTATTCCATTGAAGACCTTGCCCAGTTGATATTCGATTTGAAGAATGTCAATCCTACAGCGGCTGTCAGTGTTAAGCTGGTGGCTGAGAGTGGAGTTGGAACTATTGCCGCAGGTGTAGCCAAGGCCAAGGCCGACCTCATTGTCATCTCTGGTGCTGATGGCGGAACAGGTGCTGCTCCCCAGTCATCTATGCGCTGGGCTGGTGTTTCACCTGAAATCGGTCTGAGTGAGACCCAACAGACTCTGACCCTCAATGGTCTTCGCAAGCAGGTAAGAGTACAAGTGGACGGACAGTTAAAGAGCGGTCGTGATGTTATCCTAATGGCAATGCTGGGTGCTGACGAATTCTCTTTCGGAACCCTTCCTCTCATAGTATTGGGGTGCGTTATGATGCGTAAGTGCAATACCAATCTATGTCCTATGGGTGTCGCAACCCAAAGTGAGGAACTTCGCAAACGATTCATTGGGAAAGCCGACTATATTGTCAATTATTTTACATTTCTGGCCCAGGAAGTACGCGAATACCTTTCTGTCATGGGATTCCGCCGTTTGGAAGATATCATAGGGCGTACTGACCTCATTGTCAGGAAGCAACATCTTACCAAAAAGACTGATGAACTGGACTTCTCCCGCCTATTGCGTCGTCAAGCCAACAATGATGGTCTTCATTATGACGGAAGAGACTATCAGAAGATAGACGAAGTGCTGGATAATCGTATCATAGAAGACTGTGCCTCTACCATCAGTCATCGTGCCGAAGGTACCTTTGAATACCTTATCAAGAATACCGACCGTGCCGTAGGTACTCGTCTCTCGGGACTTATTGTCAAGGAACATGGAGTAGACTATCTCCCCGACAGTACCCTTCATCTTAAGTTTAGGGGATCTGCCGGACAGAGTTTCGGTGCTTTCCTTACCAGTGGTATCACACTCTCTCTGGAAGGTGAGGCCAATGATTATGTTGGCAAGGGCTTGAGCGGTGGACGTATTATTATCAAACCGCCCCATCGTCACAACTTCAAGGCGGAAGACAATGTCATTGCAGGCAATACAGGAATCTATGGTGCCACTTCTGGTGAAATCTATATTAATGGACGTGTAGGTGAGCGTTTTGCCGTACGCAACTCTGGTGCCGTTGCAGTAATAGAAGGAGCTGGAGACCACTGTTGTGAATATATGACTGGAGGCCGCGTAGTGGTACTGGGTAGTACTGGTAGCAACTTTGCTGCAGGTATGAGTGGCGGTATCGCATATGTTTGGGACAAAGATCACCGCTTTGACTATTTCTGCAATATGGAGATGGTAGAACTTAGTCTGGTAGAAGAAAGCACTGCACGTAATGAACTACGTGAACTTATTCACCAGCATTGGGCCTACACCGATTCTGCATTGGCCCGCCGTATGCTTGACGACTGGTCCCACTATGTGGAGGAATTTATAGAGGTAATACCTATCGAGTACAAAAAAGTACTGCAGGACGAGAAGGACCGCAAACTCCGTGAGCGCATTGATAATATCTGGAAAGAGGCATAATCCTCTATCAACCTAAAAAAGAAGACACAAGATAAATATGGGAAATCCTAAATCATTCATGACCATTCCCCGCAAGGAAGCGGGCTATCGTCCTATACATGACCGTATCCATGACTTTACGGAAGTGGAACAGACCCTGAATACTAAAGATCGCCAAGAACAAGCTGGCCGTTGTATGGAATGTGGGGTACCATTCTGTCATTGGGCTTGCCCCACTGGCAGTAAGATTCCTGAATGGAATGACGCTCTTTATCGGGGCGATTTTGAAGAAGCCTACCGTTTGTTGACCCTTACCAACGACTTCCCAGAGTTTACTGGCAGAGTTTGTCCTGCTCTTTGCGAGAAGAGCTGTGTACTTAATCATGCCTTCCATGCCCCCACTACCAATCGGGAAAATGAGGCGGCCATAGCTGAAAAGGCTTTTGGAGAAGGATTTATTACTCCCCGCACCATTGTAAGAAACGGATATAAGGTGGCTGTCATCGGTTCTGGCCCGTCAGGATTGGCAGTAGCCAATCGACTCAATCATATGGGTTACACCGTCACTGTTTTTGATAAGAACGAAGCCGCCGGAGGTCTATTGAGATTTGGCATCCCCAACTTCAAACTCAATAAGGCTATCATCGAACGACGTATCCGCTTGATGGAAGCAGAAGGTATCACATTCTGTTATCAGCAAGAGATAGATGTCAATGCCCTGCCTATCGGTTATGATGCCTATGCCATCTGTACAGGTACACCGCAAGCCCGCGACCTCAAGGTAGAAGGGCGCGAACTTAAAGGCATCCATTTGGCTTTGGAACTCCTCTCCCAGCAGAATCGTCTGCTTTACGGACAAACTTTTGACAAAGAGCATCTCATCAATGCAAAGGGCAAGAAGGTGCTGGTCATCGGCGGAGGGGATACAGGTTCTGATTGCATAGGCACTTCCCATCGTCAAGGTGCTGTAGAGGTTACGCAGATTGAGATAATGCCACAACCACCGATAGGCTCCAATCCAGCTACACCTTGGCCACAATGGCCAGTAGTATTGAAGACCACCTTCGCCCATGAAGAAGGGTGTAATCGGCGCTGGTTGTTGAATACCAATCGTTTTATAGGTAAAAATGGACATGTTACAGGTGCTGAGGTGGAAGAAGTAGAATGGCTTCCCAATCCTGAAGGAGGCCGTCCTATCATGAAACCTACTGGCAAGAAGGAAACCATCAAGTGCGATCTCGTATTCCTTGCTATGGGATTCCTACGTCCTCAACAGCCAGAATTTCCTGCCAATGTCTTCGTAGCTGGTGATGCTGCCAATGGGGCTTCATTAGTGGTACGTGCCATTGCCAGTGGTCAGCAGATTGCCCGCCAAATAGACAACTATTTACAGAGGAGAGAATCCTAGTCTATTGTTAACCTTCTTTCTATTTTCGGGAGTGCCTTTGTATGGATTCTTTGGTCCATAAACAGGCTCTCCCGACTTGTTTCAATGTAATAATAAGGTTCTGTAGATAGTTATTGGTACACTTCTATGGGTCCCAAAGACTCTCTGAGATTATTTGAAACCATGAGGAGACTTCCTCAAAGAACAAAATCCTACATACATCCTTGTTGCCTCTTATGGAATAGCTATAATCGTCTATAAGGAAGGTACACAAGCCTATACGATTTTGATATCAACCAATCAACAAGTCATCCGCCCCCAAAAGTAGCCTCAAAGCCTAACATGCACATAGCCATAAGCCTCTCACCAACTTCAAAACCCTTGAGCCCTTCTATCTGCCGTAAAAACCCAATGGATTTCTGCTAACCAGGATAAATTTTCTTACCTTTGCAAGGTATATAAATTCCCGTCATAATGCTAAAGAGATATTTAGATGATGCTGCATGTACCTTATGGAAGGACTTGTTCTCCAATACCTGTCGCGTGGTAGTCACTGGCCATTTGGGCCCTGATGGAGATGCCATGGGTTCATCCTTGGCATTAGCTTTTTGGCTGAAAAGTTGTGGATGCCAGGTCAGTGTGGTTATGCCCAATCTTTATCCCGATTTCCTTTCTTGGTTGCCTGGCGCTGATGAAGTAATTAATGCTCAGATGGATAGTTCTCGGGCAGCTACTCTTATCAGTCAGGCCGATGTGGTACTATGTGCAGATTATGGTTGTTATGGCAGAAATGAGTCCTTGGATGCCATGATAGCAAATAGTCAGGCTGAAATTGTGGTTATTGACCATCACCTCAATCCTGACATTCAGGCCCGTCTCCTCATCTCCGACCCCTCCGCATGTGCCACTGCAGAAATCGTTTATGCATTACTGGAACAGTTATCAGACTCATCCCATCCCATTTCATATGATATGTCTGTATGCATTTATTGCGGAATGATGACTGATACAGGAGGGTTTACCTACAATTCATCTCGTCCTGAAATCTTCTATATCATATCCCGACTTCTGGAGAAAGGCATTGACAAGGATCGTATTTACCGCAATGTCTATTACAACAACACGGTAGAAAGGATGCGCCTCATGGGTTATATTCTGAATAACAATATGGTATATCTTCCCGAGTACCATACTGCCTATTACACTCTTAATTCGCAGGAAATGAAAAAGTATCTCTTCAAGAAGGGGGATGCAGAAGGATGGGTTAATCTGCCATTGGAGATTAAAGACACCCGTCTGTCTATTTCTTTGCGTGAAGATACTGACACCCATTCCATCCGCTTGTCCTTGCGGTCAGTTGACGATTTTCCGTGTAATCGTATGGCAGCAGAGTTCTTCAACGGAGGAGGTCATCTCAATGCAGCTGGCGGTACATTATACTGTTCCATGGAAGAGGCAGTAATCAAAGTCAGAGAAGCCATTGCTGCCTATGAGTCCCTCTTGACTTCATCTCTTGTAACGGGAGACGGAAAAGAAAATACCCGTTGACTCGTTTGTCCGTCACCTATATATTCATCATTAAAGGAATGTCGGTTACCTATTTGATTTGAGAGCAATGAAATACTCCCAATAATCGTTAATTATCTTTCTGTACGATTGACACTAGAAGGTTTTTTCGTACTTTTGCAGTAATTATGGCAATATCTATCAGAACATTATTGAAAATGGCCCTTCTTGGCATACTGGTCATCGCACTGGCGGGATGTGATGATGACGAAACCTATGGTGACAAGAAGAAGAAGGAGCGCAAAATCATTCATGATTTCATCACCAATGGTTCACGTATCAATGATACTCTTACCATTGCTCCCATCAATGTCATTGATGAAGCAACTTTCGCTGCTCAGGATAGTACCACCCGCTTGGACGATAATCAATATGTGCTACTATCCAAGACCGGAGTTTATATGCAGATTATCAATAAGGGAGATGGAGAATCCATCAAGGAAGACGAAAATGTGACCATCTATTGCCGGTATTTAGAATACAACCTGTCAACTGACACAGTCCAGTCCACCAACAACAATCTGTATTACATTGCAGTACCCGACATCTTGACTTGTAACAATAGTTACGGCACCTATACCGCCTCTTTTATTTCAGGAGTCATGATGAACACCTATTCCACTTCTTCTGTTCCTGAAGGGTGGTTGGTAGCTTTACCTTATATCCATTTAGGAAGAAGACAGGATAATTTAGCAAAAGTAAGACTTATTGTTCCCCATTCTTCTGGACAAAGTGATGCCCAGAGTTATGTTTACTCCTGTTTTTACGAAATATCCTATCAGCGTGGCAGGTAACCCGTCAAAGTTGGTTGCTTAGCAAAATATAATAGAATGCTGACTAAGCACTCGAAATTATAAAGTTACATGGTCTCTAATTTTCGAGGTATTGATGTATTCTTTGAAAACCCAAGTCTGTAAATGTAATCTATTGCTGTAAATCGGATTAATTTCGTATCTTTGCGATAAGGGTTTCAACGGTATTTCCTCCGAAAGAGTCTTTCTACAGTCTTCGGAGGATTTTTGTTTACTACTACAAAGATAAAGTTTTATTCCATTGATATTCAATATCTTTATATTTTTACCCAATTTCACTACCAACCCAAAATCTAACCAATAGTCAGCAATGATAATGGTTTCCCATGAAAATAGGACAATATGACTAAAAGTACTAGGAGTGAAGATAAAATATTTCAAGAAAATACCTATCTCCTGACTTCATCACTTTTTTGCACCATTATATAGCGCAGAATGAAAATCAATGAATTACGTAGGACAAATGGGTGACTTTGGGGTCAGTAGAAATTGAGTGGGGATTGTATTGAATAAAGAATCCCGTATTTTAAACCCTATACACCAAGAGTCTTGGTAAGTTCCTCAATGTATTTGAGTTTGGTGACATCCTCCCACGGAGCATCTTTATCGGTTCTCACCTTCTTGTATTTTGAGAGCATTCTGAAGATTTGCTTGTAGGAGTATTTCTTGTTGAGTTCCTTCTTTACGATTTCATTCTTTACCCTCGTTGTGATAATGACGGAAAGGAAGTTGATGAGCTCTGTAGCATACAC
>JALERS010000001.1 GCA_022763905.1 Prevotellaceae bacterium | reverse complement strand
AAATTCGTCGGTGAAGAGAGGTGCGATGCGCTGATGACGTTTCATGAGCATTGTTTTGCTGATTGTCTGGAAGGTTTATCTGTATTGTTACGATTGTCTGTGCGAGCGCCAGCACTTTGTCGACGCTCATCCTGATCTCTGAGAGTTTGAGCAGACGCTCTAGTTCCTTGTAGACTTTCAATGCCACGAAGCAGATGCAGACGTGAGCCTCGATTCTTCGGCGTGTGAAGTGGAACATGGGTCGTATCTCTATCTTCGATTTTGATATGCGGAAGGCCCGCTCAACGTTCCAGAGATTATGATACGCCGCGTAGACTTCCTCAGAGGGGATGACGGTATTTGTAAGATATCCCTTGAGCCCATCCCAGCGGGCATCCTCCTCAAGTTTCTCATAATTGATCGAGACCTTTACATCGCCCTGCATCGTGAGGAACTTGTTGTAGCCCCGTTTGTTTATGTTGTCCTTGGTGAGGGTACCCCGTTTATAGGCCTTTTCAAGCCTGCGAATGCCTTTGTCGCGGTTATATGCATCCTTGCGCGCCCGATCTTCGGTGTAGCCCACCAAAAGCCTTTGGCCGTTACCCTTGCCGTACTCCACCATCTGGCGGTCAACTTTGGGCTGTTCCAATATCCATTCCTTTATCTTCTTGCCCTCGTTCTTTATTTTCGCCCCTATGATGTATTTGTAGCCGTTTGCCTCAAGTTCCGCGATGTTGTCGCTGTTCATCAGTCCGGAGTCTGCCACCACGATAAAATCCTCAAGATTGTACTTATGCACAAATTCCGTCACCACAGGGAGCATGGTGTGCCCCTCATACTTGTTCCCCTCGTGGATGCAGTAGGCCAGCGGATAGCCGTCAATGCTCACCAACATCCCCAGTATTATCTGAGGGTTTTTGTGACGCCCTTCTTTTGAAAAGCCTGTCCTACGCAGCTCGTCCTCATAATCCGCCTCAAAATACAGGGTTGTAACGTCATAGAAAAGCACTCCGATATGGCCGCCCAATATCTGTCGGGTATGCCCCACGCTGATGTCCTGCACAATCTGATGCTGGGAGTCGCTGAGGCGGTCAAGATATCGGTAGATCTTCGACAGGCTCACATCATCGTCAAAATGATTCTTTAGGTATTCAACCGTGGCCGCCTTACTCGCAGGATATGAAAGACGTGCCTTCACGAGCTTGCGGAATACATCGTCCTCAATGCGGTTGAAACCGACATTGTCGAAGACGCGGTCAAGGATGAGGTCTGCCCCGTCAATGGTAATGTTGGTGATGTTTGAAAGGAACCGCTCAGCATTGAGCCGTTCCGCCTCGCATCTTTCACGTTCCTCACCGAACAGGTCAAGGCGTGGATGGCGCCGCTGCTTCTCCCTGTCAATCCATTCCTGACCGTAGGCAACCAGTTTCTCGATTTCATCATCAGTCTTGGCAATACCGATGGTAGCTAGTTCCTTCATTTTGCCGTTAACTTTCTCAACAACAATAATTCCGATATTTCCGGATGGGTATTTCTTCTTTCTTATGTACATTTTTGCTCCGTGTCACCCATTTTAGGGTGACAAAAAATTACAAAATTCTGAACATAAGGCTATTATAAAATTAACAAATTTTGAGTGACGAAGTCAGGAAAAAGGCTTCATCTGATGTTCAAAATTCAATTGTCAAGATAGTTAATGAGATTATTGCTCTTAAAAAGAGTAATCCAAATCACGATACATCATCGTTAGAACGACAAATTGATACTGTCGTTTATGATATATATGGACTTACTGACGCTGAAATAAAAATCATCGAACTCACGTTATTTAATAAATAAACCATCTGACACAACATTTCTGTCATATATTCCCCACTCGTTTTTGTAGTTCCTCTATTCTGTGCATAAGTTCATCAAACTCTAAAGATTCACCATAGATGAAGAACCGTCTCATATCGGCATAGTCATCTTGCCACGCCTCCATAGCCGATTCTGGTATCGTAAAATTGATGGTTGATGGAGTGTATGAATCATAGTTTACATACTTCAAAGCATAATAAGTCTTACGATGTTCAACAATGGCATCATAAAGTTCGCGATTCGACAACGCTTCTTTACCATACTCTGTATCCATCAGTTTTTCCAAGTCATACAGATGTCGTGACATTCGTACGCTCCGAGGTTTTTCTTTTTGGAATTCTTCCGCCAAAAGAAATAGTTTTTCAAGGAATGTGCGAGAAGGAACTACTGTTCTAACAAGACTTTCTGCGTCAGTATCTTCGCCATCAAAACTTTCACCGATTAAAGAACGAATTGGTCGTAATTCCGTTGGTTCATCCATTGAAAGACAACTAATCTCAATCTTTACACGTGGAGGAATATAATTGATAGTATCTTCAAGAATTGACGGATAGTGTAATAGGATTACAGTAGGATCCTTGTCTGAATCTATCGGTCGCCATTCTCCATTTTTATCCTGTACTTGAGAAACATTCTCTATACTGTAACCAGAGACTCCCATTTCTTTCAAACGGGCATCTAATTGAGCAGAAAGGGTCTTATGAATATATGCTCGTGACATTTTGCGTAATTTCTCACGCTGACTTTTACCAGTCTTCTCAATACCAAAGAACGAATGACTAATTGCCAAGTCAATATCTTCAGAAAAACGCTCAATGATGCCAAAACCTTTTGACAACGATGTTCCGCCTTTGAATATCAAAGAATCACGGCAATCTGTTTGGAATAATGCCTTTAATGTAACTGTTACCCACCAATCCTTTTCTATTGCTACCTGATTAATACCTGGATGCCCAGCCTCTGTGTGCTGCAACATAGCTAAACGGTCCACTATCTCATTGTTTAACCACAATTTTTCCATAATCTATTTCTATGTTAAGCGGTTAGCATTGGTTTTATAACTCGTTTCATCCATGCAGGCATCATATCTACATCTTTAGCTAAAGTCTCCTTGTCGGTTTCTTTTAATACCAATTGTTGGATTATATTTAGTTCTTCTTCTCCTACATTCTCTTTTTTCAGAGCCTTCAGAGCCTGAACAAGTAAAGAGATGAGACGAGTACCATAACAGAAGTTTTTGGGTACACCTCGTTTTAATACTACTTTCCTATTGGATAAGTTTACAGTTCTTTCGCTTCCTGTAGTTAAGTATGTGTAATTCATTGGCACTTGAGTTGATAACCCTAATGCATTCAGAGCTGTCATACCAGATGGCAATACCTCTGCATTATCTCTAGCAGCAATTGCCTGTACCACCTTATCAACTGAGGGCAGTACAACACCGAATTTGCTTCTTCTCGGTTTGGCATATATCCCATGTGCAATTTTAACAAGCATACCTTCTGTCGTTAACTCAGACAAAATGCTTCCCACAAATTCTGTGTGGTACTCAGGAAAATCAGACCGAAACAGTATGCAATCCTCTGGCATCGCTTCTATGCGTTGCCTAAGAGTAATACCATCTATCGAATATTCATTAGTCATATCACCTTTGAAATTTTGATGATTTTTCAAATGCAAAGATACAAAAAGGATTCAAATAAATGATGAATTGCCAAAAATTTTATTCGGTTTGCTCATATACTATCGCTTTGTACAATGTGTAATATGAATCAAGTAACCTTAAACAATAAGATTGTTGGGGTTTACATTAGTATTTAGTTGTAATATAAATAGGAATTATCCCCTAATA
>JALERS010000121.1 GCA_022763905.1 Prevotellaceae bacterium | reverse complement strand
CCTGACTTCGTCAATGCGCCACCCGAACCACCCAATTATTCTATCTAACTCACTGAATATCATTATGCGCTATATGATGGCGCACAAAAATGATGAAATCAGGAGAATGTCCTTGCCAAGTTCTAGTAACGCAGAATCTTTTTGGTGGATGTTTTTAAAAACATAGCCCTTCTTTATTGTGGAAAGAAGGGCTATGGGCAAAAAGGAATCAGTTATTATGCATCGATGTTGGCGTAGGTAGCATTCGCTTCAATAAATTTCCTGCGTTGTTCTACATCGTCACCCATGAGCATGGAGAAGATATGGTCTGCTTCAGCTGCATTCTCCAGTGTTACTTGTTTGAGAGTTCTTTGATTGGGATCCATGGTGGTTTCCCAAAGTTGTTGGGCATTCATTTCACCCAAACCTTTGTAACGCTGTACGGTAACTCCTGCTTCAGAACCGTTATTGTAGGTGTCCATGAAGCGTTGGAGGGCAGAGTCGTCATAGCAATATTCCTCAATCTGTCCTTTCTTGCATCTGTAAAGGGGAGGACTGGCAATGAACACATGCCCACGCTCGATAAGTTCCGGCATATAGCGGTAGAACAATGTAAGAATCAGTGTATCAATATGAGCTCCGTCTACATCAGCATCGGTCATTAGGATGACTTTGCTGTATCTTAGTTTGTCAAGATTGGCAGTTTTGGAGTCTTCTCCATCTACGCCAAAACGTACTCCGAGTGCCTGGATGATGTTGTTTACTTCTTCACTTTCAAAAGCTTTGTGCCATTGTTGGCGCTCTACATTGAGAATTTTTCCTCTAAGGGCAAGAATGGCCTGGAATGTTCTCATTCGGCCTTTCTTGGCTGAACCACCGGCAGAGTCACCCTCTACGAGGAATATTTCGCATTTGGCGGGATCCTTTTCTGAACAGTCAGCCAATTTGCCAGGAAGGCCTCCGCCTGAAAGAGGACTTTTCCTTCTCAGTGTTTCACTGGCTCGACGGGCAGCAATACGTACATTGGCAGCCAAGATTACTTTATCAATAATCAGTTTGGCTTCCTTGGGGTGTTCTTCCAAATAGAAGGAAAGAGATTCGCCTACAGCCTGTTGTACGGCACCAGCCACCTCGCTATTGCCTAGTTTGGTCTTGGTCTGTCCTTCAAATTGCGGTTCGGCTACTTTGATAGACAAAACAGCTGTAAGTCCTTCACGGAAATCTTCGGGAGATATTTCCACCTTGGCCTTTTCCAGTACTTTGTTGTCCTCAGCATATTTTTTCAACACACGGGTCAAGGCAGTACGGAAACCTGTGAGATGCGTACCGCCTTCTATCGTATTAATGTTGTTGACATAGGTGTGTATATTGTCGGAATAGGTGGTGTTGTACATAATGGCAGCCTCAATGGGTATGCCCTGTTTCTCGGTCTTTAAGTAGATGATATCTTCAAAGAGATGTTCGCGGTTGGCATCAATGTATCTGACGAATTCTTTCAGGCCTTCGGCTGAATAGAATACCTGTTGGCGTGTATTCCCGTTTTCGTCAGGTCGAAGGTCGGTGAGGGTAATTTTCAAGCCGGCATTCAAGAAGGCTAGTTCTCTCATGCGGTTGGAGAGTATATCGTATTTGTAAGTAGTGGTGGTAAAGATGCTTCCGTCTGGCCAGAATTGCTGTCGGGTACCGCGGAGTTCAGTCTCTCCTACAATTTTTACGGAGTAAAGCGGTTTGCCGTAAGCATATTCCTGCTGGTAGATCTTTCCGTCACGGAACACTTGGGAAATCATCTTCCGGGACAAGGCATTGACACAAGAGACACCTACTCCGTGCAAACCTCCAGAAACCTTATAGGAACCTTTGTCAAATTTTCCTCCCGCATGAAGTACGGTCATAACTACTTCCAGGGCTGAAACTTTCTCTTTGGGGTGAATGTCTACGGGGATGCCGCGACCATCATCTTGTACGGTGATGGAACCATCTTCATTGATAGTGACTTCAATATGGGTGCAATAGCCAGCTAATGCCTCGTCTATTGAGTTGTCCACAGTTTCATATACCAGATGGTGGAGACCTTTCTCGCTGATATCGCCAATATACATAGCCGGTCTTTTCCTGACGGCTTCAAGACCTTCGAGTACTTGGATGTTACTGGCGGAATAGTGAGAGCCCTCGTTAAGCTGATTTTCCATGTGTTTAGTCTATTGTTATTACTATACAAAGTTAATGTTTTTTCTTTGAATTGAAGCAGAAAAAGTGATGGAATTTCGGTGTTTTAGGGAGTAATGGCATGGATTGTTTTCAGACTTATCCATGGCTGTTTGATAGCCATCTGTCATTAGTTCGCTTAAGACCAGTTACCGACTATGAGTAAATGGATTTCTCCGTCATTTCTTTCTGTTTTTATTTGATTACTTTGTATTTCCCGTTTTTCCTCAACGATGCTTGCTGTATTTCCAAAAATCTGATATACAATAGATGTACATGATAAATGGAAACCAATGACAGATAAAGACGAGCAACAACTCGATTTGCTGTCATATTCCTATTGAGTTGGAAAAGCACACATCCCACTGACTTGAGATAAATAAGTCGGTGGGATGCGTGCTTGGAGGAAGACTGTGTCGTGGACGATGTTTATTTAATGGTCCAAGTATGTTGGGTCTTCATCAGTTCCTCAAAGTTGTGATAGGACTTTTTGGCGCTGATTTCTTCAATTTGCTTTTCTATTTCTTCTTCGTAAGTGGGGATACTTACGTCTCTTATGACACCGAGTACAATGGGGAAATCTGGTCCTTCAAGGGAAGAAAGCTTGGTGTGAAGAGTCCTGTCTGTGCAATGGGAGTCATGAACGAGGATATCATTAAGAGTATATCCTCCTTCGCCTACCTTGACTACTTTCAGGTCAAAACCATGCTGAACGATTCCGTACTCCTTATTTTTACCGAAAAGCATGGGTTTGCCGTCTTCTAGATAGAGTGCGTTCTCATCACGTCCTTCTTTTGAGTAAATTCGGTCGAAAGAGCCATTGTTGAAAGTGACGCAATTGGTTAGCATTTCCACAACAGCAGTTCCTTTATGCCGGGAAGCTGCTGTAAGGCATTTTACCGAACCAGGTCCGTCGGTAGCTACACAACGAGCGAAAAACTC
Source organism: Prevotellaceae bacterium (assembly GCA_022763905.1). GTDB lineage: Bacteria > Bacteroidota > Bacteroidia > Bacteroidales > Bacteroidaceae > UBA6382. Next base: position 30,659 of record JALERS010000121.1, on the reverse strand, counting down.
GCCACTGGCGCCTATGATAAGTTCGGAAGGACGGAAGGGGTCCTCTACTGTACCATACGGAGAGGATTTAGATATGAAACCTCTTTCAGAGGTGGGTGAGTATTGGCCTTTGGTAAGACCGTAAATTCGGTTGTTGAGCAATACAATGTTGATATTCACATTCCTGCGGAGGGCATGAATGAAATGGTTTCCTCCGATGGCCATACTGTCACCATCGCCACAGACTGTCCATACGTTCATCTCCGGATTGGCAATCTTGCATCCGGAAGCGATGGCAATGGGTCGACCGTGGATGGTATGGAAACAATAACCATTTAGATGGTAAGCCATACGGGAACTGCATCCGATACCGGAAATCAGTATGGTTTTGGAAGGAGGGATGCCTAGTTCTGCCATGGCTTTTTTCAAGGAACTGTGTACCCCAAAATCGCCACATCCTGCACACCAACGACCTTTTACGCCGTTGGAGAAGTCTTCTGCCGTGAGTTTGATGTCTGATGTCATTTCTGTTCAAGTAAGAGGGTTAGACGTTCAGTCAGCCAGTCTTCTGCAAAAGGCTGTCCTTGGATGGAACTGATGAGGTCCATGTGGGGTAATTCTTGGTATCTCATTCTAAGATAGCCTGCAAATTGTCCGTCATTGAGTTCTGCAACAATAATCCGCTTGTAGTTTTTCAATACCTGTTCAGTGTTGTTGGGAAGCGGATTGAGCCATCTGAAATGGGCTTGTGCTATTTTGTGACCATTGGCGCGTACGCGATTGACGGATTCAAGAATATGTCCGTAAGTACCACCCCATCCGATGATAATGGTATCAGCGTCACTGTCTCCCAATACTTTCAGGTCAGGTAGACTATTGGCGATACAGGATACCTTTTTCTTGCGGAAGTTGACCATCTTCTCATGATTGTCAGGGTCATAACTGATTTTTCCAGTGTCGCTGTCTTTTTCTAGTCCGCCAATGACATGGCAGAACCCTTCTGTGCCAGGAACAGCTCTGAATCGGGTGAGCGTCTTGTCATCTCTCATATAGGGAGCCCACTTGCCTGCCATATCGCTGGTAACATCATGGGGTTGGATGGATGGATAGTCTTTGAGGTTGGGGATACGCCATGCTGCAGAGCCATTTGCCACAAAGGCATCACTCAGAATGATGACTGGTGTCATGTGTTCAAGGGCCATCTTGCAGGCTTCATAAGCAGTAAGGAAACAGTCGTCGGGTGTAATGGCGCTAACTACAGGCATGGGACTTTCACCATTTCTTCCGTAAAGAGCCTGAAGCAGGTCAGTCTGCTCTGTTTTGGTGGGCAAACCTGTGGAAGGTCCACCTCTTTGAACGTCAATAATAACCAGGGGTAGTTCTGCCATGATGGCTAAATTCATGGCTTCGCTCTTCAGACATAGTCCCGGGCCTGATGTGGATGTGACGGCAAGGTCGCCTGCATAGGAAGCTCCGATTGCCATACAGCATCCAGAGATTTCATCTTCACACTGGACGGTTTTCACGCCCATAGACTTGTGCTTGGCTAGTTCGTGGAGGACATCGGTTGCAGGAGTGATAGGGTAGGAACCGAGGAAAAGTTCCATGTTTGCCTTTTCTGCGGCGGCCATGAGCCCGAAGGCCAGGGCTTTGTTGCCACTGATTTCTGTGTAAGTGCCCTTTTGGGGAGTTTTGGGCTCAATCTTGTATCTGATTGCGACAGAAGTATGGACGTTGTGTCCATAATTGTATCCATCCTGAAGTACGCGGCAATTGGCTTCGGCTATCTCGGGTTTCTTGGCGAATTTCTCGTTAATCATTTCTCTGGCATGGTCCAATGGACGTTCAAACATCCAGCATACAAGACCGAGAGCCATGATATTCCTGCATTTGAGCTTGGCTTTTGGAGGCATTTCTTCCATCTTGCTGAGGCTATGCAAGCACATGGTGGAAAGCGGAGCAGCAATGACTTCGTTCTTGATGTCGAGTTCTTCGAACGGATTGTTGGTAACATACTCGGCTTTCTTCATTTCGCTTTCGTTGAACGTGTCAACATCGATGATGATGACAGAGTCAGGCGCCAAGAAAGGTTTCATTTTCTTGAGTGCGGCGGGATTCATTGCCACGAGAACGTTGCAGGTGTCTCCAGGGGTAATAACATCTTTTCCAGCATGAATCTTGAATCCGGAAACACCTCCTAAAGTACCTTGCGGGGCGCGGATTTCTGCAGGATAGTCTGGGAATGTACAAATGTCATCACCCAAAACAGCGCAAACGGCGGAGAATATATTTCCTGCCAATTGCATGCCATCACCTGAGTCGCCAGAAAAAAGAACAACAACATTGTTCAGCTGTTTGACGGTAATTTCTTCCATGACATGAGCGTTGTGGTTATTGGTTTTGAGGAAATAGAAAGTAGTGTCAACTGGAGTCCCTTCCAAAAAGTAAGGCCGGACGATAGTCCGACCTATATACTATGGATAAGAATAATCTTCGCTGACCTTATGCCATCTTGTTAATTTGCAACTGCAGGCTAGATTTGATGTTGGCAGCTTTATTCTTGTGGATGATATTGGTCTTAGCCAACTTGTCCAACATTTTCTGTACCTTGGGTAACATCTCTATTGCCTGGGCTTTATCTGTTGTGGCGCGAAGGGCACGAACAGCATTGCGCATGGTCTTAGCATAATACTTGTTATGCTCGGTGCGAGTCTTCGTTTGGCGAATTCTCTTAATGCATGATTTATGGTTTGCCATTTTCTATATCTTTTTGTATGTAGCCCATAGCAGAATCGAACTGCTCTTTAGAGAATGAAAATCTCTTGTCCTAACCGATAGACGAATGGGCCAACAGGTTGTTCCTAATTTCGGTTGCAAATATATTTTTGATTTTGCGAGTGCAAAGTTATATCTTTTTGTTTTATCTGCCAAATAAATGGGTAAATAATTTTCTATGTATTTTTTCTGGATGCTGAAAATTGGGATACACCATATTTAAATATGGGCTAAAGTTGGTTTTTTTCAGTCAGATGATAGATGATTCTGTATTTTCCTGCAGTGAGGGTAATCGGTTGGTTAGAGGGGTAGGCGGTGGGAGGTGTATCGGTGCGCTTGTCTCTTTCGTTTTCCCTGTACACCAATCCGTATCGTATGATGCCTGGAAGGGGAATTTCTGCTTTCGTATACTGGAAGGGTACTTCAATAGTGGCTGTTGTTCCAGTGGGAATGTCAATTTTAATATCAAAGGTCTTACCCATTTTGTACCATTCCATCTTAACAGTTCCATAGGGGGTATTCTTGGTGGCTTTTACATAATCAATACCATTTACGGGTTGGGGCTTGACATAAAAATGCCGATAACCAGGTTGTTGTTCATCGGGTTGGATACCGGCCAGTGATTGGTAGAACCATGAACCGATACCATTATAGCAGTTATGGATACGGCTACGTGTACCTTCCCAATGCTCCCATGTGGTTGTTGCCCCATTGTCTATCATATAAAGATAGCCTGGATAACTGCGTTGTTTGAGCATCTTGTACATGAATTCTGCATCTCCGTACTTGGTGAGCCACTGGGTGAGGACAGAGATTCCTACAAGTCCGGTAAACAGATGGTCATTGTACCTTTCGCTGGTAAGTTTTTTCATATTGTCGTGAACCTTCTCTACCAACGTTTCGGGAGTGATGCCCATAAGCAGAGGAAAGGCCATGTCGGTTTGAAGACCGAGTGCGTAAATGCCTTTTTCCTTATTGTAATAGTGCTCTTGAATCAATTGGTTCAATTGGTCACGTCGATCTGCATAGTTTTTGCTGTCTACTGGTTTGTTGAGGATGCCTGCTATTTTAGACAGAGTATCATACAGCCAACTCATGGCGCAATTATTCACATTGTCTATGCTTTTTTCTTCCAGTTGGTATTCTTCGTTGGGTAATGCCCAGTCACCTAGGAACCAGTGGCGGTAGGATGTATTGGGCCAACGGTTCTGAAGGGTAAGAAGACCGCCTTTCATGTAGCTTTCTGCATATGAGGCGAATTTCTGCATATGGGGATAGAAGCGTTCTAGAATTTCTTTGTTACCATATTGGAGGTAGGTTTGCCAGGGAGCAGTGGCAATGAAAGTACACCAATAAGGACCTCCGCCACAAGCGGAAGGCATGGGACCCGTGTGGGGAGTACCGCCATCAGACCTTTGAGCATCAGCATATGCCTGAATCCAGTTGGAATAGAGAGGGTACAAATCATATAAGGTTTGAGCTGTAACAATTGAAGCATTGCCGTCCCCTCCGTATCCTTTGCGCTCAAGATGTGGACAGTCTACCATGTATCCGCTAGCGGAAAGACAGGGAATGGTGTAATGGATAAGGTCATGAATGGCATTGATGTCTGGGTCGGAGCATACAAATGATGATTTTTGCTCAAAGCCTGTACTAATGTTGTAGGCAGTTATATCATCGGCAACGGGAGCTTTTCCCCATCCTTGAATCCGCATGTACTGATAAGCATGATAATTGAACTTGTTGCAGAATACTTCGTCACCGTTTCCGGATGCTACATAGATATCTTTATATGATGGGCCGAAATTGCCGGCGGCATCCATGATATCACTGTAGGTGAGAGTAATGGTCTGTCCTTTTTTGAGATTTCCGAATCGGATACGTGTCCATCCTACCACACTCTTGCCCATGTCAATAATCCAAGAGCCGTTATGGGTTTCTGACTGACGCCATATTTTTGCTGGTTTAATTGTCTCCTGAATCTTGTTGGGCTCACAGGTCATTGGTGTGATTTCACGTTCGGCTACAGGGGCTTCCCAGGCTTTCTCCCATTTTAGTTGGGCAAGTGTTTCTGGAAGAAGATTCTTGGCAAGCTCTGAGGCTTTGACTATTTCTCCTTCAAAATGACATTTTCCCCAAGCACCAGGAGAATAGTAGCCGCTTCTCCTTGCTTCCCATGATGCATCAGTAGATACTAGAGTGGACCATTTCCCTTTTTCTTGGATGTCAATTTGGGCCTTGACAAATGGCCCTTTAGGCAATACGCCCGGACAGGAGGCGTCATACCATCCTTTGCCCAGCCATATTACAACTTCGTTTTCTCCAGAATGAAGCAATGAGGTAATATTGTAAGACATGGAAAGGCTACGTCGGGGGTATTCAGCAACGGCTGGGACAAGAACGTCATTGCTTACAGGATGACCATTGATATAGACTTCATGATATCCCAAAGTATTGATGTGGAGGAAAGCAGGTAAGTTCCCTCCCTTATAGAAAAACCGTTTGTGTAGCATGGGACAAGCAGTGGTGTCTTGTCTTTCCATACCTATGTATTTCCCCTTCCAGTCTTGGGGATGAAGAAGTCCTATGCTGAAACGTCCAGTTGCACTCCATGCAGACTCTGTACCCCGTTCATCCCAAACCCGTACTTTCCAGTAAACTACGCTACGGGAGGACAATGGTTTCCCTCTGTATTTTATCCAAGTGCACTCATCAGACATGACCTTACCTGTATTCCAAAGATCTGCTTGTTCTTCGTTGGTCAGTTGAGGGGATGAGGCGGCAATAATCTGGTAGGCTTTTTGCTGGATACCATTGTGGTCGTTGGCTACTTTCCAACTAAGGTTAGGAGTGAGAGTAGAGGTGCCCCATGGATTACTGAGCATGTTACAACGCAAGTCGAATATCCTTATGCCCCAATTGGGTGATAGGGAAAAAAAGAACAAACAGAGAATCAAATACAGAAAGTGTATGTTATTTTTCATAAGCAATGGAGGAGTTAAGATGGATGGGAATCAGAAGCATGTTCCGAAGCAAAGATAACAAATAAAAACGTTTCCTGCACGCTGTCGATTCTTGTTTTTCCTGAATCCTTAGGAGTAGGAGTCTGTTAGGTGTCAACTGATTTCCTTGTTATCATCTGTCTTTGCGGTTTTGCTTGCCATGTCTCTAATGTGTTATTTAAACGTTAAATATCTATTCAACATTGAAGTTGTTATCATCAGGGTAATGACAGATGGGGGTTAAGCGAAGATATCATGTAGTATCTGAATGGATTGCAACTTGGGAAAACCTTCAATATGTAATTGGTAGTATGTATTGATGAGTGTCAGGATTCGTGAACGTTGGGAAGCATTGAAGTGGAACAGGTGCATGTTGACGATTCTCATCCGGAGTAATTGGGGGAGATATTCAGCTTCTTGAGTCGAAAGAAAATGAGAATGATGGGGTTGGGATAGAGAAAAACAGGAGTTAATCATATCGAAATAGGCAGGTCGCTCCTGTGAGCCTGTATGGGGAAAGATGCCGAGGAAGGCTGTCAGTTGAATGGCTAAGGCGATGTGAAAATTGGAAAAGCTGTGTTGAGCGGCATCCAACCATTGTAATGAAGAGCAGAGGTAGCTGAAAAGTTGTGTGTCGTTGCTTTGTTCGTGGCGGAGGGCAAAATAGAGGAATTCTCCCAAGAAGGCTTTGATTGTAATTTTATAGGGATGGTTGTGCATGCTGGAATAGAGGTAGGCACATTGTATATTCCGGATGCGGAAGAGGTGATGGTTCTCTTTGTTGTCCCATTCAATGCAAAGCTGGTTGAGCGGTTGAAAAACAATGCTCTTTGTGGATGCTTTTCTGGTCTTGGGGATTGTGACTAGAAAGGACACCGTACCTGCTTCCTGTGTATATAAGGTGACAATGTCATGGGAGTCATTGTATTTTCTTTTGCCAAGTACGAGGGCTTTGCTTTTGATGAGCATGGATGGTCAGCGTTTGTTGTGGGTGTAATCGATGGCTCTGTTGATATATTCCAGGAACGGTTGGGCTGATTGGAATAATGTGGCCAATTGTTCGGCGAGGTTGGATTGTAAAGCGTATGATTGTCCAGGATAGCAACATAGACAGAAATTCTTCAACTTGAGGTAGTCACTCCAAGGAGAATCAGGTGAAAATCCTTTGGGGACTCTTTTCAGAGAGGAAGATGTATCTAGATGAAAACAAGGATTGATTTGTCGGGTGAGGATGTCATGGAAGTCTCCGTTGCCATATTGGATATCCTCTCGCAGTGTCTTCAGTACTTCAGGCTGGCAACAATAGTCACCTACGGCAATAAGAACTGATTCCTCTCGGGGAACACCTCCTTGCAGATGGAAATAGTAGCCAGAGTAGCCTGATTTCTTTCCAAAAGGGCAAATGAAGACACCCATATGGTTCTTGTAGGGCGATTTGTCCTGGCTGAAACGAATATCCCTATGAATACGGTAGGTGATGTCTTTGATATCAAGTTGGGCTGTGTGTGGCGTGTATTCAGCTACTTGGGTCAGTAGCTGACGGCAGAAACCATGGAAGATTGCACGTGCTTCCAGATACTGTGCTTTGTGGGCAGCAAACCATTCCCGATTGTTGTTGTGACTGAGTTCGTCAAGAAAACGGATGACAGATTGCATGATAGGGAACATTGGGGAGAAAGGTGGATAGCGGAAACAAGACAATCCGCATCCCACAACGCTGTTCATGAGAAGGGAAGCAGTGCCGGGGATGCGGATGTAAATGAATGAAATTAGTCTTGTGTGGCAGCGTTAAGTTTCTTCAACAGTGCAAACATGACAACGGCACTGATAAGGCATAGGGCAATAAGGATGCCCCAGTTGGCAATCAGAGGAATCTTGTCCCATAGCAAGGAGGGAATAGAACTGAGATAGTTGCCGATTGCTGTAGCAACAAACCATCCTCCCATCATCATACCTTTGTATTGAGGAGGTGCTACTTTGCTGACGAAGCTGATTCCCATAGGAGACAAAAGCAGCTCAGCAAAGGTCAAGGTGAGATAAGTGGAGATGAGCCAGTTGGGCGATAGAATGTTTTGAGTAGAATTGCCGAGGTCCATTGGGGAAATGAGACCGAAAGATCCCATGGTGATGACACCAAAACCTAATGCGGCAACTAACATACCTAATGCTATTTTACAAGGCGCAGAGGGCTCTTTGCCTTTTTTTGCCAAAGTAGCGAATATGAGCATGCTGATGGGTGTCAAGGCAACTACAAAGAAGGGATTGAACTGTTGGAAATCAGAAGGCATGATGGATGTGGGATCGTCCATCTGGGCATAGAGTGCGTATGCTCCTCCCCACAAAACCAAGGTGCTGAGACCCAAAATGAATCTGTTCTTGATTGTCTTTGCCTGGAATGAAGAAATAAGGAAATAGACGGATACGGCAATCAAAGCAAGGCTCCAAATATTGAACCCGATACGAGTGATACCACTGACTTCTCCAACAGTGTATTTCTTGGCGAAGAAGGTAAGGGCAGAACCATTTTGGTGGAAAGCCATCCAGAAGAAGATAACGACAGCAAATACCAATAACAGAGCTATAATGCGGTCTTTGGTTTGCTTGGGAGTAAGTTCTGTAACAGCGGCTTGGTCGGTATTGGCTGCTTTGGCTTGCTTCTGTGTCATATCGGCATGCTTGAACCAATTACGGCAAGCCAGATAGATAATAACGGAAAGTACCAAAGAAATGCAGGCTACACCGAAGCAAAGGCTATAGCCAGATGATAGAGTGGAAAGATATTCACCTGCTCGGTCACCATAGGTGGCTACAGCATCAGTAGTGTATTTGAAACCTTTTCCTTCCAGATAGGCATTGGTAATATAGTTGGCCATGGATGGAGCAAACATGGCTCCGATATTGATGGCCATATAGAAAAGGCTGAAAGCAGAGTCGCGTTTATCTGCATATTGGGGATTATCATACAAGTTACCTACCAGTACCTGAAGGTTGCCTTTGAAAAGACCGGTCCCTACTGATACCAGGGCTAGACCTCCATACATGATGATTTGTGCCATGAGGTCGGCTCCAGTTGGAATGACCAGGCATCCGTAACCAAGGAACATGACTGTGATGCCGATAAGAACACATCTGCCATAACCGATTTTGTCAGCAAGGATACCTCCTGCTAATGGCATGAAATAGACGAGAGCGAGGAAAATCGCATAGACTTGCCCAGCTACGGCTTCACTCCATCCGAATTTTGCCTGCATGAATAGCGTGAAGATGGCAAGCATAGTGTAGTAACCGAAGCGTTCACCCGTATTGGCAAGGGCGAGGGCATACAAACCTTTGGGTTGTCCGTTGAACATAATTGTAAAGTGTATTATTTGTTGTTATGAATAGAATTCAGCAGATAGGATTAAAAATGCAAAAATAGTCAATTTGTTAGTTGTTGCGGTAATTGTTTTGTTGTTTTATAACAGAGAGACTTATTCTAGGTGCAAATTGAGCAGATTGTCAAGACTGGCAAAAGCCGGATATTCTTCTTTCATCTTTTGGACGATGGTCTGCGGGTCATACAAAGCTTGTTGTTTTTGTTGGCTTCTTACCTTGAAGTCAAACCAAATAGTATTATTGTGCAGATTCTGATGGAAGAACTGCTTTAATTTAGGCAGAAGGGGAGTCATGTAGGGAATGACCTCCTCATTGTCTACTTCCACTTCGATGCATCCGTCTTTCCCGCAGGACAATGTCATAGATTTCATACGTCCTTGTTCCGCCTTATGTTCCTGAGGTAGTTGGTTGGCATAGTTCTCCCATGTGGCTTTAATCATGGCCAATGTGTAGGGTTCATTTAGGACGGGACTGTCATTGACAGGCGCATTGTTATGTGTGGAGGGGACGATGGTCTGAGGAGTATCAGCAGCAGTTGCTGTATCATTCATTTTGCTCCTCAGTCTTGCTTGAGCTTCTTTGATGGAAAACCCTTTTCCTAAGGGGATAGTATCTCTTGTTGGAGTAGGTTGGGCATTGGGCTTAGCGTCTGTGGTGGCAGGCTGAGTTGTGGTTGGCTTGTTGGTAGAACTGTTTTCAACAGGTGTAGCCTTGGTTCCATAGACTGTAGCAGAAGGAGCTGGAGTTTTCTGTGCGGAGACTTGTGCTGGTTGATGGCTCACAGGACGAATTTGTTTGCCAGCTTCCTGAAATACGGGTTGTAATATTTTGCCAGGGCTACGCCCGGCATCCTCGTCTGAAGTCTCTTCCGCAGTACCTATCTGTGCCACTTCTATTAAGGCTATTTCCAAAGAAAGGCGTTTGTTGCAGGAAGTTCGGTAATTGTTGGCACAACGGTTGCAGATGCGGATGGATTTATACAGGAAATGTGACTGGCATTTTTGTGCCTGTTCGGCATATCGGGTTCTTACATCCTGAGCCACATCAAGCAAGGGAAGGGTCTCTGGATGATGGCTGACGAGCAGATCTCTCATATGAGATGCAAGTCCGCTGATGAATGTGCCTCCGTCAAATCCTTTGGAGAGTATTTCCTCACAGAGTAGCATGGTATGCACGATGTCGTGCTCTCTCAAGAGGTCAGTCATTCTGAAGTAATACTCGTAATCCAGGATATTCAGGCATTCCAGTACTTTTTCGTAAGTGATATTGCCAGCGGAAAAACTAGCTATTTGGTCAAAGATGGAGAGAGAGTCTCTCATTCCGCCATCAGCTTTTTTGGCTATGATGTTGAGCGCGGCTTCATCATATGTGATGTGCTCCTTTTCTGCCACCATCTTTAATTCTGTGATGATATCATCCACTTCCATCCTGTTGAAGTCGAATATCTGACAACGACTGAGGATGGTGGGGAGTATTTTCTGTTTTTCGGTAGTGGCAAGGATAAACACCACATAGGAAGGCGGTTCTTCGAGTGTTTTGAGCAAGGCATTGGAAGCGGAAGGGGTGAGCATATGAACCTCGTCCAAAATAATAACCTTGTAATGTCCCAGTTGGGGCGGTATGCGTACCTGCTCAATAATGGCTCTGATGTCCTCTACGGAATTGTTGGCTGCAGCGTTGAGCTCCTGTACGTTGGTGCTTCGTCCTTCGTTGAAGGAGCGACAACTTTCGCATTCGTTACAGGCATCACCTGTTTCCTTGGGGTGAAGACAATTGATGGTTTTGGCAAAGATTCTGGCACAGGTGGTCTTACCGACCCCTCTTGGACCGCAGAAGAGGTAGGCCCCTGCGAGTTTGTGTTGTATAACCGCTCTTTTGAGTGTGTTGGCGATGGCCTGTTGGCCGATTACATCGTCAAACACCTGTGGGCGGTATTTGCGTGCGGATACAATAAAGTTTTCCATAACAGCAATCGGCAAACGTTATTTCAGACCTCTGTTTCTCAACAAAGCGTCAGGATGAGGCTCACTGCCTCTGAAGTTCTTGTAGAGTGTCATAGGGTCATCGCTACCGCCTTTTTCAAGGATATTGGTTCTGAAACTGCGTCCTATGCTGGCATTGAGTACGTCGCCACTTTCCTTGAATGCCTCAAATCCGTCAGCGTCCAGTACTTCAGCCCAAAGATAACTGTAGTATCCAGCAGCATAGCCTCCAGCAAAGATGTGGTTGAAATAAGGACCACGATAGCGGAAAGCTATTTGAGGAATGAGTCCCAGTTTGTCGGCTACTGCCTTTTCAAATTTTACTGCATCAAAATCCTTGTAATTGTCCTGCATGTGGAATTCCATATCCAGCAAGGAAGCAGCTACAAGTTCTGTCGTTTCGAAGCCGGTATTGAAGGTTCCTGCCGCCTGCATCTTGCTGATAAGAGAATCGGGGATGGGTTCTCCAGTCTTGTAATGGAGAGCATATTGTTTGAGAACGCAAGGTTCAATAGCCCAGTGTTCCATAATCTGTGAAGGAAGTTCCACGAAATCGCGTGCAACACTAGTTCCGCTCACAGTAGGGTAATGACATTGTGTAAGATATCCGTGGGTGGCATGGCCGAACTCATGGAAGAGGGTTCGGGTTTCATCCAGGTTGAGCAGAGAAGGCGTAGTAGCAGTTGCAGGAGTAAAGTTGCATACATTGACAATCATGGGGTCTTGGTCCATACTATCTAGATGGATGGCCTCTACAATATTGTTCATCCATGCGCCAGCTCGTTTGGTGCTACGGGGGAAGTAGTCGGTATAGTATAGGGCAAGATGCTTTCCTGTAGAATCCTGAACTTCGAAGCAACTTACTTCGGGATGGTATACATCAGGTACATTTTGGGAACTTTCTGTCTGCGCATCAGTTGTTCCAGCTAACTTAAGAGGTTGGAAGGAAACCCCGAAGAGACGATTGGCTACTAGGAATGCACCTTTTCTGACATTTTCCAAAGAGAAGTAAGGTTTAAGTTGGGCTTCGTCGAGAGCAAAACGTTTTTTTCTGAGTTTCTCTGCGTAATACCACCAGTCCCATGCTTCCAATTGTCCTTCAATACCCGACTCGTTCATCATCTTCTGAAGGTCATCTCTTTCCTCTTGTGCTTTGGCGATGGCTGGTTTCCATATCTGCATCAGCATGTCGTAGGCCGCTTGAGGGGTTTTGGCCATTTTGTCATCAAGTTGGTAAGCAGCGAAATTGTCGTATCCGAAGAGTTGGGCTTTCTCTAATCTCAATTCCAGAATTTTTTTGATGAGTTCTTTGTTGTCGTTATTATTGTTGTTGTCACCTCGATGGATGTACGCCAGGTACATCTTCTTTCTTAGTTCACGGTTGTCGGCATATTTGAGGAAAGGTTCCCATGAGGGCTTTTGCAGGGTAAACAGCCATCCTTTCTTGCCAGCGGCCTGTGCACGTTCGCTGGCTGCAGACTTTATGTCTTCAGGCAAACCAGCGAGGTCTGCTTCATTGTTAATGAGCAATGTAAAAGCATTGGTTTCAGCCAGAGAGTTGTCGCCAAACTGGATGGTGGCCAATGAGAGTTGTTTGTCTATTTCAATGAGTCGTTTTTTCTGCTCGCTATTGAGAAGTGCACCTCCACGAACAAATCGACGGTAGTATTTGTCAAGAACCATCTCCTGTTCGCGAGTCAACTGGAGGCTATCTTTCTTATCATAAAGAGCCTTGATACGGGCAAAGAGTTGCTCGTTCATGGTGATATAGGCACTATGGTCTGTGGCAATCGGTGTAATCTTCTTTTCTGTCTCTTTCATGACATCATCAGCATCCGTTTCATTGATATTATAAAAGATACCTTCTACGCGTGCCAAAAGCTGTCCTGATTTTTCCAAAGCATCAATAGTATTGGCAAAGGTCGGTTCCTCTGGATTGGATGCAATTGCGTCAATTTCCTTTTTGTGTTGTTTGAAGCCCTCTTCAAATGCAGGAAGGTAGTCAGAGGATTTGATTTGAGAGAAAGGTGGGGCGCCATATGGAAGTTCACTGGAAGTGAGGAGTGGATTCGTGTGTTGTTCGCAAGCGCATAATATACATGCTGTCATAAGCATACAAATGGATGTTTTCATGGGTTAAGAAGTATGATGGTTTTACCAGAATTTATTGAGTTCTTTGCTGTATTGGAACCCTGCCTTGGCGAGTTGGTCACATAGGTTCTCCTTGTTTACATGCATGTCATCACACAGGTCGTCCAGAGAAGAGTATGTATCTCTCAGTTTCATGTTGATGTAACTGAAAAGCATGTAAGGATCCTTTGGTATCACTGAGTGCATGTCTGAAAGAATTATTATTGACAAAGTTAAGCATTTTGTCTGAGAAAAACGTAATTTTGCTTTGTAATCTATGATATCCTTCTGTTTATGACTCATAAAGTCTCGATAATCAGTCATGCTGATATATTAGCACTTCATATCTCTCCTTCTGTCTGTATGGAATGGATTGAGGAAAGTTTTCGTATAAAATCCCAAGCCCAGCTCAAACCTAAAATAAGTCTTCATCCACAAGGAGATGATTTCTTCAATACTATGCCTTGTATGCTCCCCTCTTCGATAGGGCGTTTTGCGGTCAAGGAGGTGAGACGGATAGCTGGCCAAGTACCATCACTCTCTAGTGAAATCATGCTATATGATAGTCATACCGGCCGTTTGTTGGCCCTGTTGGATGGTGATTGGATAACGACAATGCGAACAGGGGCAGTGGCGGCATTGGCTGTCAGAATGTTTGAGCATAAAGGTAATACTACTTATTCCTTTATAGGGTTGGGCAATACTGCACGTGCTACAGCCTTGTGTATTTTGGCTGGCCATAAAGAAGGACCTGTTACATTCAGATTGTTGCGCTATAAAGACCAAGCAGAAGATTTTAAGAAACGTTTCAGTGAGTATCCGCAGTTGTGTTTTGAAGATGTGGACTCTCCTGAACAATTGATAGGAGGTGCCGATGTGGTATTGTCCTGTCTGACAGCTGCTCCTTCGTTGATATGTCCAGACGATAGTTTGTATCGTAAAGGTGTTGTAGTAGTTCCAGTCCATACTCGTGGATTCCAGAATTGTGATTTGTTCTTTGATAAGGTCTTTGGGGACGATAAAGGTCATATAGAAGGTTTTCGTTATTTCTCCCGTTTTCATAGTTTTGCCGAGATGTCGGATGTAATGACGGGAAATTGTCCTGGAAGGGAATCAGATGACGAGCGTATCTTGTGCTACAATATCGGATTAGGATTGCATGATGCCTTGTTTGCCAGTCGTATATATGATATGATGGACCTTTCGTCCTGCCAGTCCTTCGAACAGGTCAAGGAAACGGGCAAATTCTGGATTTGATACAATCCCCAGTGCTGTTCTGTGGAAAAAAACAATCCTGTTTCCTAATGGGTTTTCTGCTATATCGCAATAGTGTATGATTTTTATCGCGATATAGCAAAAAGCAGTTAGGATATTATGAAGTTTAGCCTATATCAAAAGCAAGGCCGATTGGTAAGTAGAAGGTCAAATATCAGCCTGCTTGCGTCGCCAGTTGAGAATGGGCAATAGGAAGGAGATGATAGCTGCACCTATCCAGAACCAGGATACATAAGTGAAATTATACTGAAGGATTTCACCGGAGGCGGCATCTTTGACGGCCATATTGTCAATGAGCAGACCGCTGACCACATCCTGTATACCGGCAGCTACATATGAAGCAAGTCCTACAATGCCCAATGCAGCTCCAGTGGCTTTTCTTGGAACAATGTCAATGGCCATTAGACCGCCGATAAAACAGATAAGTACACCGATTGAGATGCCGAAGAGTGTCATGGCAAGGATGTTGATGAACCAATTGTTGCCACCGAAGAGGAATAGGTAGAGAGAAATGGCTTCCAGGATACCTGCTACTAGGGCTGGATATTTTCGGTCACCATGGAAGACCTTATCACTCAACCAACCAGATAATACGGTACCCAATACTCCGCAGATGGCATTGATGGAGATGATTGTAGATGCCTCCAGAGTAGAAAAACCTTTAATTTTTTCCAAGAAAAGAATACCCCAGCTGTTGATTGCATATCGACTCATGTACATGAAGGCGCTTGATAAGGCGAGAATCCATACACCAGGATTACGTAACACGGCTTTTTGAATGCGGGAGGTTTCTTCTTTATGAGATGCGCCTTCTTGGGATGCAGCTACTTTTTCTTGAGCGTATTGTTCAGGAGTTTTCTCTTCTGAAAGGATTTCAATGGGAGGAAGGCCTTTGCTTTCAGGATTATCATGGAGCCATAGTAGGATGAGCACTACGCCTAATGCGCCAGCTACTGCTGCTCCGTAGAATCCCCATTGCCAGCCCATGGCAGTCACAACAATGCCTACAAATAAGAAAGAAAGAAATTCTCCGAAATTGTGGCTGGCAGAAAAGAATCCGTAAAAAGTTCCTCTGATACTGAGAGGATACCATCGGGTGAGAGAAATAATGGCAGGAGGAGCACCCATGGATTGCGCCCATCCATTGATACCCCACATAATGGCAAACATGGTGAAGATGATGGCATTGATGGCCACGGCGGAGAATGGCAATAGAGAGGTGAGACCTAGAATCAGATTGGCTGTTGAGGATATGATGAGCCCAGTAGCCATGAATCGGGTGATATTGCAATGGTCCGAAAGAAAGCCATTGACGAATTTGCCGATGGCATATGCCCAAAATAGACAGAGGCCGATGGTTCCCAATTGGGAGGCATTAAGAATCCCGCTATCAATGATGGGGCTTTTAACTACATTCAGGGAAGTGCGGCATACATAGTACAGACTATAGCCAAATGTGGCAGCGATAAAAGCCTGGAATCTGAGTTGCTTGTATGTCTTTTTGACTTTAGAAGGTTCAACCTTCTGGGAAGAAGGAGCGCTAATCTTGTAAAAATCTAGAATTTTATTCATTTGTGTATGTTGTTTTTTTGTTGTTGCGGTATTAAATCATAGGTAATGATTGTCCGTTTATTTTCCGGTAGAGGTCAAGTGCATAGACATCTGTCATTCCCGATATGTAGTCCAGAACACCACGGATGCGTTCGGTGACAGCGGAATGTCTTACCTCGTATTGTCCTGGCACCCGATTGATGAGTAGTTGACTATAGGACTTGTCGGGATTCAGTACAGCAGTTATAAACAGGTCAAGCAACTCGTAGATGATTTTGTAGCCAGCTAGTTCTACGTCTAGCACCTGACGGTCTTTGTAGATGTATTGTTTGGCCGTGCTTACACATTTGTTGAAGGCTTCTCGTAAAGGAGATTCCATGTGTTCGATAAGAGAGCCTTGGAAGGTTCCCGAGAGGATTTCTTCCTCGTGGTCCATGAATACTCTTACGCATTCCTGCTCAATGGCATTGATAACGCAGGCTCTCAGGTAGATGGTGCGTTCATTGGAATCGGTCACATTCGGGTAAGCACTTTCTAGATGCTGACGTTGTTTTCCTTCAAAGAAGCCCAATAGCAGTTCGTGGGTTTGTGCAGTAGTAAGGATGTGGAGTTTGTGGGCATCTTCAATATCCATGATTTCGTAGCAGATATCATCAGCTGCTTCTACAAAGTAGGCCAAAGGGTGTCGGGCATAGTGTACCTTGTAGCCTTCGTCTTGGAAGCATCGGATACCCAAAGTTTGGGCTATTTCTCGGTAAAAAGGAAGTTCTGACTGAAAGAAACCGAATTTCTGCCGATGGGTCATCAGTGAACTGAATGGATACTTCACGATGGATGCCAGAACACTATAGGTCATCATGTATCCACCTTCCCTTCTGCCTTCAAACTGATGGGTCAGCAGTCGGAAAGCATTGGCATTGCCATCAAAATGTACCATGTCGCTCCATATCAGAGAACCTGTTTCTTCTCCGCATTCCGAACAGACGATGTCACGGATATTTTGTCCTCTTCCCTGAGAGAAATAGCTGGCAATGGCTCTTTCTCCTGCATGCCCAAAGGGAGGATTGCCCAAATCGTGTGCCAGACATCCGGTAGAGACGATTAATCCCAACATATTCATGTTGCCCGCATCCAGTTCGGGATGACGACTGATAAGAGATCGACTGGCGTCATTGCCTAATGAACGCCCTACACTTGATACTTCTAAGCTATGGGTGAGGCGATTGTGGACAAAGACGCTGCCAGGTAACGGAAATACTTGTGTCTTGTTCTGAAGACGGCGGAAAGGGGAGGAAAAAATGAGTCGGTCATAATCTCGTTGGAAATCAGTTCGGTACTCGGAAATCTCCTTGTGCTGGCTTGACTTGCTCATCCGTTTGGTGGAGATGAGCGTTTTCCAATCCATTGGTTGATGTGTGGATTCAGTCATATGGAACAGTCCTAAATGATTTGGTATGCAAATGTAATCTAAAAAAGTTCATGGAGTACCACTTTTAGTCTGAAATCAGCAAAAGGTTTGTGGGGATTTCGCTATTTTTGCAATTCAACTAGAAGAAAACATGAAAATACGTATAATTAACCGTTCCCGTCATCCGCTACCCGAATATGCTACAATACAAAGTGCAGGTATGGATTTGCGTGCCTCATTGGAGGAACCGCTGACATTGGCTCCTATGGAGCGCAGACTCATACCGACAGGACTATTCATTGCCTTGCCTGACGGATATGAGGCACAAATCAGACCACGTTCTGGTTTGGCTCTCAAAAAAGGTATCACATTGCTCAACACTCCAGGCACCATTGATGCTGATTATAGAGGAGAGATAGGTGTGATTATGGTCAACCTTAGTGACACTCAGTTTGAAGTGTGTGATGGTGATCGTATTGCCCAGATGGTAATTAGTCGTTATGAAAAAGCCGAGTGGCAAGAGGTGGACGAATTGGATGTTACCTGTCGCGGAGAAGGAGGTTTTGGCCATACGGGGAAGCAGTAACATGCACTGGATGGTGCTGAAAAAGGTGAAAGAGGTGTGCATATGGGTGGCAATGGCAGTAATGCTTATTGTGCCTGTGCAAGTGATGTCTGGTCGGCACAAAGGGCAGGCACAAGAGATTCGTGTTCAAAAATACAACCGCTATTTCCTGGAATCTATATGTCAGAAAGCCTTAGGTAATTCTTCTGCCCAGTATGACCTTTTGGAGCGAGCGTTATCCTATTGTCCTGAAGCGCCTGAAGCATTGGTGGAGATGGCTTCGCTTAAGGCAAGGAATCCCTTGGTTTCCATGCAGGAGGTTGATTCGTTGTACCGCAAAGCAGTTAGGTTGCGGCCTGCTAACGGGCAGTATCTATGGGAGACTGCACGTTTTGAATTGGAAGCTGGAATGACTGATAGTGCCATTGTGCTGTTGGAAAAGCTCAAGACAGACCCTGCATTGAAGTCCAATGCCTACGCTACTCTTATGGATATATATCTACAGCAGGAAAAAGACAGTATGTTGGTCAATCATATTGAAGAGTGGCTGAAGGAAGGCGATGCAGAAGAAGAAACGATCCGCAGAGAGAAATACAAAGCATTGATGCGTTTGTGTCGATATGATGATGCTCTTAAAGAAGTGGACATTTTGTGCGGAATATCCCCCAAGGACGAATACTATCCGGTTTTGCGACCTATGATACTGCTGGAGAAGGGAGATATGTTTCAAGCATGGCAGGTTGACAGCCTAATTCTGCTGAATTCTCCGGAAAATGTTTATGCTCAGTTATTTCGTTTACAATATTATGAAATGACGGGACGGGGACAAGAAATGGAAACTCTTTTGGAACGTTTTCTTTTGGATTCATGCCGATCGCCCCAAGACAGGTTACCTTATGCTAAATTATATATTTCCAGATGTACGAGAGTTCATCAGGAGCAACGGATTGATAGCCTTTTTCATTTGCTCTTCTGTCAACCGATGTCTACCGCCCATTTGGTTGATGTCTATGTGGCATACCTAGACCAGAAGAAGGCTCCCGACTCCTCCTATACCATTGCCATGGGGAAAAAGGTAGAAATTGACCCTTCCGACAAAATATCTCGTCTGAGATGGGTATGGGGATTGTATAACCAACAGAATTTCCCATTATTGCTTGATGCATGTGAGCAAGGGATAGTCGCTGTTCCTGAAGAGATGTGTTATTACCTTTTGGGCGGGATAGCTGCCAGTTCCATTAAGGAATATGCCAGAGCTTTGCGTATTTTCCAGGAGGGACAAACTCATGTTGTTAGCCAGTCCGACGATGGGCAGAGTATAGTGTCTGACTTTTTTTCCAGTTATGGAGACTTGCTCTATAATATGGGAGAAAAAGAGAAGGGATATGCTATGTATGACTCCTCTTTGGTCAGAAATCCCAGTAATGTGTCTACGCTCAATAATTATGCCTATTTCCTTGCTTTGGACAGCATTCGCCTAGATGATGCTGAACGGATGGCGGCATTAGCGGTCAAATATGCCCCCGATGAATCCAATTTTCTTGATACATATGCTTGGGTGCTATTCAGAAGGGGACAATATAAAAAATCGCTTGCCCCGATAGAGAAGGCACTCCAACGTATGAAGAATCCATCTCATCAGGCTACTTTATATGAACATGCTGGAGATATCTATATCATGTTGGGCATGGAAGAGAAAGCTCTTCAGGCGTGGGGAGAAGCATTGCAGCGGGAAGGAGCTTCTTCGTTACTCCCTCAAAAAATCAAACTGAAAAAATATCTGGAGCCATGATGAAATTTGTACGTAGCTTGTCTTGGGTAATTTGTATGAGTGTATTGATTCTGACAGTATCCTGCCGAAGCAACAGCGGACTGAAGAAGGAATCAAGTGTACCTGTATCAACCGAATTGGTTTCATTAGCTAACAAGGTCTTGGCTAACGCTCAAACATCCCCTTCTATGACAGCCAAAGTCAAGGTAAGACTGCAGTTGGACAACAAGGATGTCAGTTTGAGTGGAACGTTGAGGATGCACAAAGATGATGTTATTCAGTTGTCGCTGACGGCCTTTTTGGGCTTTGAAGTAGGTCGCATGGAATTTCTGCAGGACCAAGTACTTATTGTAGACCGTTTTCATCGCCAGTATATCAAAGTACCTTATGAGGAGGTGGATTTCCTGAACAAGACAGGAATTGATTTCCATATGTTGCAGTCGCTTTTTTGGGCAGAAGTTTTTGCTCCAGGGAATCAAGATGTGGCAGGGCAATGGAATCGTTTTGATTTGGAAGATTGTGACGGTCAGTTGGCTCTTTCCCTCAAGCGAGAACCGGCATTGAACTATAAATTTCAGGTTCAGCGGTCACCTGTATGGCTAGAACGTACCACCATTACTCCTAAGAATGGAGGTGAGGCAGGCGCATTTGAATGCTGCTATGGCGATTACTCCAAGTTTCGGGGCAAATATTTCCCAAGTAGTATGGACATGTCCTTTAGTGGAGAAGGTGTCAAGGTGAGACTATTGATGAATCTTAAGAATATAGATGACAACGATGACTGGGAGAAACGTACCTCCCTTAGTAGCAAGTATCGTCAGATGGATGCCAAAGGGATTTTGAAAAAGTTTCTTTCCAAAGATTTTGAAGGTTTTTGAACATGATGATTCGTAAAAAAATATACATGCTGATAATAGCCTTTTCGTTCCTGATTGCCGGAGGATGGGCTAAGACTTCTAGCAAAAAGACATCTGCCCAAAAGATAACTACGTCCCGCAAGGCACCTGTAAAAAAAACATCTTCTGCCTCCAAGACCAAGAAAGCAGTTCCTGCTTCGAAGAAAACGGTGTCAGTAGAATCTTTGAGAAATCGCAGAAATGCGCTTCAGAAGGAGATTAGCCGCAAGGAAGGCCAATTAGCAGCGACATCCCGAACAGTCAGAAAACAACTTAATGACCTGGCTCTTCTCAACGGAAAGATAGATGTTCAGAAGAAGACCATCACCCGTATCCAGTCACAACTTGATTCTTTGACAAGAGATATTGATGGCCTCAACCGGCAATACCGCCAATTGTCTTCCCAATTAGCAGACCGCAAGAAGAAGTATCGCCAGTCTATAATATATCTCTACAAGAACAAGGATGCTGATAGTCAACTGCTCTTCATTCTTTCTGCAGACAATTTCACACAGATGTTGCGTCGTTATCGCTATGTCAATGAGTATGGGAAATATCAGCGTAAACAAGGTGAACTGATTAAACGCAAACAAGAGCAGGTCAATGCAGTTAAGAAACAATTGGAGACCAGTAGGGCCAATAAGAATGTGGCGCTTGATGCCCAAAAACGGGAGAGTGAAATATTGTCCCGGCAACAAGACGAAAGACAGCGTTCTGTCAATACACTGAAAAAGAAACAGCGTGAAATACAGTCGGTGATAGCCTCAAGCAAGAAGCAAATGGCTGCTTTAGATGCTAAGATTGACTATTATGTCAAGCTGGCTATTGAACAAGAGCGCAAACGTCGTGAAGCAGAGGAAAAGGCTCGTCGGGAAGCCCAGCGCAAAGCAGAACGTTCTGATGCTCGCAAAGAAGGAAAATCATTGAAGCCCGTAGCTGAACCCATGCAACAATGGAAGTCCAATACCAAGGAATATGCTTTGACCCAGAATTTTACTGCCAACAAGGGACGTTTGCCAATTCCTATCACTGGAAGCTATATTATTTCTGCCCGCTACGGAAATTATTCTATGGATGGATTCCGCAATGTGCAACTCAGTAATAAGGGTATTAATATTACAGGACAGCCAGGTGCGTGTGCCCGATGCATTTTCCCTGGAGAGGTGAGTGCTGTATTCTCTTTGGGTGGGCAGGTAAATGTCATTGTGCGTCATGGCAATTATATTTCGGTGTATTGCAATTTGTCCTCTGCTTCAGTCAGGAAGGGCCAGAAAGTAGATGCGCGTGCCATTATTGGAAAAATAGCCAAGGATGTGTCAGGTCGCTGTACTTTGCATTTCCAGTTGAGGAAAGAAACCGCCACACTCAATCCTGAGTCTTGGTTAGCCCGTTGACCCATATAGAGAGATGGTTGACACTACAAAGCTTTCAGTAGATTTTCAGAAAAGAAGGACTGACATTTGAATACTTTTTGCTAATTTTACAAACACATTAATCGGACATATGATTACATCTGAACAACTCAAGGACTTGATGGACAGGGTAGACAATCTCTACCGTTATCTGTCTATTGAAGATAAGAAAATCCAACTTCAGGAAGAGGAGTTGCGCACGCAGGCTCCTGGCTTTTGGGATGATCGGAAAGCCGCAGAGGAACAGATGAAGAAGGTGAAGGACCTTCAAAAATGGATCAATGGTTATCAAGAGGTTCGCATGGCGGCCGATGAGACCAGTTTGGCATTTGAATACTACAAGGACGAATTAGTTACAGAGGAAGAGGTGGATGAGGATTACCGAAAGGCTCTTGCCTCCTTGGAGAATCTGGAGCTCCGTAATATGCTTCGTGATGAAGAAGACTCAATGGATTGCGTTTTAAAAATCAATTCAGGTGCTGGCGGTACTGAGAGCCAGGACTGGGCTTCTATGCTCATGCGCATGTACTTGAGATATGCAGAAATGCAGGGTTACAAGACACGCATCAGCAATATCCAGGATGGTGACGAGGCAGGTATAAAAACTGTTACTATTGAGATAGAAGGTGATTCTGCTTATGGTTATCTAAAGTCTGAAAACGGAGTCCATCGCCTGGTTCGTGTATCTCCTTACAATGCACAGGGTAAGCGTATGACATCTTTTGCGAGTGTATTTGTCACCCCGTTGGTGGATGATACCATTGAGGTGGAGGTTGACCCCTCGCGTATCAGTTGGGACCTTTTCCGTTCAGGAGGTGCTGGAGGACAAAATGTCAATAAGGTAGAAACGGGAGTACGTCTGCGTTATCAATATACTGATCCGGAAACAGGTGAAGAGGAAGAAATCCTTATCGAGAACACTGAGAGCCGTAAGCAGTTGGAAAACCGTGAAAATGCTATGCGTCTGTTGCGCTCCCAACTTTATGATCGTGAGCTACAACGCCGAAGAGCCAAGCAGGCTGAGATAGAGGCGGGTAAGAAAAAGATTGAATGGGGCAGTCAGATACGCAGTTATGTATTTGATGATCGTAGGGTGAAGGATCATCGTACAGGTTACCAGACCAGTGATGTCAATGGTGTCATGGACGGCAAGATAGACGGATTCATTAAGGCATACCTCATGGAAAATGGTGGAGCTAGCCAAAATTCATAAGCATCAATATATCCTATAACAATATTATAATATATACAACTATGAGCCAGAAAAAGAAACTCAAGATGAAGCAGTACGAAGCTAAGCAGGAACACAAGGCCAAGAATATTATTACAGGCATTTTTGTTTCGTTGATAGCTTTGGCGCTTATCGGAACATTGGTATTTGCTACAATGGCTTGATCCTTGTTGGGATGTCTGTAGAGACTGAACGCAAGTTTCTCGTCACGGGTTCCTTTAGGGAATGTGTGACGAGTACTTACCACATAGTCCAAGGCTATCTTTGCCGTGATGCTACTAGGTCAGTGCGTGTTCGTATCCGCAATACAGAAGCCTTCCTTACCATCAAGGGTCCTTCTTCACCAGATGGCCTTTCTCGTTTTGAGTGGGAGCAACGTCTGGACCCGAAAGATGCCTATAGGATGTTGGCGTTTTGTCTGCCTGGTGTTGTGGACAAGCATCGTTATCTTGTTCCCTATGAAGGTCATGTGTTTGAAGTGGATGAGTTTCATGGGAGCAATGAAGGATTGGTAATAGCTGAGGTCGAATTGTCCGATGCTAACGAGGAAGTGTTGCTTCCTCCGTTTTTGGGCAAGGAGGTAACAGGAGATGAACGTTATTATAATGCGCGTTTGTCTGTTTGTCCGTTTTCGGAATGGAAGGAAGAGGACAACAAGGACGCCTCCCATTTCTAAAAGCGTCTTTTCGTTTAGGAGAATAAAGATTATTGATTCATATTTAACTGTTGTACTCTACTTTATACCTTCTTTACATTGATTCATGGGTGAATAGATGTATCGTAGTATAGAGTATTTCAGTGGCATCCATTGCTTACCGTCAAAGGTATTTCACTTTTAGCTTTCCCCGTAGTAGCCTATTGGCGTTCTAGGGTAATGAATTCAAATGGTTTTTCGTTGTTGCTATCAGCAACATGACTTTCCCTTTCCTTCTCAATCCATCCGCTTTCAGATTCAAACGCAGGAAAGAAGGCATCGGCTTTCTCGGGTATATTGTCCACGCATGACAGATAGAGTCTTTTAGCCAGAGGCAAAGCTGCACAATATACCTTTTCGCCTCCAATGATGAACACCTCGTCCTCCCCTTTACAAGCAGAGAGAGCCTGTTCTAATGAACCGAATGTTTCTGCTCCAGGGAAGGGGATATTCTGACTGGAAAGCACTATGTTGCGTCTCAATGGCAGGGCTCCGTTGGGTAGAGATTCGAAGGTTCGTCTCCCCATGATGATGGTATGGCCGGAAGTCAACGCCTTGAAACGTTTCAAGTCATCTTTCAGCCGGTAGATTAATTTGTTGTTCAGTCCGATGGCATTGTTTTTGGCAATGCATACAATAATGGATACTATCATAGAGATTAGAATGTCTTGAAACACGCATTATACGGAAACTTCAGCCTTGATGTGTGGCCATGGATTGTAGTCAGTCAGATGGAAATCATCATATTGGAAACTGAAGATATCCTTCACTTGAGGGTTGATGACCATGCGGGGCAATGGTCTCGGAGTGCGGCTTAGTTGTTCCTCTACTTGTTGGAGGTGGTTGAGGTAGAGATGTGTATCACCTGTAGTATGTACAAATTCGCCTGGTTCGTATCCAGTAACTTGTGCCACCATCATGAGTAGCAAGGCATATGAGGCTATATTGAAAGGTACGCCTAGAAAAGTGTCTGCAGAGCGTTGGTAGAGTTGCAAACTGAGTTTACCGTTGGCTATATAGAATTGGAACAGAGTGTGGCAGGGGGGAAGTGCCATATCGTCGGTTTGCCCGGGATGCCAAGCACATACAAGGAGCCGACGACTGTCGGGGTGAGTCTTGATTTGGTTAATAACCTCCTTGATTTGGTCTACAACCACTCGGTTCCCGTTTTTGTCTAGGGTTTCGAAGGCACGCCATTGCTTGCCGTATACAGGTCCTAAATCACCGTTTTCGTCTGCCCATTCATTCCAAATACGCACCCCGTTTTCCTGCAAGTATTTCACATTGGTGTCCCCTTGGAGAAACCATAGCAGTTCATGGATGATGCTTTTCAAGTGGAGTTTCTTGGTGGTAAGAAGAGGGAATCCTTCCGATAGGTCAAAACGCATCTGGTGTCCGAATACACTCAATGTACCTGTACCTGTGCGGTCTTCTTTACGGATTCCTTCTGTGGTGATTCTTTTCAGCAAATCCAGATATTGTTTCATGATATGATAATGGTAGAGTTAATCATTAATAATAGAATTATGTCGTATGTCTCTCCTGATTAGTTAGGGATTGTCGTTACGCAGGCATTGGTATAGTCTTACTCCCTCTATGCATGCATATACCATCGCTCCTAGTGCCAGCAGTTCCCATCCGAAAATCACGGACCACAGTGTGATCCCCCCACTTACAGCTAGGTGCATGATATGTCTGTCTCTCTTCTGCCTGTCTGTAGTCGCCGACTCTGGTGGGGGTGTAGATATGAGTATAGTCTTTCTCTTCCTGCGTTGACGTGCCAAAAGGAAAATCACTGCGAGGATGAGTAGCAGAGGAGACATAAATATTAGAATTAGTATGAGAAGTGGGACAGCGGAAAACCACAGCGCCCAATGCATTAGCCCCTCGCTTTCTGCTCCCTCTCGGGCAGTTGCATAGGGACTGTAAACTGTGTTTGTACTTTCTTCCTCTGTCCATTCGCTGTATCCTGTCGTGTCCGATACCACCATTATCTGTTCTGCATGTACTGCAGGTCCATTCAGAATGGCCATGACATTCAGTACAAATATCATGAAGGTTCTGACAAAGGTAATACGAAGGGGCGTGAACATAGTATCGGTAATTGGGTAGAAATCCAGATATTCAGGAACAAAGATACTACTTTGATGTCATTATACTGGATGTGGCTCCTGTTTTTTTTGTTGTTGGCCATTTTTTGTGAAATGCTACTTTTTGGGTGAAAGAAGACGTGAAAGCGTACAAAAAAGACTAATTTTGCAGATTGTTCAGACCGTTTGTATTGGTTTCAAATCGACAGATACTTTCTATGCCATTACCTGCATCCTTTATCCGAGCTATGCAGCTCCACCTGTCTCAGGAGGAATTGTCGTCTTTTCTCCATTCCTTGGAGGAAGAGCCGGAAGTATCTGTCAGGTACAATCCCTTCAAGCCTATCCGTCATCTGTCGTCAGAGCAGGCACGTGTAAAGTGGTCATCTTCGGGCTATTATTTGTCTACTCGTCCTCCCTTCACTTTCGATCCTCATTTCCATGCAGGAGGTTATTATGTGCAAGAAGCCTCATCCATGTTTCTGGAACAGGCTTTGCGTCAGATTCCCAATCCCTCCATAGTTCTTGACTTATGTGCAGCTCCTGGCGGCAAGTCTACATTGCTTCGATCGCTCTTGCCGGAAGGCTCTTTTCTTGTATCCAACGAACCTGTTAGGAAACGTGCGCAGATACTAGCTGAAAACATTATCAAGTGGGGACATGAAGCTTGTATGGTGACTTGTAACTATCCTGATGCTTTGGGTCGCATGGGAGCCCTTTTTGATCTTATTGTAGCCGATGTTCCCTGTTCCGGAGAAGGTATGTTCCGCAAGGACAATCCCGCCATTGACCAGTGGGGGCCAGATCTTGTGGCTACCTGCGCCTGCCGTCAGCGTGATATATTGACTCAAATATGGCCTGCACTCAGACAGGGTGGCTATTTGGTCTATAGCACCTGTACGTACAATACGGAAGAGAATGAGGACAATGTCCACTTTATTGCCACTCAACTTGGAGCAGAAGTAGTGCCTGTTCCTTGTCAGCCTTCATGGCGGGTGATAGGTAATCTTGCCGGACGCTCTTCAGAGCCAGTTTACAGATTCTTTCCTCATCGGGTTAGGGGGGAAGGCTTTTTTATGGCATTGCTTCGTAAGACATCTCCTGCGACTCCTTTTCACGTTAAGAATAAAGTTGCTGGCACTCGGTGTCAACTGCTTCCCCAACCCTATAGTCAGTGGTTGTCTGCCAACCCTTCTCTTTCCCTTATGTCGGTATGTGGACCATGGGAACATGTGGCTTTTCAGAGAGACCATCTGCCTTTGGTTGATTATCTGTCCCAGAGGTTGAATGTGATGCATGCAGGCATTCCTCTTTTTGTCGAAAAAGGGCGTAGACAGATACCCTGTCATGCCTTGGCCATGTCACGTCTTTTGCATCAAGGAGCAGTTCCCAGGTTTTCTCTCTCTTATGACCAAGCCATCAGTTATTTGTCAGGACTCACCCTTTCTTTGCCCGATGCTCCTACAGGCATCATCCTGCTTGATTGGGAAGGGCATCCCTTGGGCTTTGCCAACAATTTGGGCAATAGGGCTAACAACCTCTATCCGCCTGAGTGGCGCATTAGGAGTACCCATCGTCCCATAGACCCTGTTTTTTAAGGATGAGAGATCCGTCATATACACCATTCATACGCTAACAAGCATCATCGTTATCATGTCAATCAGTACCAATATTACAGAACTGGGTACTCGTCCCGTAGGAAAACTGCTATGGAAATATGCCATGCCAGCTGTTATTGCCATGACAGCATCGTCGTTGTATAATATCATAGATGCCATCTATATCGGACAGGGAGTAGGTACTATGGGCATTGCGGGTGTGTCGTTGAGCTTTCCTGTTATGCAGGTTACCACGGCTTTCGGAGCAATGGTGGGAGTTGGTGCCTCTACTCTTCTTTCCGTCAAGTTGGGAGAAAAGGACTACGAATCAGCTAGAAACATCCTAGGCAATGTCCTGGTGATGAACATTATCATGGGTATTGCCATAGGAACTCTTATGATGGTGTTCCTTGACCCCATCCTCTATCTCTTCGGGGCCAGTGAGCATACTGTTTCCTATGCTCGGGCATTCATGCAGGTTATTTTGTTGGGCAATGTTGTCACCCATCTCTATTACGGAATGAATAATCTGCTACGTGCATCCGGCCATCCACGTCAAGCTATGGTTGCAACCATAGCCTCTGTGCTGTTTAATACTGCCTTGGCCCCTCTGTTTATCTATGTGTTTGATTGGGGAATAAAGGGAGCTGCGGCTGCTACGGTCCTCAGCCAGGCTCTTACACTCTTGTGGCAGATTCATCTGTTGAGTGACAAGCGTGAGTTCATTCATTTTAGGAAAGGTATCTATCGTTTGCAAGGGCGCATCGTATGGGGTACTTTGGCCATTGGGCTCTCTCCCTTCTTGATGAACCTCTGTAGTTGTCTAGTCACAATTCTCTACAACTGGAGTCTTGCTCATTATGGAGGTGATTTGGAGATAGCCGCTTATGGTATTGCTCTTCGCTTGTCCTTCTTGTTCTGCATGATTGTTATGGGTCTCAACCAAGGCATGCAACCCATAGCTGGTTACAATTTTGGAGCTCGCCGATATGGACGTATGCGTCGTTCATTGGTCAATACTTCTCTGGTTGCCACTGTTGTAATGGTAGTAGGTTTTGCCATCAGTCAGTTGTTTCCTGAAGCCTGTGCCCGTGCTTTCACTGATGACCCCGCCCTTGTGGCCAGTTCGGCTCGTGCTATTCGACTCCTCTTCCTTGCTTTCCCCATCATCGGATTCCAGATGGTGACAATCAATTTCTTCCAGTGTATAGGCAAGGTAAAGGTAAGTATTTTCTTGTCCATGACTCGCCAACTTCTCATGCTTATTCCTCTTATCTATTTTTTGCCCCTCCATTTCGGCTTGGAGGGCATATGGTACAGTGCTCCTGTCTCCGATGCCCTTTCTACTTTCCTTACCTCCTTCTTTTTGGTATATGCATTGAGAAAATTTAGAGATTCTTCATCAACTTCATCATCCATATCTTAATATGAATCCTTCCGACAATCCCAAAATGGTTATCTGTCTTGGCCGTCAATTGGCCAGCGGAGGCAGTGAGATAGCCCGTTACCTGGCTCAAGAGCTAGGGTTCGGTTTTTTCGATAAAGAACTCATTTATGCGGCAGCGGCCCGTAGCGGTTACAGTACCGATCTCTTTGAGGAGAAGGATGAAGAGAAGAGCGACCTTCATTCCTTCTTCTCCCATCTCATTCCCTTTGTAGGCTCTGCTGACTATTACGGCAATCATGTAGATGAGGATTTCCTCTTTCGTATCTTGAGCGACACCATCCATCAGATAGCCACGGAGGAAAATTGTGTCATTGTAGGACGTTGTGCCGAGTATATACTGCGTGATTATCCGGGTATGACCAGCATTTTTATCAGTGCCGATACAGATGAGCGTGTAAGGCGTCTCTGCCAGAGTAAGGAAATTCAGCCTGCATCAGCCCGCAAACTCCTTACCACTAACGATAAGCGTAGGGCAGCCTTTCATGATTTCTACAGTAGTTGTCAGTGGGGGCATGCCTCTACTTACCATCTCTGCATTAACCAAAGTGTATTAGGAATGGAAGCTACCAAATCATTTGTGTTAGACTTTGTTCGTCGTCGTTACCATCTTTCCTGACCTTTAATGAAACGAATTGCCTTGCTCTCCGACACCCATGGCTATTGGGACGAGCGCTATGTCCGTTATATGTCTGAATGTGATGAGATATGGCATGCCGGCGACATTGGTACCATGTCTGTTGCCGATTCATTGGAGCGTATAGCTCCTTTGCGGGCAGTATGCGGCAATGTAGATGGAGGTGATCTCCGTTATCGTTTCCCGTTGCAGTTGCGATGGAAGTGTGAGGAACTGGACATCTTCATGAAGCACATAGGTGGGTATCCTGGTCATTATGCATCTGGAGTGGATCGTCAATTGATGAATCGTCCTCCTGGTATGTTCATCAGTGGTCATTCCCATATACTTCGTGTTATGTGGGACCCTACCTACCATTTGTTGCATGTCAATCCAGGAGCAGCTGGTATACAAGGTTGGCATCAAGTGCGCACATTGGTACGTTTTACAATCGATTGTGCTGAGGTGAAAGACATGGAAATAGTGGAACTCCATTGATATCTCCTCTATAGCTTCAATAGAAATTGAATAGGGCGAAGGTTGTAGACATTGATTCCACTTTATTCTCCGGTCCTTTAAGAGAGACAGTCCAAAGAGACGCTGTCTTATTGAGGTTCCTTGCTCAACGCAATTAAGTGGTATCTGAGAGTATATTGACTGCTTCCTCTTAGCATCGTCGCTTCTTTTGCTTAGCACCGTCGATTCTTTTGCTTAGAATCGACGCTTCTTTTGGAAAGCACCGACGACTCTTTTGCTGAGCACCATAAATACTTGGGCCATTCAATCAACTTCATTTCCCAAAGGAGTCATTTTCTGATTTCACCAGTCTCTTTTTCTCTTCATCAACTAGAAATAATAGACAGCT
>JALERS010000101.1 GCA_022763905.1 Prevotellaceae bacterium | reverse complement strand
AACTTGTCAGCCTTTCGGCATTCTGCATGGAGGAGCTTCTCTGGCTTTGGCAGAGACAATGGCAGGAGCAGGTTCGCTATTGCTGTTGGACACAGATGAGATGGCTGTAGGAGTAGAGGTGACAGGCAATCACTTGGCTTCTGTCCCATTAGGAAACGAAGTGCATGCTGTGGCGACCCTTATTCATCGCGGACGCTCTACGCATCTTTGGAATGTGGATCTATACAGGAACGACGACCAACTGGCCGCTACGGTACGGGTGCTCAATGCCATCAGGACCAAGAAAATATCCTCACGATAAATAATCGCATTGCATGGCAGTGGGGAAAACGAAACTCTACTGCTTGACTAGGCCCGGCAAGAGCGTTGAAAAGCAAATCGGTTATTAGAAAATGATAGTTTTTTCTAATGACCGATTTGGGTTTATCAATTATCGTACAGTGGTGCCCCCAAGGTATTTGACATGTCCAATAACCTCTTGGACAATTCACCAGTTATGAAGTTGACCTCTTTGAGGGGCAGGAACAAGGTGTTGAGGGATTGAAGGGGCAATCCATCAACCTGTTTCCAGTCAAGAAGGAAGGGAACCTGTCACAGAGGAAACAATGTGAAGGTCTCTTTGCGGGAATGGTATTTCAATGTGGTACTCGTTCAATGTATTGTAGACCACTTCTTTCACTTGGCAGTCAAACCCTAATTTTTCCGAAACCAGTGTCCAGTAGCTGACGACCAGGTCAATGCTGTTGTCTCCAAAGTTGGTGAGGAGTACACTGACACCTTTCTTAGTATCCAGGATATCTCTGCCACTGGCATTTTTATGGGCCATCTTCAAGATGGCATCAGAAAGGAGCTTCCTGACATGGGCGATATCGCTACCATAGGCAATACCTACATTGATTTTGGACTTGACATAGAAATGGTTGCGGGTAAGATTCTCGAAATTCTTGTTGAACAAGGCACTGTTCAAGAAAGCAATGATACTACCGTCTTCAGTGATAATTTGTGTACTCTGATAGGTGATGGAATCCACTTTGCCACGTATGCCGTCACATTCTATCCAGTCGCCTACTCTCAGTCGTCCGGTCATGAGAGAGATGCCATAGAAGAAGTTTTCCATGAGGTCCTTCATGGCGAAGCCGACACCAGTGGCAAGACCGGCAGTTACTATGGAGATACCACTCTTCGGCACTTGCAGCACAATGAGGGCTAGAATGAAATAGCTGCCCCATACAAAGAAGGTAGTGACATTATAGAAGAGGGTGAAATTAGCCTGAGTGGCAGCTATGGAAATACCCTTGTTCTTCTTTTTCAGACGTTTGGTCCGGATAGTGCGGTAAGTTGCCTTGATGATATAGCAGAGATAGTTGAAGATGAAGTATAGTGCGGCCAGGAAGAAGATTCTATCCAGTGAGAGTTTGCACACACCTTCAATGTCGAGGAAGGGATGGAAGAAGATATGGGTACAGATTTCCGTGAGGTCAAACACGTCGGCAGCCATTAGGAGCGAGAAGATAACGGACAGGACAATCGCCACTGGCAGTGCTGCCATGATAAGGAAATCGTAGAACCAGGTCTTCTCAATGTTTTTTCCGTCTCGGCTGAGCCATCCCTGTCTGACAGGGTGTTTGAGATTGAGAGCCTTCTTTAGATAGCGTTCTTCCCGAGCCATCAGGAAGTCGTAGGCACAGGTAATGGTAAGAATCATGGCCAGTTGGATGAGCCACCATATGAAAATCTGTACACTCATCAGTACATAGCCACTCCATGCGATGACGGTGGCGGCACACATCAGCAGGAAAGATGTCCAGGAATACAGTTTGTCACTTGACGGAGCCTGACTCCCTTTGTGCTTGAGGACAACCAGTTGCCAGATGGTGAATATCAGCAAGATGGGAGGAAAGATGAGATTGACCAGAGTATTGGGGATAAAGATGATACGGAAGATGATGACAATGAAGCCCAACATAATGATAGGAGTGAACAAGGGCAGTGTGCTCTTGATTTGACGTCCGTTGAGTCGGATGAGCAGGGAAATGATGATGACAGAGACAAGCCAGTAGAAGCTCACCAGAAGTTGGCATGCCATGATGATGAAATTATGGTGCATGAAGGTGTGCATGGCCATGATGGCAATGGTGAACAATATGAGACTGGCAGCGATGATGATATAGTCCATTTTCAACTGCATGTCTTCATTGTTGCGTAGCCAGCTCACTTTCTTCATCATGATTCTGACAATGATGTTGCTGATGAGAAAAGAAAGGGTGACATAGAAGATGACGATGAAGATGAGTCCGAAGATGACAGAACCTCTCCAGTCGCTTTGTACATGGTTGTATTCAAAGTTCTTGTTGCCATATTTGTCTTCCCATTCCCGCTTGAGTTGTTTAACCTTATAGGGCAACAGGCTCAAGGTAGTGAAATAATTGGTTTCCCCATTGACGAAGATGCTCTTCTGAATATCCTTATAGCGTTGCTGGGCATAGGAGAACACCTCCTTGAGATGCTTGTGAAGATGCTCGTAATGCTGACTGTCCTTGCTGAAGCTTTTCTTCATCTGCTTATACTGTCGGAGGATAATCCTGCTGAACTTCAGACACTCTTCTCTGTCTTCCTGTCCTTTGGTGGAAAGGAGGAAGGGGTGACTGCTATGCTTGAGGGAATCACTGATGTTGTGCAGTTGACCGACAGCTCCCGGGTGCTCTCCCTTCAAGGGAGGAAGGTCTATACGGGTAGTATCTCTGACAAGAGAAGGAGGCAAGCTCTGAAGGGTCTGAATGAGTTCGGTATATCGGGCAATTTCCATATCCACTTTCTGCATGATTTCATCATAGGGCATCATGTGGGCTGTAAATTCCCTGTATTGCTCAGATGCCTCATGGCACGCATAGGTAAGGTTGAAGGTGTAACTGGTCTTCTGTGAATAGAGCATCAGGGCAATCTGATTGCTCTTCTGCATGGTCTCGATCATCCGCTGATGTTGTTTCTCCGACGAAGCCTTGAGAAGGGCGGTACTTTGCTTGAGATCGTGGTAAGTAGTGGCCAATTCTATGCGTAAGACACTCAGGGTATGCTCTAGATTCTTTTCGTTGAGAACTGCATGGGTGTGGATGCTGATCAGGTACAGAAAGAGGAAAAATAGGATGCGTTTCATTATAATGGAGATGTAAGAAAGAAAGGAATGGAACGGGAAAGATTGTTATGAAATGAAGGAAAGTATCAGTCGAAGAGCACAATCCCTTGGTCGGTCATGGTCTTCTGTAAAAGGGCAATGTCCAGTTGGCGGGGTGTGCAATGATGTCGGGCCGATAAGGCAGCGGCTATTCCTATGGCTTCACCCATGGCCATGCAAGGAGACATGACTCTATAGGAGGCATGGGCTCGGTGGGTTCCGGATATACAACGACCTGCCATGAGCAGTCCTTCAATGCCATTGCCGTCTTTGTTGCGAGGCAAGAAGCATCTGTAGGGTAGGTCATAGGGTTGGCAGTATTGGATGGAAGCCTCTGCCTGACCAGCTCCAGCAGGATTATGGATATCAACAATAAATTCGGCCCGATGCACTACGACATCATCAAAGCGACAACCCTCTGCCAGTTCTTCAGCTGTAATCACATAGTCACCCATGATGCGGCGGCTTTCGCGTATGCCGGTAGTCGTACCGCTCTGGATGCATCTTATGTTCTCGTATCCCGGTACATTCTTGCGGAGGAAGTCTACCAGCAGGTCTATCTGTTGCCTCAATTCTACGTCGGCAGGAAAGAGGTCGGCAATGTGGGTGCTGTCTATCCTGTTGACTTGTGTGGTATTTACCTGACGTTCCCCTGGACGGGTACATGGATGCAACCGGACTGCTGCCAGATGTTGGGGAAGTTTGCCCTCGTCAGCACATTGCTTACAGTAATCAAGAAACCGCATGCCATTCAGTTCTACGGTATCCACATCACCGATGCAGACAATGCCACGGCTTTCGTCAACACCTTCAATACGGAATTCCAGCGTGACAGGTTGCATAAGGCCATCGTCCCTGCCTTTTTCGACATGGGCTCCAGCCAGGAAGGCTACAATGCCATCCCCTGTAGCATCAATGACTGTATGCGCCAGTAGAGCCAGAATACCTTCATTGGAAGCCAGCAGAAGTCCCTTGACAAGAAGTCCCTCCTGAATGACATCAAAGACGGAGCATTGCAGGTAGACATCAATATTCTTCTCCCGAGCTACAAATTCTGCAAGTACACGCTTGGCCTTTTCCATGTCATGTGCTTTGCCAGTTTCTCCTATCATGTCGTTATCAGGTACACCGAGAATGTTGACTATTTCATCACGCATGGTGCCAGGGCCTGTCATACCGAGGATAGGGCCGACGAAGCCTGTAGTGAGATTGCCTCCCAATACACCGTAACGCTCTATCAATGCCACTTTAGCCCCTTGACGGGCAGCGGCTACTGCTGCGCAGATGCCAGAGGGGCCAGCACCCGCCACAAGGACATCATACTCGGCATGAATGTCTATTTCCTTTTCGTAATGTAGTTTCATGATACCAATGTTTATATATGCAGGAAGAAGACAGGAGAGCTAATGCTTTCGTGTCTTCTTCCTGTCAATCAGGCTGCTGGAATCTGCCAGAAATGCAGTTCAGCCAATATTGAAACGTTTGTCGACATATTTGAGTTTGTAAGGCCTGCGGTATTCATACCAGTAAAGCCTGTGGGCAGCAGCTTCGCGGTCGCCTTCAAAACTGAGAAGAGAAGGATTCCACTTGACAGGTCTTCCCAATTCCCTGGCGATATTGAACAGACAGCAGAGCGTATTGGTGCTGGTGCCGTATTCAACAGGTGCAATGGGGTCCTTGTGGGCTCTAACGGCATCAATGAAGTTCTGCATATGAGGTGCGCTCACTTCATATTGGCCTGCTCCTATCTTCTCTTCTTTCTTCTCGAGCAGGGACTTGTCGGAACATTCTATATAGCCACGGGCTACCTTGAGCCATCCTTTTGTGCCGATGAACTGGATACCTTGGGCATTGGGCTTGTCTTCACGGTAAGGCTGCTCGGTCATGACAATACCATTGGCATACTTCATGGTGGCATAGCGGGTGCCGTTATATCCTTGCGGAATGAATTCTACGGGGCCAAGACCATCCATGCCGATAGCAGCCTGGGCAATGTCATACATATGAGCTCCCCAATCTGCAGGGAATCCGTTGCCAGTCTCTTGATACCAGCGCCAAGCCCCCCAGAGTTTTTCGTCCTGTGGAGGATCAAGAGAGACGGGAGGACACAGGTCGGGATGGTAGTGTATCTTGGGGTCATTGAGCGGACCTAACCATTGATTGAAATTGAGATGGGCAGGAACGGGCATTTCAGGCAAGTCAAGAGGTTTGGGAGGGTCGCCTACCCGCACATAGATTTTCTCTATATGGCCAATGCCGCCTTCACGTACTATCTTGATGGCCTGCTGGAATTCGGCACTTGACCTCTGCTGGCTTCCCATCTGCAAAATGCGTCCGTTGGCTCTGACAGCAGTCTGGACAGCCAGACCTTCTGTAATGGTATAAGCCAATGGTTTCTGGATATAGACATCCTTGCCTGCTTCTAAAGAATCAATGGCACACAGGGCATGCCAATGGTCAGGAGTGGCAATCTCAATGACATCAATGTCCTTGCGCTCCAGCATGTCTTCATAGAATTCATATTCGTCACATCGGCAGTTCATGCCTTTTTCTTTCTGCCATTTCGCAGTAATGCGACGGAAGCGTTCCCGCTTGATAGAATCAACATCACAGCAAGCGGCTACCTGTACGCCAGGACAGGAGGAGAAACTATGGAAGTCACTACATCCTTGACGTCCTAGTCCGATGAATCCCAATACAACACGGTCACTCGGGGCAATTCTTATTCCATCCACCTTCCAACTAGGGAGGATGAGGAAACTGGTCAGTCCCGCAGCAGTGGTTCCCAAAAACTCCCGACGGCTCATGCCTTTAGACGGCTGGCTGACCTTGTCTTTCTTCTTGGTGTTATCCTGTTTCATGTATATAAACGAGTTAAGGGTTGAGTCCTAATAATTGCATATTGCCGAAGACAGCATTCTGTGCTTCTTGCCGCAGGATGCTGGCTATATGTTCGGGCAAACCGGCTGTGAAGGAGGAGACATACGGTTTCTGGAGTATGGTGGACAAGAAGCAATGGGCTGCCATGAAGGAACCTTCAAGAGAAGGATGGTAACCGTCTTTAGCGTAGAGTTCGATGTAGGGGTACTTGTGTCTTACTTTTTGCCAGGCAATTCCTACCGGAGCACACCATGCATGATTCTCGTAGGCCATTTCAACAGCACTGGTTATCATCCTGTTTTGGAAAAAGTCGTAATTTCCGTCCATAGGATAGGATGGGTCTTTCTCCTTCTTGTTGTGGACATTGGTGTATTTGTGTCCCCAGGTCATATAGATGATGACATGGGCATCGGGAGACCCTTTTTTGACAAGGCTGTCCAAGATGTGGGTGTAGTGGTAAGTCTCCGCTGCCACCAGACGAGTGCTTTGGGCAGGAAGTGTGCTCTGTTCCTGAATGACTACATAGTCAAAGCCTCCCTTGGCAAGAGCTTCGGTGAGTTTTTTGTTTTTCAGATGACCTGAAAGGCGTTGGCCTCCTTTGAGGAACCTGACAGGTGACAATTTGAGCCCCTGCTCGCCAGCCAGTTGAGTCACTAGGGCAGGGAGGTTATTATAATAGGTATAGCTATTGCCTATCCATAGAATCTTCAAGGAGTCATTTTCCTGGGCTGATGCCCACAAAAATCCTGTCATGGTGAAAACCAAGACCAGGAAGCGGGTGATAGAGGATTTAATCATAGTGAAAAGAGTTTAGATGGATGCAAATTTAAAACTAATTCTACAGATGAGCAGACAATGAGGATGAAAAATACGGAAGATTGCGGCAAGAAAGACCAGGTGTCTATAGGGCGGAATGAAAGGGAGGTGGTTATGCTTTCCCCTTGTTGATGACAAAGATGCCAGATGAAGCCAGAATGCCAGCCAAGACATATTCCCATCGGAAGGCTTCTCCCAAGCACAGGCAGGAGGTAAGGGCTCCTACTACAGGGATGAGCGAATTATAGATGGCTACCTTCCCCATGGGGTTGCAACTTAGCAACTTGTTGTAAAGAGCGAATCCGATGGACGAGATGGCAATGAGCAAAAGCAACACTATCCAGCCTTGAACATTGCTGTGAAGAAACTCCCCATGCATGATGATACCAGGAACGGCCAGCGTAAAACCTCCTATAGCCAGACTGTATCCTGTACCTGTGAATACATCAATACGATGTGCCAGACCTCTTGTCATGAGAGAAGCAAAGGCTCCGCAGAGGGCATTGAGGATAATCATACCATCACCCATCCAGGAAAAACCGCTCTGACCTGCACCGTTTTCCCAATGGAGCGACAGCAGACCCAAGGCTCCCAATAGACATCCAATGGCCTTTCGGAGGGTCATGTGCTCATTGCGGAAAAAGATGCATGCTAGAATGACAACGGCAAATACGCTTAAAGAGTTGAGCAAAGCGGCACGGGCTCCTTCGCTATGGGACAGTCCAAAATAGAAAAAAGCGTAATGGAGAGATGTGTTGACAATGGAAAACGCCAAAATATAGAGCCATCCTCCGAAAGAAGATACCTTGAAACTACGATGACTGCCTCCTGCTATTGCCAAGATAATCATGCCAGAAATGAAAAACCGAATGCCTGCGAAGAGCATCTTGCCTCCTGTCATGGCCTGGGTAATGCCGAACAGGCTGAAACCTATCTTGATAAGAGGATAGGCCCATCCCCATACAATGGCAGCTGTCAAGGCAAAGACAGACACCCATACGGGATGTTGAAACAAACTGGTGTCGGTATCGTGGTTTTCCATAGGACAAGAAAAGGCATGCAAATGTTGATGCAAAGGTATGAAAATATTGGCATTTGGGAAAGCATTCCCAGTGCCTTCTTGCCAGACAGACAACAGGTAGTTGCTT
The DNA here is from genome assembly GCA_022763905.1 of Prevotellaceae bacterium. Lineage (GTDB taxonomy): Bacteria > Bacteroidota > Bacteroidia > Bacteroidales > Bacteroidaceae > UBA6382. Next base: position 20,365 of record JALERS010000101.1, on the reverse strand, counting down.
TTGTTGCATCGCAATGGAAATCAGAAAGTATAACGATAAAAAAAACATTGGATTCCAGTCGAGGGTTAGGGATAAATTACTATATTTGCAAATATTGGGGGATTGTTCTCCTAAAGAGTAATGATAAAGTCTGGAAACAGAAAGATATGCGTATAGTAGTAGCTACGGATTCCTACAAAGGTTGTCTGTCGTCGGTGCAGGCAGGTACAGCTATGGCAGAAGGCATACTGAAAGTGGTGCCCCATGCAGAAGTGGATGTCCTGAATGTAAGTGATGGCGGAGAAGGAATGGCGAAAGCCTTTGCTGAGGCTACAGGAGCATCCATGGTCAATGTCTGTGTGCATGATGCCTTGCGGCACCACATCAGTGCCTCCTATGCAATAACATCCGATGGATGTGCTTATATAGAAACCGCTGCCGCTTCGGGCCTTTTCCTGATAAGAGAGGAAGACCGCAATCCTATGCAGGCATCCTCATATGGGACAGGTGAGATGATAATGCATGCCTTACACCATGGTGCCCGCCGAATGGTAATAGGTCTAGGAGGCTCTGCTATGACAGACGGAGGAACGGGTATGCTGGCAGCATGCGGAGTGGAATTTAAGAATAAGGAAGGATGTTCCTTTGTGCCTGATGGAGGTACATTGTGTCAGATAGCCCATATTGACACCTCGAAGATGGCAGACTTGAAAAGAGTACAGATTATTGCGGCATGTGATGTAGAGAATGTTCTGTATGGTCCGTCGGGAGCTGCCTGTGTATTTGCTCCCCAAAAAGGAGCTACTCCCGAACAGGTAAGCATTCTGGATGAAGGATTACGGCATCTGGCTACCCTACAGGAACAATTGTATCCTGTCACCTTTGCCTCTTCTCCCGGTGCAGGAGCAGCAGGAGGGTTGGGATTTGCCTTATTTGCCTTTGCAGGAGCACGTATGGAACCAGGCATCCGACTGCTTCTGCAGGAACCCGTCTTGACAAGACGTCTACGGGAGGCGGATATCATCTTGACAGGAGAAGGCCGTCTGGATAACCAGTCAAGCAAGGGCAAGGTTCCTTACGGAGTACTGGCATTTGCTTCCCGCTATAAGATACCAGTTGCCGTCATAGCAGGAAGTATAGAGAAAGGTATCAGAGCTCCGGAATTCTTGTCGCTTTGGCAGGTCACTCCGACAGGAATGCCTTTGAATATGGCTATGAAGCCTGAAGTGGCAAAGAGGAATATCAGGAAAACGGCAGAGTCTTTTGCACATACATTGGAAGAAAAACTGGAAGATACACAATAATTGTTATACGTTGACGTTAACCAAAGACGTATGAAGCTATATCTCTTGTTGTTGAGTGGGGTCTTTCTGGTACTTGTCAAGGCAAGTGCACAGACCGATGTGGCTTTTTCGCATTACTGGATGATGGAGCCGCAATTCAATCCGGCAGCAGTCGGTGTGACCCCCCATCTGCGTATACTCGGCTGTTATAGTAATCAGATGAGCGGTTATACGGACAATCCCAAAACTATGTTTCTCGGAGCAGATATGCCATTGCATCTGCGTCATGCTGTAGGAGGTTATTTCCTCAATGATGCCATCGGTGCATTTACCCACAAAAATGTGGTAGTGGAATACGCTTATCGCTTTCCTCTAGGTCAAGGAACCATGTCCTTGGGGGCACAGGGAGAAATACGTAGTGAAACAATAGATGGAGGGAAAATGGATGTAGAAGATACCAGTGACCCCGCTATTCCCAAGGGAACGCTCAATGGAACCAGACTGGATCTGGGTGTAGGGGTCTACTATTCCCATCCTTTGTTTTATGCAGGAATCTCTTCACTGCATCTGACTGCACCCGAGGTTACGTTAGGTGAAACCAATCAAATAGATGTGAAACGTACATATTATTTTACTGCTGGAGGCAATATTAACGTAAAAAACACGTTATATTCTTTGCATCCCAGTATGAGATGGATGTATGACGGGGTGACTGACCGTCTGGACATTTCCCTGCGTGCCCAGTTAAAGAACGGCAAGCAGCGTTTGTTTGCAGGTGTCACTTATAGCCCGTCCATATCTTCTACCTTATTTGTGGGTGGTATGTTCCGTGGAGTGATGCTCAGTTACTCCTATGAAGCATATACCGGAGGTGCTGGTCTGGGAAATGGAGCTCACGAACTGACTATGAGCTACGAAATAGATGTCAATCTCGCCAAGAAAGGCAAGAACCGGCATCAGAGTGTGCGACTGCTTTAATGACGTCTGAAGATGAACTTTATATACATACAATAATACCGAATCAGTATACAAACAAGTTACACAAGACATATGAACCGCAAGACTACAAGAAATATTCTGATAGCAGGAATGATGACTCTTCTGCTGATGACTTCCTGTCTGGGAATGGGAAAGATGGGTGACACTCTTTCTTCCGGGGGAGAAGTGACCGGTGTCTCAGGTAAACGTTATGTGGAACCGGTGCCTTATGGCATGATTAAAGTGGAAAGAGGATTTCTCAAGGTGGGATTGTCTGAGAATGACAGCCTTTGGGGAGCTGACATTCCCTCCCGTGAAATATCTGTAGACGGATTCTGGATGGACCAGAAGGAGGTGACCAACTCTATGTACCGGCAGTTTGTCTATTGGGTAAGAGACTCTATTATCCGTGAACGACTGGCTGATCCTAATTATGCAGGTGAAGAAGAGTACAAGATAACGGAAGATTTAGAAGGCAACCCATTGGAAAAACCTTATCTGGACTGGTCACGCCGGATACCGACCAAGAATCTGACAGAAGGAGAAGAAGCGGCTATCAACAGCCTTTATACCTATCATCCTGTAACAGGTGAGCGCATGCTGGACTATAAGCAATTGAATTATCGCTACGAAACATATGACTATGCCAAAGCAGCTCTGCGTAAATATCGCCTTGACCCCCAAGAGAGGAGTCTGAATACTGACCATCCCTCTATGAAGGATGAGGTTGTCATGATATCCAAGGATACTGCCTATTTCGACGAGGATGGCAATATCGTCCGACAGACCATTACCAGACCCTTGTCCAGCTATTATGACTTTGTAAATACATACATAGTCAATATCTATCCGGATACCACCTGCTGGATCAACGATTTCCCCAATGCCAACAATGAGAAATACATGCGTCTCTATTTCTCCAGTGCGGACTATAATGACTATCCTGTAGTAGGTGTGACATGGGAACAGGCACAAGCCTTCTGCAACTGGCGTACTGACTACCTGCTAAGAGGACTGAGGGGAGAGGCACGACAATTGCAACGTTACCGCCTGCCAACTGAAGTGGAATGGGAATTTGCCGCTCGAGGAAAAGAAGGCAATCCTTTCCCGTGGTCAGATGTGGAGATGAAAAATAAGAAAGGATGCTATTATGCCAATTTCAAACCTGATAAGGGTGATTATACAGACGATGGAAATCTCATCACATCCAAGACAGGAATATATGGAGCCAACTCCAATGGACTATATGACATGGCTGGTAATGTAGCCGAATGGACCAGTACCGTATTTACACAGGCTGGAGTGAAGAGCATGAGCGACTTGAATCCGGAACTGAAATACAATGCAGCCATAGATGATCCCTACAGACTCAAGAGAAAAGTGGTGAAGGGCGGTTCGTGGAAAGACCCTCAATCCATGGTACGTTCGGCCTGGAGAACCTATGAATATCAGAACCAGCCCCGTAGCTTTATCGGTTTCCGTTGTGTACGTTCGACTGCTTCCTCTCAAAGCAAAACCAATAAGTAAGATGACAACTAGTAAAAGAATCAAGATATGAAATCGTCAAAAATAAATCTGATAGGAATCTTACAACGCTGGATGGACAGTGTTTCAGGACAGACTTTTCTCAATTATGCATATAGTTGGGGTGCTTCCATCGTTATTCTGGGTGCCTTGTTCAAACTGACCCATATGCCTTTGGCTAACCTGATGCTGTACATCGGTATGGGAACAGAAGTCCTGGTGTTCTTTATCTCTGCTTTTGACCGTCCGTTTGAAGTGCGCAACAAAGAAGAGCAGGAAGATCTGCAAGAAGCAGAAGAACAGGAAATGCCAGTTGAGGAATCAGAAGAAGAGGTGTGTCCTGCTCCTGTATCAGTAGAGGTACAGACTCCTGCCATGGAGAGTATACAGCAGGCACAGGTGGCTTTGGCTACCGATATGGAAGATGCTTCACGTGAATATGTGGAGAAACTCAAACTTCTTACCGAAACACTGGAGAGGGTAGAGAAACAGAGTGCACGCCTTACAACCGACAGTGAGGAAATGACCAACCTTAACCGTACACTGACAGGAATCAACACCATCTATGAACTTCAGCTTAAAGGTGTCAGTCAACAGATAGGTTCTATAGAACAGATCAATGAACAGACACGCAAGATGGCCCAGCAGATAGAAGAACTCAATGCTATCTATGCACGTATGATCAAAGCATTGACTGTCAACATGAAGAATGCTGCAGGACAGGTGGAATAACAATACGATAACGAAGATTTATCCTGTGCTGCTATGACAAAACAGATGACACCCTCAACTGATAGGGGACAGAAACCTGTCAAATTGAAGAAGCAACGCATCTCTCCACGTCAGAAGATGATTAATCTGATGTATGTGGTTCTGATGGCAATGCTCGCTTTGAATGTTTCTTCCGACGTGATGAACGGATTCAGTTTGGTGGAGAGGAGTTTGAATAAGTCGACAGAGAATTCCAGCAAGCAGAATGATGTGCTCTATGGAAATTTCAACGAACAGATGAAAGCCAATCCTTCCAAGGTGAAGGAATGGTATGAGAAGGCTGTGGCTGTTCGCCGTATGTCGGATTCTCTCTATGATTTTGCCCAAGAACTCAAGGTGGCAATCGTCAAAGAGGCAGATGGAGCAGATGGAAATGTGGAAGATATCCAGAACAAAGAGAATCTGGAAGCAGCTGCCCAAGTGATGCTGGCCCCGGGAAGAGGCAAGGGGAAACTCCTTTACCAACGTATCATTGACTACCGTAACCGCATACTCGCTTATGTGGATGATGAGAACCAGCGGGGAATCATCAGTAGTAACTTGAGTACCGATATTCCCAAGAAGAACCAGATGATGGGTAAGAATTGGATTGAATATATGTTTGAGAGTACTCCTGCTGCTGCGGCTACCCTGTTGTTGACCAAATTGCAGAATGATGTGCGTTATGCAGAAGGCGAGGTGCTACATACTTTGGCCAAGAATGTGGACTTGAAGGATGTGAGAGTAAACCAATTGAATGCCTATGTGGTTCCCAATGCCCAGACCATCGTACAAGGAGGCAAGTTCAGCGCACGCATCATTATGGCTGCTGTGGATACCACTCAGGAACCTATCATATATATAGGAGATCGTAAGATGTCTCTTGCACATGGACTGTATGAGACTGTTTGCGGAAAGACAGGCGATTTCTCTTTGGACGGGCATATTGAGGTGACTGATGCTTCCGGGAGTGTTGTGCGCCGGAACTTTTCCCAAAAATATTCTGTAGTGGCTCCTTCAGCGACTGTTTCTGCTGATTTGATGAATGTGCTTTATGCCGGATATAACAATCCTATCAGTATATCGGTTCCTGGCGTTCCTTCCAACAAGATTGTTGCTACTATGTCGGGTGGGACTCTTCAGGCAGTAGCTCCGGGAAAATACATAGCCCGCCCCACTGCTGTAGGCGAGTTGGCGGAAATAGTTGTCAGCTCACAGTCGGAGGGAGGCATTCAGAAGATGGGTTCCTTCAATTTCCGAGTGCGCAGATTGCCAGATCCTACTGCCTACATTGCCTGTAAGGATGAGAAATCCAACAGGGTCAAGTATATGGGAGGACGCGGTCTCGCCAAGTCTGACCTGCTGAATGCAGAAGGCATAGGAGCAGCTATTGATGACGGATTGCTTGACATCGCATTCAAAGTGATAAGTTTTGAAACTGTATTTTTTGACAATATGGGAAATGCTATCCCCGAAGTAGCCAAAGGAGACAGGTTTACTGATCGGCAACGTGATATCTTCCGCAGACTGGGAAGAGGAAAACGTTTCTATATTACCAGAGTCAATGCAGTAGGACCAGATGGAACTACCCGCATTCTTCCACAGGCTTTGGAAGTCATCGTCAAGTAGTGTACCAATACAATTCAAATATAAAAATGATATGAGTCTATCGGTTATGAAGATGAAACGTTATATTGTAGTAGTCATATTGAATGTTGTAGTGTTGGCGGCCATTGCGCAACCACCTGCACGTATGCGCGAAGCTGCTGCCGAGAAAACCGCTGCCACTTCCCCGACAACATCCCCTGTCAATGCATCACAACGTGCCGAACTGGAATTCCCGACAGCTGCGCCCATGCCTGAAGATGTAGCTTGGCGAAGAGATATATACAGGTCACTCGATGTGGAAAAGGACAAGAATGCTGTACTCTATTATCCGGAAGAACCGCAAGGAGACAGAATGAATCTGTTCACGTACCTGTTCAAATTGATGATGAGAAAGCAGATAAAGGCATACAATTACACCATAGATGGAAAGGAAGACTTCAGTACATCCAATGAGGTAGTGCCCAAGGCATTCTTGGAAAGGAATCATATCCGCTTTGAGGAACGTGCGGGAAAATTCCGTATAGATGACAGTGATATCCCCAGTGCGGAAGTGAATATGTATTACATCAAGGAATCTACTTATTTTGATCAGCGTACAGCTACCTTCAGTACACAGGTGACAGCCATCTGTCCTGTAAGGAAGGAATTGGATGAGTTTGGTGCCGGAATGGTTACAACACCTCTTTTCTGGGTGAAATATGCCGATGTGGCTCCTTATTTGGCCAAACTTACCTTGAATAGCAGTAATTATAATAATGCGGCCCAAATATCAGCTGATGATTACTTTACGACCAATCAGTATGAGGGAAAGATTTACAAGACCAATAATCTTCAAGGACGTGTCCTGGCCAATTATTGCAAAAACGATTCTGACTTGGTCAAAGAGCAGAAGCGTATAGAAAAAGAATTGCTTGATGTTGAAAACCATGTTTGGGGAAGAGATTCTGCTGCCATCAAGAAGATGGAGGCAGAACGCCTGTTGAAAGACTCTTTGGCCCGTGCAGCCTCTCTTGCCGAAAAGACAACGGAAGCCAAATCGTCTGCCAAGGTAAGCAAAGCCTCCCGTTCTTCCAGTAAACAGGAGACCTCCAACAGTTCGCGCAGTCAGACAAAGCGACAGAAGTCAACAACAACCTTCAGTGTACGTCGTCAGAGACATTAGTCACTTCTGAAAAGGTGGATGAGAATGTACATGCTCTCTATTGACAGAAACGGGAAAGTATCTGGTCTGTGGAGAGCATGTATTGTATCCAAAGGGTATGAGCATTCATAATAAGAACGGAGATGCAGGACTTTGCAGCCATCGATTTTGAGACAGCCAACAATGAACGCAGTTCTGTTTGCTCTGTAGGAGTTGTCATCGTACGTGGAGGAGAGATAGTAGACCGGTTCTATTCACTTATCAGACCCGAACCTGAATATTATAATTATTGGTGTAGTCAAGTGCATGGATTGTGTATCGGGGATACGATGAATGCGCCTGTCTTTCCTGATGTGTGGCAACGCATAGAGCCTCTTATAGAAGGTCTCCCTTTGGTGGCGCACAATAAGGCCTTTGATGAAAGTTGTCTGAAAGCAGTCTTCCGTGTCTATCAGATGGATTATCCCGATTACGAGTTTCATTGTACTTGCTTGGCATCGCGTAAGCGTTGGCCAGGTGAATCCAACAGACTGGATGTCGTATCAGCCCGATGTGGTTATGACCTTACTGCTCATCATCATGCACTAGCTGATGCGGAAGCCTGTGCTATGATAGCATTGGCCATATTGTAATTAATGAGAAGGGCTTTCTTTCAGTAATTCCTTTGCCAATTGTTGGGCTTGGGCACGGGCGGGTTTCCCTGTTTCTGTCAAAGGAATTTGGCGGACATGGTAGATTCTGTGAGGATGATGGTGTTCAGGCAAGATGTTGCGGCATATCCGGTCGATTTCTTCTGTGTGGATGTCTTCTGTCAGCAAGGTGACACATTCTCCTAATAGAGGATGAGGTGTAGAGGTGATAATGAACGGGTGAGACAGATGTGGGGTAAGTGACTGTTCAAGGGTTTCTATCTGTAACTTGATTCCACCTGAACAAATGATGTTGTCGGTACGTCCTAAGATACGGAAATGATAACCGTCAGAGTGCATTTGACCGATGTCGTGAGTTATCAGGTCCTTGGGACAGATGGCGGGAGCATGAATGACCAGGCAGTCATGAGAATCCGTATGGACTGATATCCCGGGAAGCGGACAGTACCAGTCAGATGCATCCTCTCCGTTTAGTTTCCTTAATGCTATATGGGATAGCGTTTCCGTCATGCCATAGGTGCTCCATACATAATTGGGGAAGTGTGACAACTGGTGTTTCAGAGGCTCGTCGACAGGACCTCCCCCAATAATGAGATGACGGATGTTCATCAGAATGCTTTTCTCTTGCGGCTGTTCCATAGAACAAATAACCTGCATGGGTATCATGGCAGCGAAGTCGGGTGCTACCTGTATGTCTTTCAGCGGATGGGAGGAAGGAGGGACATCTATTAGTTTGAGATGGGCAACATGAGCCCGTATAGCCATCATTTTTCCTGCGATATAGTCCAAAGGCAGACACAACAAGGCCGTATCTCCAGGTTGCAATCCCAAAAACTGACAGGTGGTCAGCGCACTGGCTTCCATACGCTTCTTTTCTACCAGTATCTTTTTAGGTTGTCCGGTAGAGCCACTTGTGCAGACTTCCATATAGGGAGAAGAGTCTTGCCAAAGTCGGAAGAACTCCGTCAGTTGCATGACTATATCAAGGTATTTTGGGGTATTTTTTGAAATCAGGTTGGCGCTTTTCAAGGAAAGCTTTCCCGCCTTCCTGTGCTTCGTCTAGGAAATAATAGAGCATAGTGGCATCACCTGCCAGTTCTTGGATACCTGCTTGCCCGTCCAGTTCTGCATTAAGGCCGGCTTTTATCATACGTAAAGCCAGAGGACTGTGTTCCATCATTCGTTGGGCCCATTCCACACAGGTGTCTTCCAATTGGTTGAAAGGAACGACTAGGTTAACCAATCCCATCTGCAATGCTTCCTGGGCTGAATATTGACGACAGAGAAACCATATCTCACGAGCCTTTTTCTGTCCCACGATACGAGCCAGATAGGAGGCTCCGAAACCAGCATCAAACGAGCCTACTCTTGGTCCTGTCTGGCCGAATATGGCATTATCGCTGGCTATGGACAGGTCACATACTACATGGAGTACATGCCCGCCTCCGATGGCATATCCGTTGACCATGGCAATGACAGGCTTGGGAATGGAACGTATCTGCTTTTGTACATCCAGTACACTGAGACGTGGTACTCCATCTTCTCCAATATATCCTCCACGTCCTTTGACATGCATGTCTCCTCCACTGCAGAATGCTTTGTCGCCAGCACCTGTCAGTAGTATGACACTGACGCTGGGAGCTTCTCTGCACCAACTGAAAGCCTGACTGAGTTCCCATGTCGTTTTGGGGGTGAAAGCGTTGCGCCAGCGAGGACGGTTGATGGTAATCTTTGCTATTCCTTCCCATTCTTCCAGGATAATTTCTTCGAAATCCCGGACTTTTACCCAATTTCTTGTCATGATAAATGATCTGTTTGATGGTTATCCGTATGCAAAAATACGCTTTTCAAGGAGAACCCGCAAACCTGTAAATATAATTGCCATAAAGAATCTTGATTACGTATTACATAATCAAGATAAAATAATTACCTTTGCGAGACAAAAGAGATAGGGCCTATGGATAGTCAACAACAGAAGAAGAGTTGGGGTGGTCAGCGTCCAGGTGCAGGCCGTCCAGGTACAGATAGCCGTACCTATACCTTTCGTGCACCCGCTGTCATGGCAGATTTTATTGATGCTCAGCCAGAAAAGACTGCCTTTATCCGACGATGTATTTCGAGAGCCATGTATGAAGGCCGTTATGATGAGCGTCTTCCATTGGGCTGTCCAGTACCAGTCAGCGGCATGAAGGCCGTCTCTTTGCCGTTTTTTGACTTGAAGATTGCCGCAGGTTTCCCTATTCCCTTGGACAATGACGAACGGTCTCAGGATATAGATTTGTTGTCGGTTCTTTGTCCGTGTCCGGAGTCCACTTATATCATGAAGGTGGAGGGAGATTCCATGATTAATGCAGGAATCTGCTCGGGTGATATTATTATGGTAGACAAGAGCAATCGTAATCCTTTAGAAAGTGAAGTGGCAGTATGCGAATACAATGGAGAATACACGTTGAAGCATTTTGTCAAACGGGATGGTTGTGCTTGGTTGGTACCTGCCAATCCTGCCTATAAGCCGATTCAAGTATCTGCAGCAGACGACTTGTCGATATGGGGAACGGTGACCTATGTCATTCATAAGCCTAAAGGTTGAGGCCTTATGTACGCATTGTTGGATTGTAATAGTTTTTTCTGCTCGGTTGAAAAGGTCTTTCATCCAGGATTTCAAGGTAAGCCATTGTGTGTATTATCCAACAATGACGGATGCATCGTAGCCCTTACCCCGGAAGCCAAAGCTTTGGGCTTGCGTCGTGGAGACCCGATATTCAAGGTCCAGGATATAGTGCAGAAGCATCAGGTAGCTGTTTTTTCGTCCAATCTTCAACTTTATGCGGCCATGAGCAAACGGGTGTTCTCCATTGTCCGCAAAATGATTCCTGCTACAGAAGTGTATAGTATAGATGAATGTTTCTGTACTCTTGACGGTTATGGCAAATTCCATGACATGGAGCGGCTGATGCGTTCCGTGGTCCATCGTATCCAACTGTATACGGACATACCTGTGAGTGTAGGCATTGCTCCTACCAAGACATTGGCAAAGGTGGCAAGTAGGTTCGCCAAGAAATACGCTGGTTATCAGGGTGTGTGTATGATAGACAATGAGGAAAAACGTAAAAAGGCTTTGCAGCATACAGATTTAGGTGATATATGGGGCATTGGCCGGCAAACACTGGGTAAACTGGTTTCCTTGCAGGTATGTTCTCCATGGGATTTTTCAGAGAAGAGTGCTCCCTGGGTGCGAAGCCATCTGTACAAACCTGGTATACAAACCTGGATGGAGCTTAACGGGAAGCCTTCGATAGAGACCTCTATACCAGCCAACAGAAGCCTGTGTACCAGTAAGAGCTTCGGAACTATGGTCAATGACCTTCCTTCCCTTCGTGCGGCAGTTGCTTCTTTTGCCAGTAGTTGTGCCAATAAATTGCGAGCACAGCATAGTGTGGCAGGAGCAGTAACAGTTTTTCTTTTCACTAACCGCTTCCGTCAGGACTTGCAGCAATATTTTGGTTCAGATATGGCGGTGATGTCTGTCCTTTCTTCCGACACATTGGAAATCACCCGTACGGCATTGCGCATATTGGACCGTATATATAGACCTGGGATATGGTATAAGAAAGCAGGTGTGGTTCTTACAGATATACACATGGGAAATGTGGTACAACAGAACCTGTTTGATACAATAACCAATCGTCCATCGCGTGGAAAACTGATGCAAGTCATTGATGATATCAATCATCGGTATGGTATAAAGACCTTGCGCATGTCAGTAGAGGGAACGGAAAAAGAACAGCCATGGAAGTCTCGGAGTTTGTATAGGAGTCCCAATTACCTTACTGATATCCATGAGATTCTGACGGTGGGGTCTTGAATGCAGGAAGAGTCATAGGGAACAAGTCGATAATTTTTAACTGCACTCAATGGTGTGTGTGAAAAGTTTCTGCTAAATTTGTACTTCAATATTATCATCCATTATGAGCATAACGTCATGTGCGGCATTGTATTATGCCTCTTATTACAAGAAAGTACGTCATCTTCAGGATGAAGCCGACCATTGCCAGCGTCGTTTGTTGGAAAGGTTATTGCGTAAAGCGGAAGATACCGAATGGGGGTATCGTCATGGGTATTCGGACATTCGTTCCTATGAAGGATTTGTCAAAGCGGTTCCTGTCAATACCTATGAAGAACTGAAGAAGGATATAGACCGCATGCGTCATGGAGAAAGCGATATCCTATGGAAAGGACGGGTGAAATGGTATGCCAAAAGTTCTGGAACCACTTCTGACAAAAGTAAATATATTCCTGTCAGCCGTCAATATCTGCATGACACCCATTATGGGGGAGGTATGGATGCTGTTGCCCATTACCTGCATGCATTTCCCAAGAGTCGTCTTTTTGACGGCAAGGCTCTCATTCTGGGGGGCAGTCATGAACAGAATTATAATGTACCCCAGAGTTTGGTGGGAGACTTGAGTGCCATATTGATAGAAAATGTCAATCCTTTGGTCAATTGGGTTAGGGTTCCCAGTCGTGATGTGGCTCTTTTAAGTGATTTTGAGAAGAAGCGTGACCTTATTGCCCGTTTGACCATTCAGAAGAATGTGACTAATTTGAGCGGTGTACCTTCTTGGATGCTGTCGGTTCTTAACAGAGTTCTGGAGGTAAGTGGCAAAAACTATATCTCTGATGTATGGCCACATCTGGAGGTGTTTTTCCATGGTGGAGTTTCTTTTGCTCCCTATAGGGAGGCATACAAGGCCATCATACCTTCTGATTCCATGCATTATATGGAGACCTATAACGCCAGTGAAGGGTTCTTCGGTCTGCAGACCGACTTGTCCGACCGCAGTATGGAGCTTCTTACCCATCTGGGGGTATTTTATGAGTTTATTCCATTGGAAGAGGTAGGTAGGCCTGATGCTACGGCTGTTCCCCTTTGGGGAGTAGAGACAGGTCGCAATTATGCCATGGTCATCAGCAATACGTCCGGCTTATGGCGTTATCAGATAGGGGATACAGTAAAATTCACCTCACTGAAACCCTACAAATTCATGATTACTGGTCGTACCAAGAGTTTTATCAATGCTTTTGGTGAGGAGTTGATTGTGGATAATGCTGAAAAAGGACTGGACCAGGCTTGTCGGGAGACTGGAGCAGAGGTGCTTGAATATACGGCAGCACCCGTCTTTATGGACGCTAATGCTCGTTGCCGTCACCAATGGTTGGTAGAATTTTCCCATATGCCTGATTCCTTGGAGCAATTTGCTGCCGTACTTGACAAAACTCTTCAGAAAGTGAATTCAGACTATGAGGCTAAGCGTAGCAAGAATATCACCTTGCAACCCCTGGAAGTGATTGTAGCCCGCAAGGGACTTTTCAGTGACTGGCTGAAGTCTGAGGGTAAACTGGGAGGCCAACATAAGGTGCCACGTTTGTGTAATGATCGGAATATTATTGACAGAATATTGAAATTGAACGGATAGATGAAATCCCTTCGCTCTTTTTTCCATTATAGTTTTCTAGTATTGTCTATTGTTTGGGTGGTCGTATCCTGTGCGAACCCAGGTACACCCGATGGAGGACCTTATGATGAAACTCCTCCTCATGTGACAGGTAGTATGCCAGAATATGGTAAGAAGGGATTTCATGGAAATAAGATTGAAATCTTTTTTGATGAACTCGTCAAGGTGGAGAACGCCCAAGAGAAAGTGGTGGTTTCTCCCCCACAAATGAATATGCCGGAAATCGCTTCCCGCGGTAAATATATTCGTGTCAAACTGCAGGATTCTCTGAAGTCCAATACAACTTATACCATTGATTTCTCCGATGCTATCACAGACAATAACGAAGGGAATCCGTTAGGCAATTATTCTTTTGTATTTTCCACATCCGATTCTATTGTTGATACGTTGGAGATAGCTGGAACCGTACTGAATGCCCAAAATCTGGAACCTGTCAAAGGCATACTGGTAGGTCTGCATTCCGATACGGCCGATACGGCTTTTACGAAGAAGCCTTTTGAAAGAGTCGCTCGTACCAATGGCAGCGGACGTTTTGTGATACGTGGCATTGCTCCCGGCTCATATAAGGTTTATGCTCTTCAGGATGTGGATGGAGATTTCCGCTATTCTCAGAAAAACGAGATGATAGCTTTTTCCTCAGCGGTTGTCACACCCTCCTGTTTTCCTGATATAAGGATGGATACGATATGGCATGACAGTATCTATTATGATTCTATTGTACCTGTGCCCTATACTCATTTCGTGCCGGATAATCTGATATTGCGTGCATTCACGGCCAGCCATTCCGACAGGCATCTTTTGAAGACCGAGCGTACCTCTTCCGAGCATATCAATCTCTACTTTACTGCTCCTTCAACGGAATTGCCCCGGATGAAGGGACTGAATTTTAATGAAGAAGATGCCTTTTGTATCGACTTCAATGAGGGGAAAGATACTATAGTATACTGGCTGCGTGATACCACTCTGATATATCAGGACACTTTGTGTGCCGAGTTATATTATATGGAGAATGATAGTACAGGCCAACTGGTGGAACGTATGGACACACTGGAGTTTGTGAGCAAGTTCTCTCATGAAAGGCAAATGAAGTGGAGAGAGGATGCCATCAAGAAATGGAAGAAGGAGCAGGATAAGAAAAAGAAGAAGGGACAACCTTATGAGACCACCTATCCTGTACCTCCTTTGGAGTTTTCTACTGCAGTTGGAGGGTCGCTGGCACCTGACGAGAATCTGTCATTCCAGTTCAAGGAACCTCTTGCTTTGATAGATACATCGAAAATCCATCTTTATCTTCAACAGGATTCTGTATATGTGCCCGCTCCTTATTTGCTGGAACGTAAGGGTGCCTCCATTATGGAATATCGTCTGTTGGGTGAATGGCGTCCGTTGCAACATTATCGTCTGGTCATGGATTCTGCGGCGTTTATAGGTATTTACGACCATGTCTCCAAGGCTTATGACACAAAGTTCAATATTCCTTCCTTGGACAGTTATGGTTCCTTGTTTGTCAATGTGCATGGCGTGGAAGATACAGTGGTGATAGTGCAGATGCTGAGTGGGGACAAACCCGTGAGGTCTGCGAGAGTCAAAACCGGAGTGGCGGAGTTCTTTTTTGTCAAGCCTGGTAAGTACTATCTCCGTCTTCTGATAGATCGTAATGGCAATGGCAAATGGGATGAAGGAGATTATGATTGGGCTCGGCAACCGGAGGAGGTCTATTATTATCCAGGTTTCCTCAATGTACGTGCCCGATGGGATATTTCGCAGGATTGGGACGTCAATGCATATCCTCTCAACGAACAGAAACCTTTGGAAATTACCAAACAGAAGCCGGATAAGGCCCGTACAATTCAAAACAGAAATGCTGAAAGAGAACGTAAAAAGCGCAAGTAGGTTGTGTCGGTTTTTGATGTTTTGGGTCTTTTGGGAATGTTGTTTCTGTCCGAAACTGCCAGCCCAGAAGACGATGACGGTAACGGATGCTACTCAGAAGGTGGCATTCAAGAATGGTGAGACGGCCCAGTATGACCTCTATTACAATTGGAAATTCATGTGGATCAAGGCAGGCATGGGAACTATGAGTGCTACTATGTCCTATTATAATGGTCAACCTGCTTATCGTATCCGTATCCTTTCCAGAGGGACCCATCAGGCTGACCGCTTTTTTGTTTTGAGGGACACATTGACCAGTTATATGACTCCCCATCTTTTGCCACTGGCCTATACCAAGACCGATATGGAGAGAGACAAGTATCGGGTAAGGCGTGTGTGGTTTTCCTATCAGGGGAAGAAGACCATCCTCAAGCAGCAATACATTAATCCCTATGGAAAATCTTCTTGGAAAACAGAGGAAAGCAATTATACGGTCTATGATATGGCCAGTCTCTTGATGCGTGCCCGTTCCTTGGATGCGTCTAAGATGTCTCCAGGGTATTCTATCCGTTTTTATATGACCGATGGCCATGGGCTGGAAGAACATCGTCTGGTTTACCAAGGCAAGGAGAAGATAAAACTCAAGAACGGTTCAGGTGTCTATCGTTGTCTCAAGACTTCCTTCATGCTCATGGAGGATGGCAAGGAGAAGGAGATTGGAACATTTTATGTGACAGATGATGACAACCATCTTCCAGTAGCATGTTTCTTGAACCTGAGCTTTGGATCTGCTAGAATCTATCTGTCGGGTTACACGAATCTCAAATATCCTATGACTTCCAAAGTCAAATAGTCGGCCTTCCCTTTTTCTTGTTTTTTTGTTTTTCCGATTTGTCTGTGTAAAGGGAAAATTGTCTAAATTTGTGTACAATAGACATGTGTGATTGATGGCAGAAGAACAATTGACTCCGATGATGGCACAGTTCCGCTCCCTTAAAGCGGCACATCCTGATGCCCTACTCCTGTTTCGTTGCGGTGACTTTTACGAGACCTATTGTGAGGATGCAGTCCTTGCATCGCAGATATTGGGCATCACTCTTACCCGAAGAAACAATAAAGGGAAGGGAAAGGAAGTGGAGATGGCAGGTTTCCCCCATCATGCATTGGACAGTTATCTCCCCAAACTGGTACGTGCAGGTCATAGGGTAGCTATCTGTGACCAGTTGGAAGACCCCAAACTGGCCAAGAAACTTGTGAAGCGAGGTATCACAGAAGTGGTGACTCCTGGTGTTGCTTTGACAGACAATATCTTGAATAGTAAGGAGAACAATTATGTGGCAGCTGTGGCATTCGGACGTTCTTCTTGCGGTTTGTCCTTACTAGATATTTCCACTGGCGAATTTGCTGTGGCAGAAGGTACCATGGACTATATCGGCAAGTTGTGTACGAGTTTTTCTCCAAAGGAAATACTTGTTTCCCGAGTCAATAGGGAGAGGTTCAATGCGCTGTTCGGCAATCGTTTCTATGTGTTTGCCATGGATGACTGGGCATTCAATGAAAAGTCAGCGCAGGAACGTCTGTGCAAGCATTTTAAGGTAAAGACGATGAAAGGGTATGGTATTGCCCATCTTACTGCAGGTATGACAGCGGCAGGAGCAGTCCTCTTCTATTTGGATGATACCCAACACACCCATCTGCAACATATTACCTCCATCCAGCGCATTGAAGAGGATGGCTATGTGAGAATGGATGACTTTACACTGCGTAATCTGGAAATCCTTTCTCCCTTGGCACAAGGGGGTAGGAGCCTTCTGTCTGTTATGGACAGGACACTCACTCCTATGGGAGCCAGATTACTTCATAAATGGATATCGTTCCCCCTGTATCATGTCAAGGCCATAGAAACCCGTTTGAATTGCGTAGAGTATTTCTTCCGTGAACCTGATTTCCGCCAGATCATAGAAGACAATCTGCATTCTATAGGAGATATGGAACGTTTGGTGGCCAAGTTGTCTTCTTCAAGGATTTCACCCCGTGAGATGCAGCAGCTACGTATGGATTTGGAAGCGGTGGCACCTGTTCTACAGGCCTGCGGAGAGGCATCTCTTTCTTCCATGAGAGACCTTGGTAGCCGTATGGATGATTGTTCTGACTTGAGGAAACATATTGCTGACTGCCTTTTGCCTGATCCTCCTGCGCTCACCAATAAGGGTGGATATATTGCCAATGGTATCAATAAGGAATTGGATGAATTGAGATATCTCTCTTCTTCCAGTAAGGAATACCTTTTGGAAATCCAAAGAAGGGAAACTGAACGTACAGGTATCAGCAGTTTGAAGATAGGTTTCAATAATGTGTTCGGATATTATCTGGAAGTCAGGAATACGTTCAAAGACAAGGTTCCACCAGAATGGATAAGAAAGCAGACATTGGCACAGGCTGAACGCTATATTACTCAGGAACTGAAGGATTATGAAACCAAGATACTGGGAGCAGAAGACCGTATGCTGGTACTTGAAGCTCAGATATATGCAGAGCTTCTGGAAGCGGCTAAGGCATACATTCCTGTCATGCAGAAAACCTCTATAGCCCTTTCTCAATTGGATTGCCTCTTGGGCTTTGCTACATTGGCTCGGGAACGTCATTACGTACGTCCGATTATTGATGACTCCTGTGTACTTGATATCAGGGAAGGACGCCATCCTGTCATAGAGACAGAGATGCCAGCCGGTGAGTCCTATATACCCAATGATGTGTATCTCGACAACGAGAAGCAGCAGATTGTCATTGTGACAGGTCCGAATATGGCAGGAAAGAGTGCTCTGCTTCGTCAGACGGCTCTTATTGTCATCATGGCACAAACAGGATGCTTTGTTCCTGCTAGTAGTGCTCGTGTGGGCCTGGTAGATAAGGTGTTTACCCGTGTAGGTGCCAGTGATAATATTTCGGCAGGTGAATCCACTTTTATGGTAGAGATGAGCGAGGCGGCCAGTATCATGAACAATATTTCCTCACGCAGTTTAGTGCTTTTTGATGAATTAGGGCGTGGCACCTCTACCTATGACGGCATATCCATAGCATGGGCGATAGTAGAATATCTTCATGAAAATAAAGGGCGGAATCCGCGTACCCTGTTTGCTACCCATTATCATGAATTGAATGAAATGGAGAAGCGCTTTTCACGTATACACAATTTTAATGTATCTGTCAAGGAGGTAGACAATCATGTAGTCTTTCTCCGCAAACTGGCTCCCGGAGGTAGTGAACATTCGTTTGGTATCCATGTAGCCCAGATGGCAGGAATGCCTGTTAGCATTGTGAAACGGGCTAATCAAATCCTTAAAGACCTTGAAACTTCCAATCAAGGGAAAGAGGTGGGAAAGAGCATTCCTTCCTCTGCCAAAGAGGAGGGGGTACAGCTGAATTTCTTTCAGATGGACGATCCTGTCCTTTGTCAGGTAAGGGATACCATCTTGGGTCTTGATATTAATGCATTAACCCCTTTGGAAGCGTTGAATACGCTCAATAGCATTAAGAAAATCATTGATGCCAAATAGTACTTGGACTCAGTAAAGGGAGCATCAGCAATTTCCCTATCTTTCACAGGGAGGTAGTTGTTCGGGAAAGAATATAGCAAAAGGCTACAGAATGACAGGAAAGGAAACGTACTCCCCAACTGCTTTTATACAATGGCGAGGTATTTGGTGAGGACGTATCCGCCACCTATCAGCCATATATAGATGAGCCCGGCTAGCAGGAAAGGTTTGGCTCCAGCCTGTTTGAATTTTTCCAAGCTGGTCTCAGTGCCTAGTGCGGTCATGGCCATTGTGAGGAGGAAGGTGTCAATGTATTCGATAGTGGCGTTTAGGGGAATTTCCTTGACAGTCTCCACATGGCATATCTGCTGTAGTACAGAATTTACACAGATGATACCGATAAATCCGAAAGCAAACCAGGGAATGGTAATTTTTCGGGATGAAGTCTGTCCGTTGTTGGTGTGGGGACTTTTTCCTGCCAGCATGAAACTCATGATGACAAGTACAGGTGCCAGCATCATGACACGTATCATCTTGGTAATAGTGGCTGTTCCGGCAATTCCCAGAGCATCAGTGGGATCCATGGCATTGCCTGCACCAGCTACATGGGCCACTTCATGCAAGGTACTTCCTGTGTAGATGGCTACTTGCAGGTCAGTGAGTCCCGACAAGATGCCTGCCCTATACAGAATAGGATAGAGGAACATGGATATGGTACCGAAGATGACCACCGTTGAGACGGCAATAGCCGTTTTGTGTCCTTCACATTTTACTACGGGTTCTGCCCCCAGTACAGCTGCGGCACCACAAATGGCACTACCCGTTGAGGTCATCAGTGCAGTATCCTTATCCATCTTCAACAGGCGTCCCAGCAAGATGCCCAGAAAGATAGTGCCTGTTACGATAATAGCATCAATGATAACTGCAGGCATGCCTACGGCTGCTACGTCAGTAAGAGTCAGGCGGAAACCATAGAGCACAATACCCAGTCGCAATATCTGCTTGGTACAAAGTTTGATGCCAGGCACCCATGTCTCTGGAAGTTGGTTCCTCAGGCTGTTGGCATAGAGCATACCGAGTACAATACCTACAATGAGCGGACTGAATGACAGACTTTTTACTATGGGAAAATCAGAGATGTAGAATGCTGCAAAAGAAAATAAAGTGATGAGGAGCACTCCATGAAGAGTGTTGGCTCTGTTGCCTTTTTCAAACATGAGGGTTAGGATGTTGGAATAGTATGATGAAGTAATGGATAGTCTGGAATCCTTTTGGGCAGCAAAGTTACGGAAATATGGTGTTTTTTATAGATTGAGACTGTAGTTTTTCATATAGATATAAGGAAATAATTTGAAACTAACCAGCCTTTCAGTTTCTCCCCGCTCAATTTCGGTTCAGAAGATATTTCGTGGGGGAGCAGGAAAAATCCATTCATTGAAATACCATTTCCAGATGATTGGCACTGGATATTCTTACCATCCTGCTCTGTTTCTGTAAAGGCAGTTTATTCCTCATTTGCCATTTGAAA
>JALERS010000009.1 GCA_022763905.1 Prevotellaceae bacterium | reverse complement strand
CATTCCTTTCAGGATACCGGCACAGAAGGTTCCAGTAAAGCTGTCACCTGCACCAACAGTATCAGTTACAGCTACTTTTGGTGTTTTTTGGTAAGACATGAAACCAGGAGCAAACACATAACTACCATTAACTCCGCATGTGAGTACGAGCATGTCAAGACTATACTTACCCAGTATAAGCCAGCACTTGTTCTCCATGTCCAGACCAGGATAACCAAAGAGACGACCGATGGTGACTAGTTCTTCATCGTTGATTTTAAGTATATTACAACGCCGTAAACTTTCCTTGATGATTTCCTTTGTGTAGAAATTTTGTCTGAGATTGATATCAAATATCTTCAGACTGTCTTTGGGAGTATGATCAAGGAAACAATAGATGGAATTTCTACTGATCTCGTTTCTCTGAGCCAAGGTGCCCCAGCAGACAGAACGTGTATGTGTGGCAATTTGGCGAATCTTGTCATTAAAGGGGATATTGTCCCAAGCTACGTCTCGTTTGATTTCATAGGAAGGTACTCCTTCCTGATCTAGAGTGACCTGAACGCTTCCTGTTGGAAAGTTTACAATAGGTAACTCATGTTCCAGATTCTTTTCTTGTAACAGATGCAGGGCTTTTTCTCCTAGTGAGTCTTTGCCTATGGCACTCACAGTAACAGAATGTAGTCCATGTTGGGCCGCATGATAAGCGAAATTAGCAGGAGCACCTCCGAGTTGTGAACCTGTGGGAAATACGTCAAACAGTATTTCACCAAGTCCTACTACATAACCATTTTCCATTTCAGTATTCATTGCTTGTTGTGTTGATTGGTTGTTTTGTGCGTTATTCATGCGTTGATTTTTCTGATATAGGCAGCAAGGTAGGCAACACCTATAGCCATTACTATCACAGCACCTATTTGTCCTATGGCATCAGCTGCAAATCCCATCAGCAGGGGAAATACGGTACCACCAAAGAGTCCCATAATCATCAATCCGCTTACTTCGTTTTTCTTTTCAGGTATGGAGAGCAATGCTTGTGAAAATATGATGGGGAATACATTAGAGTTTCCATATCCTACCATAGCAATTGCGATGTAAAGCACAATATTGTTCTGGCTTACCATCAGTCCTATCATACCGAGTGCCATGAGAAGAATACTTATGATAAAGAAATGGCGTGTCTTCATGACTCTCAAGAAGAAGGATCCTGTCAGACAGCCGATGGTACGGAATATGAAATACAGACTGGTGGCAAAGGCTGCCTCGTTGAGTGTCCATCCCAAACGCTCCATGAGAATTTTAGGAGCAGTGGTATTGGTGCCTACATCGATGCCTACATGGCACATGATGCCAATAAAGGAAATCAATACAATAGGCTTACCCAGTAACTTAAGACAATCACCCAACGAAGATGCACTTTCTACTGGTTCCTCTTCAATAGGTGTACCTGCAAGTAGCAAGGTGGCAAAAATACCGACAACCAAATAGATGACAAACAGAATTCGCCATCCGAGTTCGAATGTAGGTAGGATTCCCATGGCTCCCCACATAGCAAGATAGGGGGCAAGGAAAGAGGCAATGGCTTTTATGAATTGTCCGAAAGTTAAGGTAGAGGCAAGGTGGTTGCCCTTGATAATAGTTGACACAAGGGGATTGAGTGATGTTTGCATTAAGGCGTTGCCGATACCCAACAAAGAGAATGATACAAGCATGATGCCAAATCCATTATGGAAGATAGGTAATAGCAATGAAACGAGAGTTACTACAAGAGATAGCAGTACCGTTTTTTTCCTACCTATCTTGTTCATGAGCATACCAGTAGGTACAGAGCATATTAAAAACCAGAAGAATACCAATGAAGGAAACACATTGGCCAAAGAGTCTGACAGATGAAGGTTTTCCTTCAGATAATTGGAAGCGATACCTACTAGATCTACAAATCCCATGGCAAAGAAGCATAACATCAATGGGATGAGAGACAATTTCTTTGAATTCATAAACTATTTCAATTAAATGGGGTTAGTAATAGGATTATAATGCCAACTTATGCACTTTGACATTTTGGAATTTTGACTTGCCTGTTTGGCTGTAGAACTTCACATTCTCATAAGGGGCAATAGGGAAGACGAGGTTGGTCATGGCAATACGGCCGCCATCTACAAAGAGTTCAATGGAGGATTTATCTACAAAGATATCCACATGGAAAGTCTTCTTGTCCTTGCCGCAGAGATTCAAGGGAGCCCAAGTGGCAAGTGCAAAGTTGTTCTTATAATTAATAGCATTGACCATTCGGGCAGGAAGAAGAGATTGTTCCTTGCGTTGCTTGTCCCATTTCTTTTCGATGTGATGCGGTTCAGAATACTTTCCGAAATCAGTAAGACCACTTTCTGTGCGGTCGGTCACAATGCGACGGTTTTTCATGTCTATATAGACAAGGGTTCTCTCCTGCTTGTTGTTATAGATTTCAATACCAGCTATTCCGTTGGCATCTGCAGTCACATCAGCCTCTATTTCAAAAGCTCCATTCATACAGGATGCAATGCCTGCTAAGTCTTTTTCTTTCTCAATGGTCAGATTGCCCAATTCCTTGGTCTCTTTACGCAATGCCATCACCTCAGGAGCTACACCTTCCTGTATGTAGTATTTGTTGTCCAGTTCGAAGAGTTTTAATTCACGTGGTAAACCATTGGCTCCCCGGTTCTGCTTGAAAGGGGTAAGATCGGCATATTGCCAGTTGCTCATCCATGTCATGGCTAGTACTCGATTGCCAGTATTAGAGAATGTTACTGTTGCGTAATGGTCCTTTCCATAGTCCATCCATTTTGCTTCATGGGCATCGGCACAAGTGAAATTTTTCCCGTCAAAGTCGCCTACAAAATATTCGGTGGCACTTCCGCCGAAGAGGCAACCGGGATTAATGTTCATAATCATCACCCATTTCATGTTGTTAGGGTCGCCATTGACGGGCAACTGGAAGAAGTCGGGACATTCATACTGGCAGGGTTGCTGGCCCATTCCATTGCCAAATGCACTCACGTATTCCCACTTTTTTAGATTCTTAGATTTGTAGAAACGAGTCTCTTTATCGGCTGATACAATCATGTACCAACACTTTCCTTTTTCATACCAGAACACTTTGGGATCACGAAAATCACGCAAGCCATCAAAAGGAGTCAGTACAGGATTGCTTTCATATTTGGTAAAGGTGCGACCATTATCGGTACTGTATGCCATGCACTGTATCTGTCCATTCTTGTCGCTTGCTGATGTGTAGAGCGCAATGATGGCATTCTTGCCATATCCTGCTGTATTGTGAATATCTACAACAGAACTTCCAGAGAAGATATGACCAAGTGTATCACGTGCTATAGCTGGGTCAAGATGTTGCCAGTGAATAAGATCTCTGCTGACAGCATGCCCCCAATGCATATTTCCCCATTTGCTTCCATAAGGATTGTACTGGTAATAGAGATGATACTCACCGTCTTTGTATACCATACCATTGGGATCGTTCATCCATCCGTAGGCTGGTGTAAAATGGTAAGAAGGACGATAGTAATCAGTATTGGCTGTATTGAACGTATCACTGAGTTTCAGTAGATTCAGTGCGAGTGCGTCTTTGGCCAGTCCGAGAATCTTAACTGTGGCAGTGTTACCCTCTCCCAAAGCAAAGGGTACATAATAATCAACTCCATTCCGAGCGAGTCTTACATCCATCCAGGTGTCAGTATCATGGCCGGTATCAAGAAGGACTTGAGCTTGTTGCTTCTCTTCTTGAATAGGTAACAGGAGATAATGGGTAGGAGATTCGATACTGACAATGGCTGTATCACCCTTGTGCTGCACATGCATAGTCTGTGCCTTGGCTGCAGGAATAAGCAAGTTTGTTGCCATCAAGCAGACTGTTAGAATCATGTTGTAGGTTTTCATAAGATGAAAGTGTAGTTAGATTAAGTCAAAGAGATATTATTATTGTATCAGAATTTCAAAGATGCATTGAATTCAACGGTGAAGGGGCGCAGGTAACTACCGGTCATAATCTGGTTGCGGATGCCTTTTGCATCCTCTTTAGTAATGAGTTCAGCACCAGCAATACTACCCTTGGCACCAGTCTGATTGAGGAAGTTGACCAGTGTACAACCTAGAGAAAGTTTCTTGTTTACCTGCCAATTGACACCTCCAAATGTTTCCCAGTGCCCCTTGAAGTAATAGGCTTCATTGATATTGGCATATGTCTTGCTGAAATAGCGGAAACTGGCCCATAGTTTGATGTCCTTGGAAAGCATGTAACTGGGATCCAGTTCGACAAGTACCTGTGGTATTTCTGCCACGATATTACCTGTAGCATTGATATTGCCTACACAACCATCACTAAAGCTTACAGATGTTTCGAATTTTTTGTAGGTAGGTTGTTGGTAAGTGAACAGGAAATGTAGATCAAATCCCTTGAATGGATGCATGACAGCATCGGTTGTCCAGCCCCATGTCTGTATGTCATAAGCTAGAGGAGCCGCCTTGATTTCATTCCCATGTTCCTTCCTATCTTGTAGGTTAAGGGTTGAATTATTGTTAGTCTTTGATATATAGGAGAATAAGGATGTAAGGCTGATCCATGAGTTGTTGTAATAAATACCAGCACGTCCCAGAGGAACAGAAATACGGTTGGTGTTGGGTAATGTGGCAGGTGCGAAGGCCTCAAATTTAGGATGTTGTACAATATAGGTAAAATCGCCTGTAAAACCGAATCTGTTGTTTAGCTTGTATGTAGCAGACAAAGAGAGGTCATAATTCAGCCAGTTGTATTTCAGTTTGGAGGGAGCAATCAAGGTTCCGTCGGCTGCTGTGGCACCGAGGTAGTAGTCGGAGAAGCGTCCTACATAATTCCCTTGGTCATTCTTTACAGCCGCATTCTCTCCATTAAGATGTTGCCA
This sequence comes from Prevotellaceae bacterium, assembly GCA_022763905.1. Taxonomy (GTDB): domain Bacteria; phylum Bacteroidota; class Bacteroidia; order Bacteroidales; family Bacteroidaceae; genus UBA6382. The sequence continues at coordinate 5,084 of JALERS010000009.1, read as the reverse complement.
TTCTATGCGACCTCCGTAGTAGAGGTTCAGTTTCTTGTTCAGATTCCAGTCATGGGTCACATAGAGTGCCAGTTTATTTTCGCTACCTTTGTAATATTCAGATGCGTTCTTGTTGAAATCATAGAAGTAACTGTCACGCTGGTTGGCATCCCAGACTCTTAAGGCATATCCTCCGTCTGAAGGAACACTCTGGTCATACATGGTGGTATTGGAAGCATAGTCAATATGATAGAACCACTCGTTGAAACCTAATCGCAAGGTGGAATTCTTGAATGACTTGTGGAGTTCGGAAGTAAAGAGGGCTTCGTCTATGATACCGGCATTGAGACAAGACATACGGGTCTGTACATACTGTCCAGTATAAGGCTGGGCTTTTCCTGTGATGTCATGGTACATATAATTATTGACGCCCGGATTATCTGGGTCATTAAGGTCAATGATGGACATTGGTGTCTGGTATACCATAGCTCCGCGGGAATGGTCATACTTCAAAGAAGCTTTCCATGTGAGTCCATTATCCCATTTGTAAGTATTCATCAAGGATACTTCGCTCATTCTGTTGAGACAGGCATCGTAGAGTGTAGTCTGTTTGAGTTCGCCTGTCCGCATATCACGATAGGTCATGTTGTTGTCGACAGGAAGGTAGGAGGTAGTTCCTAGTTTGAACTTACCATACTCTTTCACACTACCGTCACCCACATAGATGAAGGGAGCGCTCTGGGTGGCATAATTGTACACATTGTGGCTATTGCTATATCTGTACATGGCAGTGAATTCACCCCGGTCCTCATTATATCGTTTGGTAAGAAGACCTTTGTATATTTGGGTACGGTCCTGATAGGGAGTGGAACGTATCTTAAAGGTTCCAGGGTCAAAGTCCTGATACATATTGGCACTATAATACCAATTCTTGGGCAAGCTTCCATTGACATTGAGTGAAAATTCCTGCATGCCGAAGTGGTTGCTCTTGTAGTTGAGGGTTCCGTTGAAGCCTTTTTCCCCTTTCTGCGTGAATGAATTCACGGCATAACCTATATTGCCGGTAGTGATGGCAGTTTCGCTGATTTTTAGCAATCCTTGATAATTAAGGCTTGCATCGCTACGCCAGATGGTATTTACCGAATGAGGATTAGTGGCGTAGGTAACAGGCATGCCGTTCTCAAGGACATTGACATCTGCCGATGGCAGGCCAATCTGTATCTCTCGAGGACCATTAGCACTGGCTGCATTGAGCATGACATTACGATTGTTTTCTTCCTTGCTGCTGTTGGATTCTTCTTGAGCAAGCATTGCTGGGTGAGTCATCATAATCATAGCGATTATTACCCAAGTCTTTCTTTTTAAAATACAGTTCATATTCATTGTGTTTGAGGTTGATTCCCAGGTGAAAATCTCTGCGACAAAATTAGACATACAACTGGATTTTTATTTATAAAATATCGTTCATCTGATTGTAAAAATCGTTCGTTGTAACAATAATGATATACAATGAACGATTTTTACTTGACTTCCAGCTTTCGTTAAGTAGGATGAATATGGAGAAAAACTTTCTTCTCCCATGGGAGCATTAGCTTTCCCTGTAATATAGTAAATCTGAACTTTATGTCAATGGCCCGTTATGCTTGATAGCTGTTCTATCTTGACAATAGCATCAACGGATGTCTACCTCACCGGGTAAAATGCCGAATTCCTCTTTGAAGCATTTGGTGAAATAGGAGGGAGAAGTGAAACCTACCTCATAGGCTACTTCGGAAATGTTTTTTCCGTTAGACTCCAATAGGCGATGGGCCTTGGCTAGTCGGGCTTTGCGAAGAAGATCCACAACAGATGTTCCTGTCAAGGCTTTGACTTTCCGATAAAGTTGCACACGGCTCAAGCCCACCTTCCGGCCAATATCTTCTACACTGCAATCATTGTTGCTCAGATTGGATTGGATAATTTCATGAAGCTTTTTAATGAATGCCTTGTCCCTGTCGTCCATGGAGGATTCTTCTATTTCCGTTTCTGGTAAAGAGTGCTTTTGGAATATATTCTTTAACAGACAGCGTTGTTTAAGTAGGTTGTCAATGCGGGCCAAAAGTACTTTTGCATGGAAGGGCTTGGTAATATAGGAATCAGCACCATGGTCATAGCCTTCTGCACGATGTTCTTCCAGATTCTTTGCTGTAAGCATAATGACTGGAATGTGGGAAGTGGCAACATGGGTCTTGAGACGTTCAGTGAATTCCAGTCCGTCCATTATAGGCATCATTACATCGCAAATAACCAAGTCGGGTACTTCGCGCATGGCTATCTCAATGCCTTCCTTCCCGTCCGCTGCTTCTAAAACTATATAGCGGTCTTGAAGTAAGGTGCGCTCATATTGACGGATATCATTATTGTCGTCAATAATCAGCAGGGTGGGTTTCTCTCCTTGTTCCTCTACCAACTGCTGCATATTCCCCCTTTGGTTGCTGTTATCATCAATGTATTGGAGTACAGTCTCGTCTACTTCCGTTGTAGATGCCGCCTCATCCTTAATCTCTCCTTCTTGCATGCATGGCAGTATCACAATGAAATTGGAACCATGTCCATATTCACTTTCCACCCTTGCTGTTCCATGATGCAATTCAACAAAGGACTTTACCAGTGCCAATCCTATTCCTGTACCACCGGATGCTCCTTTGGACTGGAAAAAACGTTCAAAAACCTTGTCTCTTTCTTCTGAGGGAATACCTTTTCCGGTATCTTTCACGGAGATGCGCAATAGATGCCGGGTAGCATATCCTTCAATGACATCTGTTTCCTGTGCATTACCCAAGGAGACGATGATTTTTCCATTGACGGGTGTGTACTTGAAAGCATTGCTCAGCAGATTGAATAGGATTCTGGATACCTTTTCTTTGTCAGCAATAATCTCGGGAGAAGATGTATAGGAGGATGTGTCCAGTTGAAGTTGGATGTGCTTTCGCTCGGCCGTCAACTGGAAGTCGCCTGTCCATACAGAGAGTGCCTTTACAATGTCGAAACGGGTCAGAGAAAGTTCCATCTTTCCGTTTTGAATCTTTCTGAAATCAAGAATGCTACCTACAAGCTGTTGCAATGCCTTTGCATTACGTTGTACCATTTTGAGTAATTCACGACTGCGGCCTTTGATGCCTCCTTCTTCCAAAAGCATCTCTATGGGGTCGGCTATCAATGTGAGGGGTGTGCGCAATTCATGACTGATGTTGGTGAAAAAAACCAGACGAGAGTGGGTAAGTTCCATTACCTCATTGTTCAAGTGTTCGAGTTCTTCGTTTTTCTTCGCCAATTGTTCGTTGAGTCGCACTTTGATCACATAACCTCTGAATATCAGTACTGCAGCAACAATAAGAATAAAAATTACAGCAAACAATCCGCTTAGCAATACTTTCTGCGTCTTGTAATCGGAAAGATACCGGTCTACTTGCCTGTGCAAAAGTTTTAAGTTGTTGCGTTGACGTTCGGTATCTTTTGCTTCCATCAGCGTCAGTTCTGCATTGCTTTCAGTGACGATGGACGTACTGAGGTAGTTGTCACGCTTAAAAGGCTGATGACTCAGAATTTTTAGAACTAAGGCTATCAGTTCGTCGCCTTTTGTAGGATACAAGTAGGAAGCCTCAAGTATACCTTCCTTTACCATTTCCAGACCTCCTCCTTCTGTTGCCATACCATCAACTCCTGTATATCTGTATGGACGTGTAATACCCATCTGCTGGACAATATTATAAGCACCTTTTGCCATACGGTCATTATGGCAATAGACAAAGTCGAAGTCCTGTGTCCGTTGTAATATCCGCTTCATGGCGCGTCCTCCGCTCTCTTCCTTCCAGTCACCTGCCTCAGAGGTTACAAGACTGACTTTCGGATAATTCTTTATGGCATCAACAAATCCACGATGACGCTCAAGGGCAGGAGAAGAACCTTCCAGGCCACGAATTTCAACCACACGTCCATTTCCCTGAAGACGTTGGGCAATGAAACATCCCATAGATTGGCCTATCAGATAGTTGTCACAACCCATAAAGGCTGTATATTTTTCAGAATCACTCTTTCTGTCATACAACACTACTGGTATACCAGCATCGTATGCCCGATCAATGGCAGTTGATAGGATACCTAGTTGGTTGGGGGCTACTATCAGAAGATCAACTCCTTCATCAATGAATTGGTTAACTTGCTCCGTCTGTTTCTTGCTGTCATCATTAGAGGATACAATCTTGACTATCAGGGAATCGTTGAGGAGTTCCCCCATCTTAAGTTCACTGTTGAGTTTGTCTCGCCAGATATCTTCAGAACATTGGGAAACGCCGATTACGTATTTTTTGGAATTGCCGGAACATGCTGAAAGTAATAATGTTAGCAAACAGGCGGCAATAGTAAATGAGATACTTATTCGTACATGCATGGGAGGGAATACATGGAATGATTATTGAAGTGTGTGGGACAGTCTGCAATATGACTTGTGCAAAAATACACTTTTTTATGGATTATTGCTAGTTAAGACCTATTATTTCAATTGATTCATATTTAGTAATCACTTTTTATGACAACGAATTGCACTTGGAGGGTTCTTTTCTATAGATATATTCCCACATTTTTATTAATGAATTAATAGAGTACAATAGTGTAACTAACTGAAATAATTAGAGTCTTGTTGAAAATTCAATGCTAATGCTTGAGTGAATCAGTAAACTTTTTTAGTGGATTCTTTCTCTCTTTTGGAATAGAGTCCATAAGGGAGAATTATTCTCTCCTCTTCTTTACGCATGGTTATTGAAAGAGGGTAGGAGATACCTTGACCTGACGATCACAGGGTCAATTCCTATCGAAGGAATCAGGCCTGATTGTTCTATTCTCATTTTCAAATTAACGACGTGTCAACTTTGTTTTCGCTAATAGTAACTACCTATGACTTATGCTCATGAACTTCATGGCGTTGATATCATGCATGGAAAAACTGAAGGAAATAAAGAATGAATTACCTGCCAATCAGGGCTCAATAGAAAATCAGTGGGGATAAAAATGGCTTAGTAGAAATTGAGTGGGGATTGTATTGAATAATTTTGGCTCAGTAGATAATG
>JALERS010000062.1 GCA_022763905.1 Prevotellaceae bacterium | reverse complement strand
AGGATGCCCCGGGTACCACCTTCAAGCGCCATCTTTCCATTGCCAAAGGAGTACTTGGTGAGGACCGCAACCTCTTGCGTGAAATATTGTTTAATCCCCATACTCCCCTCCAGTTAGAAAAGATCAGGGAGGAACTCAAGAAACTAGACCACATCATCACCCAAAGGGATGAACAAGCTCTAGGTGACTATATCACCCGCATCTCTGGTAATATACAATAAGAAGAGTTTAGGAAACCAGCCCAAGAAGTATATAGTTTTTTAATTGTCTCAAAAACAAAGATAACCAAAAGGGTTGATACCTCGTGAGAAGTGTCAGCCCTAATTTATTTTCTTTGCAAAAGTTATACTGGACAGCAATAAACTCCTATATGTATGTAGTGCCGAATACGAGACCCGTACGTATGGTGCAATGAGAGGTACTAGGGAATAAATCTCCTACATTTACTCCATTCAGAAGGTTTCGGCACTCCGTTTTTTTCAGAAGAATCGACTTTTCCTACTACCAGAGGGTAGGGAGAGAGGAGTATTCGTAGCAACCGGCATCGCTACGATGGTCGCTTAGACGGTTTTTCCCCTTACGGTCCAAAGGATATCGAAGGGTTGCCAGTGTGTCACCGATGCCGATGGCGGACGAGAGGGAGTCTAATTGGAATCCATAGATGAGGGAAGGGGGGATGAATCCTGTAAAATTGTTTTCATGCATTACCTTATGCTCTTTACTCTCCCATACATTGCTGATGAACAGAGGGTCAACTACCTCGGGCGTGTTCAGCAGACAGTGACTGAAACGATAACGGAACGGATGGGTCTCATCATCATCTCCAATGGATTCTCCTATGATGTCGTCATCAGAATAGCCAGTGATGATACAATTGATGAAGTCAGCCTGGTACAAAGGACAGAAAGTACCCGAATAACTATTGGCGAGATACAACGCAGGACCACTCAATGCACTGAAAGGATAAAACTGTCCGATAGTACAATGGATGAATTCATGCTTGCCACCATAGATAGATATACAATTGCCTCCAGCGTTGGTAATCTGACTGTTTCCGATATGAAGGTGCGAGTTGTGAGCTTCGATGCCGTGCCCAGACATATTGTGGATGATACTATTGCGGATGGTCATCAAAGGGGACGTCTCAGACGCGTCAGTACCTTCGAAGAAGAGACCGTAGGAACCGCTGTGGATATCGCAGAAGTCCATATCAACACCTGTGCAACGGCTCCCTATGATGATGCCCTGCCATTGGCCAGAGATACGGTCGTAAGGCTGATTGGGGAACATGTAGTCCATCCTGTTGCCTCGGAAACAGATGGGGGCTTCCAGAGTGCCTTTGGCGATGAGTGAACCCTCAATACGCATATAGGCGTTACTGCGAAACAGAAGGGTGACACCAGGTTGAAGGGTGAGACTGGCCCCAAAGGGGACTACCAAACTGTCGCGCACCAAATAGGGCTTTCCAGCCTGAAGGGTGACACCAGAGGGTGACACCAGCGGAGACAAAGTCACTACATCTTGTCCCCATGCACTCAGACATAGTTGCTGGCAGATTCCGTTGGCGAGGGTGAATGCCAAAACGGCTTTATGATGGACGGGATGATCCTCGCCACTCTCGGGCAGGAGGGTTTGAACGAATACCTGCAGACTATCGCCTGAACGGCAGTCAATGGGGACTGTAAGGGTGTCGGTTACACGGATGCCGTCAACGATGACGCGGAAACCTTCACTCTTGCCCTGAAGGAAGGATATTCCAACAATTCGCAAAGGGTCATTGCTGTTATTACGGATGACCAGACGACGGGTGGGGGATACCTCACCAGCAATGAGGGTATCCATCTCCAATGTGTCAACGGAGAAGGACAGACTGCCATGGGCATCGGATGGAAATCGCTCCTCATCAGAACAAGATGTGCATATGCTGACCGACAGCACAAGGACTAACAGAAGGGTGGCGACAAGAGGAAAGCAGAACCGCATATGCAACAACGGACAATAAATATAAAGATGGCTATAATCAACGGACAGGGATGTTGCGTAGAATCTCCAGAACGTGGTCCCAAACCTGTTGAACAGTGGGAATGAGCAAACGCTCATCGGGACTATGTACTCCACGCAGGGTGGGGCCAATGGAAATCATATCCATATGAGGATACTTCTCGCTGAAGAGGCCACACTCAAGTCCAGCATGGATGGCTTTAACCTCGGGATTACGACCGAAAAGGTGCTTGTAGGCGGCTACTGCCATCTGCAGGAACGGACTGGAGGGGTCGAGGTACCAACCTGGATAACCTGTGTTTACATCTACATGGGCACCTGCCAACTCAAAAACTCCGCTCACGGCTTCGCAAGTGGCGAGTCGTTTGCTGGTGAGGTTGCTACGTTGCATGGTTTCAATATGTATTTTTCCATCCTTTATACGGACACTGGCCAGATTGGAACTGGTCTCTACAAAGTCGGGGATGTCTTGACTCATGGCCAGAACACCATTAGGAACACCTAAAATAGCCTTGATGAGTCGATCGGTGAGGCTAGTTTCCAGAACTACTGTCTGCGGCTCTATACTCTCCAAAATAAAAGTAATGCCTTTTTCTGTTGTATTATACTCTTCCTCTATCTCAGCGGTCATGATATTGAATGCAACACGCACATCTTCCTTGTGGCGATTGGGGACGCAGCAGAGAGCGTAACCATCACGTGGGATAGCATTGTGGAGTCCTCCACTTTGGACATCAGCTAAACGCAGACCAAAGTCCTTGCGCAAACGGCTGATGAGACGAAACAGAAGAATATTGGCATTGGCACGCTTCTTATTGATGTCATCGCCAGAGTGACCACCTACCAGACCCTTCACTTGCATGCGGAAGAAGAAGGAGTCCTGTGGGGCTTCTTCGTAGATAGTGTCAAACCAAGCACGTGTGTTGGCACCACCAGCACAACTGATGAATATCTGACCTTCGTCCTCAGAGTCGAGGTTGATGAGATACTCGCCCTGTAGCATATGGGGGTCAAGACCAAATGCACCAGTCAAACTGGTCTCCTCACTGCGGGTAAAGAGGCACTCCAGCGGGCCGTGTTCCAAATGGGTGTTGGCCAAAATGGCTAATTGGATAGCACCTCCGATGCCGTCGTCGGCTCCAAGGGTGGTGCCTTTGGCTGTGAGCCATTCTCCTTGAACCTCGGTTTGGATGGGGTCGGTGAGGAAGTTGAACTCTAGACCCGCTTCTTTCTCACATACCATGTCCATATGGCTCTGCAGGACAGTGGTCTTGCGGTTCTCATAACCTGGTGTAGCGGGTTTACGGATAAGGACATTACCTGTCTCGTCCTGCATACTCTCCAGGCCATGCTCTTTTGCAAACTTGTGGAGATAGGCCATCATCTGCTCCTCCTTTCCAGAAGGACGGGGAATCTTGTTGATGATGGAAAAGTAATGGAATACGGATTGGGGTTGCAATTGTGAATTTTCCATGGTGAATATATTTATTTCAGAGGTTTCATGTGGTTTCATTGTCATTTTCCTCTCCTTTAACTGAGGATTGGGTATGAGGTTTCTTTTCTTTTGCAGAGTGGCCGAGCATGATGTTGCGGATGGAAGCGAAAATACCTACCTGACCTAATATGAGGATGAAGTCGCTACGGAAGAGTCCGTAGATAATAATCATGAGCGAACCGGTGACGGCGATGTACCAAAAGGTGAGGGGTAAGAGCGACTGATGGTGGCGCACGCTGTAATACCACTGATAGACAAAACGCATCTTGTAGATGAACTGGCCAGTGGTGCCCCACACCAAGGCATAGACTGGAACATTAGCATTGTGCAGAAACAGACGGGAGAACGAGGTAAAATCCTGAGCTACATACACTAGACAAACTATGGGTACAAGCATCAGCAGGGCGGGCAACCAACGGGGAATAAAATAGTAAATGCCCTTAGCTTTGAGATTCCATAGGTAGATATAGAAGGAGAGAAACTCGCCGAACACGATAGAGAAGTCATGACGTAACCAGCCGTAGACGAAAAGAAGCATGGAGCCCATGAGGGAAAACGCCCAAAAGAGGGTGGGCGATTCAATGCGGTGAGCCTTTTCCGACCGTATCCATTGTACTAGGACGCGTGCCGTATAGAATACTTGGGCTAGAAGACCGATGAGGAATACAATCATGGGGCAGGGGGTAGATAATACAATCGATAGCAGAGACTAGGACGGGGGTGACCCTTACGGGGCGGTTGGCGGTCGCCGTTGTAATGGCCTAGGGATACCATTCGCTCACGAAGTTGTTTGGGGAGATTGAGACAGGGTTGGTCATCTGGACATATGAATAGGCAGGGAGCGCAGGAAAGTAGTTGGGCATTGTTTTGCACGGGAGTAACTTTGCGACCCAAGTCATAAACCAGTTCAATGCGTATGGAGGTGGATTCGGGTGAATATACAGATAGTCTGGGATAACGCTCGTTGATAATCGGAAAGGGACTAGAATAGTGGGGATTGCTAAGCAGATGGCTTGCCAGAGGCATGCCAAAACAGGCAACGGAAGCAAAGCCTAGAAGAACAGAACCTAACAAACGTTGCACGGACAAACGTCGCACAGCCCGCAGATCCCAAGCGAGGCAAAGCAATAGCAGGCCCATCAGTAGGAAGACGGGAAGCGGGGATAGAAGCAGGTAGAACAAGGCATAGAGGCATAGTAGGAACAGAGAAATATGAGTCAGTAGAATGAGGATGGATATGCCTCGGAACAGGCGTTGCTGCAAGAGGGGTAAAGTCTTCAAGCGATGGAACCAATAGTCTACCACATGGGCCATGGCGATGGCTGCAGGAATGACAACGGGCAGGAGATAGCGGTTTTTCTTCTCGGGCAGGACTGATAAAAGTACAAGGGCCGCTACCATCCAAAGCAGACTGAACAGGTAATGGCGAGGATGGGATACTCTCTGCTTCCACAAGGGGAAGACCAAACTGAGAAGGCATAAGGGCGCCCAAAGGCCTGTCTCAACGAAGAAGGTGATGTAATACCACCAAGGACGGATACTATGGTTCATCCAATTGCCAGACTCGAGGTGGAGGGTGTCCATGCTCTCGTCATAGCACGACCATGCTACATAGCCATACCACAGACATCCGCTGATTAGGGCAATCAACACTACAGCAGGCAACCAGCGCAGATGGAGATGAGCCTCATGGCGATACATCATCCAGCAGGCAATGACAAAGGGTAGGAAAAGGGCATATAGGGAGACGGGTCCCTTGCTCATGATGGACATGCCGACAAAGAGACCAGCCAGCAAAGTATGGCGAAGGGGATGAACAGATGACGATAGCAAAAGCCACAAATGATAAAGAGCACCGAGTAGGAAGGTATGGCAGTAGATGTCCCATGATATGGTTTTGGCCAGCAATAGGAAGTTGGTACAAGTGCCCAACAACAAGACAGAAAGGCAGGCCAGAAGCCGACTGCGAGTCATGGAGAGGACCAACAGGTACAACCAGTAGAGCATGAAGCAACCTGCCAAAGCGGCAGGGATACGCTGCGCAGCCCAACTGTTGCCTGTGAGCAGGAGCTGGCCAGCTGATATCCATGTAGGCAGAGGCGGTTTGGCCAAACGGAGTTCTCCATTCATTGTGGGGATGAGCCAATTTCCTTCTTCCACCATCTCACGAGCGGCAATAAGATTGCGCGACTCCATGATATCAGGGACGATATGAGAATTGCCCATGAGCAGTATTAAAGCCTCAAAGAGCATTACCCATACTATAGGGGAGATGCGTCGGCGGACGAGAGAAATGAGACAGAATTTCATAGGCGGCTTTCTCCTATATGATAACGGATGTAGCGATGCTTCATCCAACGATAAACGAAGCAGTCGGAGAGTGGCCCCCAGAATCTGTTGCGCATGCTGAACTTGGAAATGCCAGCAGTGCGGGGAAAGTGGCGGACGGGAAGTTGGTAGAAATCTTCTCCCTGTAACAAGACAAGGGCAGGTAAAAAGCGGTGCATACCATTGAAAAAGGGAATACGACGGGCTACATCGGTATGAAGGATTTTCAACGGACATCCGGTGTCTAGTGCGGTATCGCCCGTCATCATCCTGCGGAAGGCATTGGCCAGCCGGCTCTGACGGCGTTTCCACCAAGTGTCTTTTCTGCCAGTGCGAATGCCGGTCACCAAAGCATAGCTCTCGGCATAGGGAAGCAGAAGATTGAAGTCCTGCGGTGATGTTTGAAGATCTGCATCAATGTAGCCTACCCAGCGAGAACGGCACTGGTCAATACCTGCTTTCATGGCGGCACTCAGACCACAGTTGTGGGAGAAGGCAATGTAGAAAAAATGCTCTTGCCTACGGCAGATGTCACGGATGGATGCCAAGCTGGTATCTCGAGAACCGTCATCAACAAAGAGTACGCAAGAGGGAACGGCAGCCTGACGGAGAAAGTTTGACAACTCACTTTCCAAACGTGGCATATTGTCGACTTCGTTGTATACGGGTACAATGACCGTGAGGTCATAGTGGGAGGTGGCATTTTCCATGTGTTCTTTTTTCTTCTTTTGCAGGGTCCGTGATGATATACTCATCGTCAGTACCTACCCAAGTGCGAGCAGTATCCTGTGGGTACGATAAGATAAATGCAAAAATAGCATATTTCTGCTAATGTTGGCACTATAGAGAAATGGAAAATGATATTTTTATTAGATGAATGAATAGGAAAACCTGCTTCTTCTGATGGTAATAGACCGAAAAGATTGTAAATTTGCAGAATAGTAATTAGGGGGACAATCCTACTGTCATTCCCTGCGAAAAAGAACAGACCATGTTATTACAACGATTCGTATACAGTGTTTTCTGCCTAGCTGTCCTGTTTCCCCAGCCAGTGGGGATATCAGCACAATCCATCTCCTACCCGAAGGAGGTGAAGTCTATCTATCAAGAGGCTGACCGACAGGCTCGGCTTTCCCTTGACCCTCGTCTGCTGATAGGTGTACCTGCTGGTCCGCAGGTGGTGGAGGAGGTGGCGGCTGTACAGCAAATAGGAGGGGTGCCCATGGTTATCCCTATGTCTTCAGACGCTGAAGTTCTGGCACATGCCGTGGATGTACTGGACGGACTGGTGCTGACTGGCGGGGTGATGGCTGCAGACACTTTCGCCGTGCTACTTAACAAACTGGCTGCAGACAGAAACATCCCCATCATGATGCCGCATCCACAAGACCTTGTAAGGCAACTGGATTCCTGTCAGTGGCGAATACATGATTACCCCTCTACCTACCAACAACTCCTTTCTAAGGCACGTCTGTATAATAGAGCCAAGAGGTTGCATCAGCGCATCTTTACCATCGACTCCCATGGGGATTTGGCTGAAGAGTATCGGCATGGGGCTTCTGTGGGTCGACGACAGACCAACCAAATCAGTATTCAGAAGATGAATGAAGGCAAACTCGATGCCGAGTTTATCGTGAATTTTCAGAAACAGGGACTGCTCACTGCAGAGGGATTGGCCCAGGGAGTGCAGAAGGGAAAGCAGATCATGGCGCAAATCCATGCGGATGTGGAAAACTATAAGGATTTTTGTGGCATTGCCCGTACGCCCGACGAAGCCTTGGAGTTGAAGAAACAGGGCAAGAAGGCTTTCTTTATAGGATTGGAAAACGGACATGCCATTGGGGATGATTTAAAAAACATACGTTGGTATTCTGACCAAGGAGTGTCCTATATTACTCTTTGTTGGATGAAAGACAATGCCATATGCCACTCTTCCAATGTGAAGGATACTACCAATCAGACGCATTTGGGACTGACTCCATTTGGCAAGAAGGTAGTGAAGGAGATGAACCGTCAGGGGGTGCTCATTGACCTCTCGCATGCTAGTCAGCAAACCTTTTGGGACTGCATAGCCTTGAGCAAGGCACCTGTCATCTTCTCCCACTCGGGATGCATGGCCCGATTTGTCCATGACCGCAATGTGACGGATAAGGAAATCAAAGCATTGGCACGCAATGGTGGTGTACTGCAAATCTATGCGGTATGGAACTTCCAGTGTAGTAATATGCATCGTGCATGTGTGAACCATATGGTTGAGGATATCGACCATGCGGTAAAGGTGGGAGGCATCGACCATGTGGGTATTGGCATCGACCTGGATGGTGGAGGTGGCTACCGAGGTATTATGGGACAGAACGATGCCATCAATATCACTATGGGACTGATGGAAAAAGGATATACGGATGGCGACATCGGGAAGATATGGGGCGGCAATCTGATGAGGGTGATGAATGACGCATTGCGCCGCCGCCAGTGATTATCTTCTTTTTTCCTCAACAGAAAAACATCTCGATTTGAAAATATTCATCTTGATAGACGCAGAAAGAAACGATGATTATAAAAAGTGCTGAATATCGGAATGGTGCCACTATTTGGGAAAAAACACCCAAAGATGGTCTGCCTGAATTTGCTTTTATAGGAAGAAGCAATGTAGGAAAGAGCAGTCTGATTAATATGCTGACACAAAATAAAAAACTGGCACAAACGAGCCAGACGCCAGGCAAGACCATTCTCATCAACCATTACCTCATCAACAAGAAGTGGTATCTGGTGGATTTGCCAGGATACGGATATGCACGCCGTTCCAAATCATTGGCTGACAGACTGGAAAAGACCATCCGCGGATATATTGACAATAGTATTAATATGTACAATCTGTTTGTGCTGATTGATGCCAATATTCCGCCTCAGAAAATTGATATGGATTTCATCCGATATTTGGGTGAAAACGGAGTGCCTTTCAGCATAGTGTTCACTAAGACCGACAAAAGCTCGCACAACGTGTTGGCAAGGAATATTCTCCTCTTCAACAAGCAATTGGAGGATACGTGGGAAGAACTGCCCCGACACTTCCTGACCAGTTCTGCCAAAGCATCGGGTCGGGAAGAACTGCTGGCCTACATGGAGTCCATTTTAAATACGTCTGCCCATGACAAGGTATGAACATGCTACCGTGCACCTGAATGGGGTACACCTCTACGGATACCATGGGATGAGTGAAGAAGAGCGCCAGGTGGGCAATCATTTTTGTATCCATGTGGGAATGGACATAGCTGTGCCTCCTACAGGATTCATCACAGACAGTCTCGACCTGTCGGTCAATTACGCCGAAGCCTATGAGGTGGTGAAAGACGAGTTTCGCATCTCGTCTATGACATTGGAACATCTAGCCACTCGCATCATCGAGGCATTGCTAAGACGTTTTACGATAGTGGAGAAAGTTGAGATAAACATAGAAAAAATGAGGCCGCCGTTTCCCTCCGACTGTCAATCGGCATCGGTAAGGATATGTGCCTATCGTGATACTTACTGTCCATGAGAATGACTATCAGACACATGATTCCGCTGATGGCGAGTTTCCTGTTTGCTATCAAGGCCGGTTATGCGTTGGAACTTGGCTCGCTGGCGAAGGTAGATAGTATGCTAGAGATGCTCTTTCCTGCTACAGAACCGGGAGCTGCTGTACTGATAGGACATGAACGAAAGGTGGTGTGGGACAAGGGATATGGTGTGGCAGATATCCATAGCCGTATTCCTATCACGGGGAATACTTTCTTCAACATCGCCTCTGTATCCAAGGCTTTCACAGCGATGGCTGTCTTACAATTGGCTGAACAGGGACGCCTGTCGCTTGAAGACCCAGTGGCGTACTATCGTCCCGATTTTCAAAGCACCTTGTGGCGACATGTGCGTATCAAGCATCTGCTAGCTCATTCCTCAGGAGTGCCAGATGCCCGCCACGGACTTACCAGAGAGCAACGGGTATATGGTGACGAAGCACTGGCCATGGAATACATGAAGAGTCTGGATACGCTGCATTTTCTGCCTGGAACTCAATATGAATATATCAACCCTACCTTTGTGCTACTAGGCGATATCGTGGAGAGAGTGACAGGACTGCCTTTTGAACGCTATATGAAAAAGCACATCCTTCGTCCTGCGGGTATGAAGCACACTTGCTATTTTGACCGCCATCATCAGGAACGTATCAAAAATATGGCTCACGGCTATGAATATGGCTCATTGGAAGGCATGGGCGAGGAACATGCAGCACATATGCCACAACAAGTCAAGGACTGGTATGAATACGATTATGGAGAAGAAACCTTCTTTGCTACGAGGCCCGACGGGGGCATGTATTCATCTACCCATGAATTTTTACGTTGGATACAGGCACTGGATACTTATGAGCTACTTGGTAAGTACTATCAAGATATGGCGCAGCAACCCCATACAAAGGTAACGGGAAGCATCTTCAGTGACTACCAGAATCGGGGCAATACCTGGTATGGATGGGGATGGTTTGTGGAGACTCCCTCTCTCTGCCATCCGCATATAGTGTATCATACGGGAGACAATGGCGGTTTTAAAATACTGGCTGCCTTGCTACCGGAAACGCATAGTTTCATCCTGATATTTGCTAACCGCACTGACTGGGACCGCTATGAGGTTCTGCAGAAAATTATCCGCATATTACAACTAAATTCATAAATAATTATTTCCCATGAAGAGAAGAGACTTCTTAAAAAAGAGTTTGTTGGGGATTGGTTTGGCCACAATAAACACCTCCAACGCACAGCCGTCTCCCAAAGAGAAGAAAGTACGCATCAAGACCCGATTGTCCACTTTTGACCATGTCAGTGAACCTTCACGGGAGATACCAGTAGTAGCACAGGCTGATATTGTAGTGATAGGTGGCGGTCCTGCAGGAGTAGCCTCGGCTTTGTCGGCGGCCAAAAGCGGTGCATCTGTGATTTTAGTTGAACGTTATACCTATCTCGGTGGCTTGTGGACAGGAGGCGAGGTACTTCCTGTGCTCAATACGATGGGTGTGGATGCCGCTGGTCAGCGAACAGCGGCCATCAAGGGAGTCATGACCGACATCACTCAGCGCCTTTTCAATATGGGAATGGCCATCCATCCTCAAAATCCGCGTACTGACCCTGAGGCTACTAAATATGTGCTGGCAGAGATGCTTCATGACCAAGGTGTTCAGGTTATCTATCATAGTTGGGCTTCGCAAGTGGTGAAAGAGGGTGACCGCATTGACAGCATCGTCATAGAGTGCAAGAGTGGACGCTTGGCCATTAGAGGCAAATTCTTTATTGACTGCTCGGGTGATGGTGATGTGTTCTGCTGGGCCGGTGAGGATTTTGAGGAACGCAAGCACCACATCGGTGTAATGTGGCGTATCGGCAATGCCTCTCACTCCAAGATGGGAGGACCTACTCCTATCAAGGGAGTCAGACTGATGCATACAGACGGTGAGATGAATCAGGACGGACTAGATGTGTTCAACCTGTCACGATTGCAATACAACATGCGCAAATACATGTGGGAACAGACAGAAAAAGCCCGTCAGCAGGAAGGGTGTGAAGATCTCTTCATGTTGGATTCTCCGAGTCAGTTGGGTGTGAGGTGCACACGTGTCTTGAAAAGTCACCATCGGGTGACCATGGATGATTCCATGCATTTCACCAAATATGATGACATCATCGGAATGAGTGGTGGTAGTGCCTCCTTTGTCTATCAAGGTAAGAAGTATCGTGGAACGGAACGTCCCGTATGGCAGATTCCCTATCGTTCCCTTCTTCCTCACAAGACTCCTAACCTGCTTGTGGCAGGCAGATGTTTTGACTTCGACGAGGCATTGACCTACGACGCACGTGAAATAGGTACTTGCTTTGTAACAGGACAAGCAGCGGGAACGGCTGCCGGACTGGCTGTGAGTAGGCGTACTTCTGCACAGGATGTGGAAGTGCCTGTCCTTCAGCAGGAATTAAAGAAGCAGGGGGTACTACTGTAATCATCAAGTGAATAAAAATATTTTGGGATATCATGAGTGTAGATAATGGCAATCGAACCAATTTCGCCAGCAAAATCGGGCTGGTACTTGCTACGGCGGGGTCGGCTGTGGGATTGGGCAACATATGGCGCTTTCCAGTACTGGCTGGACAGAATGGAGGAGGTGCCTTCCTCTTAATATATATCATTTGTATCATCCTACTGGGATTACCACTGATGATTGCTGAGTTCATGATTGGCAGACACGCACAAAGCAATACAGCTACCGCTTATGCTCGTTTGACCGCCAACCCGCTTTTCCGCAATATCGGCAAATTGTGTGTCTTCACTGGATGGTTCATCCTATGTTATTATATTGTGGTGTCCGCCTGGGCATTGAACTACATGGTCAGTGCATTAGCCGGTACTTTCACTACGCTGGCCATGACAGGCAATACGCAAGCGTATGCTGACTATTTCTCGGGATTTGTGTCACACCCGTTCATGCCAGTGGTTTATACTCTGCTATTTATCCTAATGTCGCATCTGGTCATTGTCAAAGGAGTGAAGAAGGGTATAGAGCGTTTTTCCAAGTATATGATGCCCTTGTTGTTCATTATTATGCTCGTGCTGTGCATCTCTTCATTTTTTACACCTGCTGCGGGTGAGGGATTGTCATTTCTGTTCCAACCCGATTTCTCCAAGATTCATGTGGACACCGTCTTATGTGCCTTGGGGCAAGCTTTTTATTCTCTTAGTTTGGCCATGGGATGTATCTGTACTTTTGCCTCTTATTTCAACCGTGAGACCCGACTGGTAAGTACTGCGGTCAAGGTGGGTGTTATCGACAGTATGGTGGCGGTGATGAGCGGCATCGTTATCTTCCCTGCAGTTTTTTCTGCCCATTTCAGTGTGGATGCTGGTCCTTCGCTGGTGTTCATTGCCTTGCCCAATGTGTTCCAACAGGTATTTTCTGCCATTCCAGCCGGAGCCTATATCGTTTCTGTACTGTTCTATTTCCTGCTGGTACTTGCCACTCTGACATCTGTAGTTTCACTGCATGAGGTGCCTACATCCTATTTGACAGAACGTTTCCACCTGTCTCGTCCACGTGCAACAACCTATGTCACCCTTTCGGTGATGCTAATCGGTTCGCTCTGTGCCTTGTCTATGGGGCCTCTCAGTCATCTGACCATTTGTGACAAGAACCTATTCGACCTCTTTGACTTCACTTCCGGTCAGGTGCTACTACCTGTAGGCGGACTTCTCATTTCGGTGTTTGTGGGATGGGCGCTGGACCGTGATATCATCCGTGAGCAACTCACCAACTATGGTACCATTCCTGCACAGACAATGGCCATTATCGTCTTCCTGCTTAAATATATCATACCTGTCATCATTCTGCTCATATTCCTCAGTGGGCTTCATATTATATAGTTTATAATTGTATTATCTTATTTTTCCCTTGTCATGAAACATCCATCCCTTTTCTTCTACGCACTTTTCCTTTCGTTTACACTGACCCTTCAAGCGCAGAACCCATATGCTGATATCAAGGCAGATATACGTAAAGCCGGGGGAGTGTTCAATCTGTATGATTTCAATACACCATCGCCAGCTGTTGCCCCAAAAGGCTTTCGTCCCTTTTATATCTCCCATTACGGGCGACATGGTTCACGTATGAGTTCTCACAACGATACCTTTGAGAAAATGAATGAGATGCTCACAGAGGCTTATCAGAATCAACATCTCACTGAGAGAGGAAGGCTTTTCTTCGAAATGTACAAGCCTCTTTATGAAAAGTTTCGACTCAGAGGAGGTGACCTCACACTGCAGGGACAACAGGAGCACAACCATTTGGCACATCGTATGTTCAACTGCTATCCCGCTGTATTCAAAGGTAAGTCTTGCCAGGTTAAGGCATTGTCAAGTAATTCTATTCGTTCCATCATGAGTATGTATGCTTTTCTGGAAGGGCTACGTGAGTGCAGGAAAGACATCGCTTGCCAATCGTCGGCCTCGTTGGCAGATATGAATGTGGCTAATCCTTTTACGGTCAACAATCCTGATGTGGGGACAACTGATGCAGGATTCCTCAATCCACATGCGGCATGGGCTGACCAGTTGGATGCCTTTCGCAATAGGGTACGTCAACCTCACCGATTGTTGAGACGCCTCTTTACTACCGAGGAAGGACTGGAGAAATATGGTACTCCCTTTGATATAGAACTGATGTTCTATGAAATATGTGAAAGCATACAGGCAACAGGAGGAAAACAAGTACCTTGGGATATCTTTGATGAAGAGGGACTGCTTAGGATGTGGGAATGGAATAATTTGAAGTACTATCTATCCAAGGGACCCGCAGGCCATTCAAAAGGTAGACAATGGGCTTTTTCCTGGCGTACACTGGAAGATGTGCTTACCAAAGCTGATATAGCCATAAAGGGAGGACCAGTGGTAGCAGACCTTCGTTTTGGCCACGATATCCTCATCATGTCAATGATGACGCTTTTGGATATTGAGGGATGGAACCAAGCCGTACCTGATGACAGCGTGAAATATGTATGGAAGGAGTATCGTGTGCCTTTGGCTTCCAATATCCAATGGATATTCTATCGCAACAGGATGGGAGATGTCTTGGTGCGCATGATGCTCAACGAGCGTGACCAATTCTTGCCCATTGCTTCAGAAACTGCTCCTTATTACCGATGGGAGGATTTCAAGGCCTTTGCACTGAAACGCATACAAGTGGCTCGGCACATCATCAGTACTACTCACTCTCCTGCCAAGAAGAAGCGACCTTCTGTCACAAGAAGTAGTTTGGGCTGAATCTGCTCCTCATCTTCAGAATATCAAAGGAAATTAACTCAGCACCCCGAAGGTCTCACCTGCAAATAGTCAGGATCAGAGAGTATAAATATCTTGAAAAGGAGGTTCAATAGGGTCTCCTTACAAGAAAAAAGTGGTTGACCCCGTTCTCTTCTCTCTGCTTGGGTTCGGGGGAAAGTAATGGATGTCCATGGATTCGTTCCTTCTTCGCTTTCTTTCTTTTTATTGCGTTTTTAGGATGTGTTGGTAGTAGTAGCGGGAGTTCTTATGAAGTTAGTTGAGTTGTTGGAAAAGTCAATGTACTTGCCATTCCCAATTGTTGCTGTCCAGTAAAAACTCCCAAGAGCTCACATATATTGCCCGAAGCCCTGTAATATCGGACTTTGGGCTTTCTCTTGCTCAAAGTAATATTGGGTCAGTATATTTTTAGGCTCAGTAGAAAATCAGTGGGGATTCAATTAGAAGTTGAGGGGAAAACGAGTTTTGTTTTATGGCAAAAGAATATATCAAAGCAATAGCAAGTGCAGTATTACTGACACAAATATTAGATTATTTTTTTAGTAGTAGGAGTTGAACAGACAGCAACGGAGATTGAAAGTAGCTTAGATGAGCTACCTGACAAGGAGTTGACTGATGACATCCATTTTAAATCAAAGGGCTTTATGGAACCTGTTCATGTTACAGAATTTCCTATAAGGAATCAATTGGACATGAAGTCAACTGGTATCATGACTAAGAGAAAACTAGTCAACCAATAGTAACACTAATTATTAACCCAGTCAACTGACTTTACAAATAAGACTCAAAGTAGTCAACCTTTTCCGTTAAACTACAACACCTTAATAAAGTCAATTAGTATCTAAGGCGGTACCACTTATAAGATACTCCAGTACCAGCTAACTGGTACTCGAGTATCAGTCAACTGGTACTGAAAAGGATACTGGATGACGGGGTCACAAGATGTCTAGATGGAATAGGATTATAACTACTATGACCGCATCAGTAGTCAGATATC
>JALERS010000057.1 GCA_022763905.1 Prevotellaceae bacterium | reverse complement strand
AAGACTGTTCTTTGTCGCATGATAAGATTATGTATAAAAATTGGCACCACTAGTAGGAATTGCTCTACCTTCTTGCCTTATGGGTAGCCAACTGGAAAGTTTGGTCTGTATATATCAATTGTCCCTTGACAAATCCAAGGGAAAAATCAGCCACTCCTTGTGACAAATTCTTCTTTCCATATACTTCAGCTGTATATTTCACTCCTCTACCTGGTGCTATGGATTCAATAATTGCAGTCGGGGAAACCAGGATATGCTTGCTGTCAGATACCGTTATGACAGGTGATATCTGGTAAAGGGTAGATGATCCCCTATTGAATATCTCGAAAACCAACTGACAATGCTCATTGGCATCAATGGCTCTATTATTATTGGAATCAATAAAACGAAGGTTTTCCACACTCAATTGGGCATACTCTGACTTCAGCCGATTGATATCTGCCACCTCACTTGTCTCTTGGATTTCTCTGTAGTTTCTTCTGAGAGGTCTCTCGTCATAGCGGGAAATGTTGGCAGACTTGTTTTCAGGACTGGCTGCTGCAGCTCCCACAGCTCCTCCTATCAAAATTCCCAAGGCTTGTCCCTTGTGATATCCACGGTGTCCTTCCATCAAAGTACCGATACTGGAACCGAATATGCCTCCCAACATACTGCCGGTCATCGCTCCTTGTATCTGTTGGCTACTACTGCAGGAGGACAGCAATAGCGACACAATCAATATCCCTACTACTATCAAATGCTTTTTCATGGACGAATACATATTACTGATAAGTTGCAAACATACACATATTCCTGAATATTCCTGTTCTTTTCCGACCTAAAATATTACTAAAAATAGATATAGGACTTGTATTCTTCAGGAGGACATCAAATGATAACGCCCGCCAGCAATCAGTCTGACAACTCCCTTCATTTCGAGTTCAAACAATATAGCAGATATAGCCCCTACAGGCATATTGCTTTCCACTACCAACTGATTGATTTGCTTCCCTTCACAGTTTTCAAGAAGTGACAAAATGGTCTGCTCATCAGGGGTAAACTGGAGAAAGAGGTCCTGCTCCTTTGGTAGAGACCTGGCTTCTTCTTCCACTTGCTGACTAGGCCAATTGAGTGCATACAGGATATCCTCTGCATTCGTTACCAAAGCCGCCACATTTTCCCTAATCAGCATATTGCATCCTTCACTCCTGCGGTCAGTAGCACGACCAGGAACTGCCAGCACATCCCTGCCATAGCCTTGGGCAATGCGTGCCGTTACAAGAGAACCTCCTTGAGAAGCACTTTCTACCACTATACACGCATCCGTCATACCTGCAATGATTCGATTGCGGCTGAGGAAATTTCCTTTTTCCGGAATGGTCTCCGACATATATTCGGTCAACACGCCTCCATTGGCACACATTTTACGAGCTATATCCCTATGAGCTGCTGGATAAATACGATCCAACCCGTGGGCCAATACAGCTACAGTTGCCATACTATTATCCATGGCTCCTCTGTGACAATGTATATCGATGCCGTAAGCCAATCCGCTTACAACAAGAGTATCCTTCCTGACTGCACTCAGTCCTGATATTATCCCCCGGCACATATCTTTGCCATACTCTGTGCACTTACGAGTGCCTACCATCCCTACTGCATATGTAGCATTAAGATCTGCATTCCCTTTGTAATACAATACCAAAGGAGCATCATTGCACTGGGTAAGTCGATGGGGATAGACATCCTGCCCATATAGAAGACTTTGTATCTGGTGTTTCTCAATGAATGCTGATTCTTTCTCTGCCCTTGCCAAAGCTGCAGAACGATGCTCGGACAACAAGGTAATCGCTGTCTCAGACATTTCAGGGAAACGCTCTTTCAGTTCTGAGGATGATAACTCAAAATAAACAGAAGCATCGTTGCCTGCCATGCGGAACAAATCCAAAGCCTGCTTCCTTGACAATCTGGGAATGCAGGTCAGTGCTATGCCATATAGAGAAGCCTGGTGCATGAAAAGGTCCTGTATCAATTCTTCAACAATGCCTCCAAAGGTGGGTAATCTGCCAACTTCCCATTGACAATGCTGACTGATTCCACTTTGGCTCGGATACAAAGTTTCTCGTCCCCAACACGATATATCTCATGATGGAAAACATATTTCATTCCTTCTTTTGTAATATTGATGCCACTGATAAACTCATCATCGCTACGCAATGGAGTCTTGTAGGCAATATTGATGCGCGCTACTACCAGGTCAATACCTTCTTCATGAAGGCGGGCGAAACTTAACCCTTTCTGCTTGATATATTCATGACGCGTATGTTCCAGATAATGCAGATAGTTCGCATTATTGACAATGCCCTCCAGGTCACATTCATAATCGCGTACTTGCATTTGAATAACAAAATCGAAATTCTTTTCCATTGGAATATTATAATTTGAGATTAACTGGAAATATCTCGGGACCTATCCTGACCCCGTCTGAGGAAATAATAACCGAATCTACATCTCAGGCAGTCCTTGCGGTCACAATAGTGAGTTCTGAGCTGGAGCAATGCCTGGCTATCGGAGGCAGTAGTCACTGCAAGTCCTGTCTCGAGCCAAATACGGGTATATCTGTTGTCTTCCGCCTTCAACTGTTCTAGTAGTTCAAATCCTTTCTGACATAATTCCTCCTGCATCCTGTGCTTGCCATAAGCAAAAAGTGCCGGCACTACAGCATTGATAACCAACAAATCAACAGACTTGCCGCGAAGCATTTTCTGAGAAGGAGCACTTTCTCCTCCAAAAGTGTAGTGAGTTTCCCAATAGGGAGAAACTTGAGTGACAAGTATTTCCCTTGCCTCTTCTATTGATTTGAGATCAATAACAGACGACAACGAAACCTTTCCCTGACAGAAAAGCCGTGCCAACTGAACTAGCCTGATATGGGGGAAATTCTGAGGACGAGTGCGCAGAAAATTCCAATGAGACCCATTCATAGGCTTCATGGAAAACTTCTTCCTGAGGAACTCATATTCTTTTTTCAAAGCCAGATAATAGCCTTCCTTCATCGCTTGATCCAAATGATAACGTAGAATCATGCTATCATCCAACAGACCTGCCTGACCTAGAAATATCGCTTCAATCTGAAAAGGATTGTCCCTGTGTTTGCCACAAGCCATCAAAGGAATACCCAATGCCCATTCTTCAAAATTATCACTGTTGATACCAAAACCAAAACTACGGGCCAGTGTCACAAAGAAAGCACGTTCCCAATTGCCCACATCTTCTGACATGTAGTTGTCCAACCTTTGCATCTTTTGCTCCAATCGCTCTACACACAAGGAATCCATCCACTGACGTGTAACAACAGGCGGTAATTCCGGGATAATTCTCCAACAAGGAGGATATCTTCCTTCCGCCAACAAGTTCACATAATTCTCCCTTACATAGACGGGAATGCTGATTTCCAACTGCGGTATCTTCTTTCCGTCGGAAGTGAATATGTCCACATCTGCTTTTTCTACCACATGAAGAATCACATTGTCATATTTTTCATCACGATTGTGTCCATGGCGATTCCAGTCTGAACTACAAGTATGAATCTCTACATTACCCACCCAAACAGTTCCTTCCACTCGGATTTTGGCATTGAAGAAATCAGGACCTGCATTTTCATTATGCAGTCCGGGGTCAATAATCTCCACCTTCTTTCCTTCTGTGGTTCTGCACCCCTCTGTCGGGAAGAGACGATGTTGCCAGGTATAATGTAACAATTGTTCCATGTATGACTCAGACGTATGTGAAATTGTAGTACAAATGTAATACTTTTCAAACCAATTGTCTATCTTTGCAATATCAAAAATAGTATTATAATGAAGATAGCCCTTATTGGCTACGGTAAAATGGGTCATATGATAGAACATGTGGCCTTGAAGCGTGGTCATCAAATAGTATGTATTGTAGATGCAGACAATCAGGAAGACTTCAAAAGTGCCGCCTTTGCTTCTGCTGATGTCGCAATAGAATTCACTACTCCTGCAGCTGCCTACAGCAACATATGTCAAGCATTCAGACAGGATGTAAAGGTAGTGACAGGCTCTACCGGATGGCAAGCAGAACACAAGGAAGACATTGCCCGCCTGTGTCATGAAGGGCATACACTTTTTTGGAGCAGCAATTATAGTCTCGGAGTATACCTTTTCAATCGTCTCAATGCATTCCTGGCCCAACTGATGAGTCATTATCCTGAATATGATGTACATATGTCTGAAACACATCATATTCATAAACTTGATGCTCCCAGCGGAACAGCCATCACCTTGGCTGAAACCATTTTGAAGAACAACAGCAGCAAGACAGAATGGGTAAAAGGTACATTGATTTCCCCACAAGGAACTACCCTGCCAGCAAAACCCATTCAGCCTTATCAGTTGCCCATAGACAGTATACGCCAAGGAGAAGTTCCCGGTATCCATGAAGTGGATTATAACAGCGCCTTCGACAAGATAAGCATTTCCCATAGTGCTCACAACAGAGAAGGATTTGCTCTTGGAGCCGTACTGGCGGCAGAATTCACTTATACACATGAAGGCCTGCTGACTATGGATGACCTGTTTCATGACTTGTAACGGCAAGTACCTGCCTATCTCATACATTTATTCCTTACTGTTGATTCCTCAAAGACTACAATCAATATGAACGAAGAGCAAATAAAGACTGTTTCCCAGCGAAATAAGACAGACAATAACACATCCTCTTCCTCCAAGACATGGGACTGGATATGGTTTTCCATATGGACAATTCTCCTGCTAGCATTCCTGTTTTGGATAGAATGCTGGTGGGGACTACTGGTCATTCCTTTTTTGTTCGATGCCTATATCACCCATTTCATCCCTTGGGGATGGTGGAAAAACATCAAGAATCCTTTTTGGAGATCAGTCATGGGATGGT
This sequence comes from Prevotellaceae bacterium, assembly GCA_022763905.1. Classification (GTDB taxonomy): domain Bacteria; phylum Bacteroidota; class Bacteroidia; order Bacteroidales; family Bacteroidaceae; genus UBA6382. The sequence goes on along the minus strand of JALERS010000057.1, from coordinate 24,952 downwards.
GTGATGCCCTCATTTTTGCTGCAGTAGCCATGTACTTTATTCACAATTATTTCGGGCAGAACTATGTCATTCCTTCTTCATCTCTAGAAAAAAGCATGCTGACAGGCGATTACCTCTTGGTAAGCAAGATGAATTACGGCCCTCGCGACCCCATGACTCCTGTCCACATGCCGATGACAGCTCATACCATTCCTTTGCTCAATTGTAAATCGTTTTTGGAAAAGCCCCAACTGAAGTATCATCGTAATCCGGGTTTTCAGTCTATCCAGCAGAATGATATCGTAGTCTTCAACTATCCTTCTGGCGATACTGTAGCCTTGGGAATTCAGGAAGCTGACTATTATTCTCTGTGCTACCAGATAGGCGAACAACTTCTACCTGTCAATCTTCAAAGTTTGTCACGAAAAGAACAGACCGCCATCTTCAACCAACAATATGAAGCCGGACGTGAGTTTATCTTACAAAATCCTGACAAATTCGGAAAAGTTGTATACCGTCCTGTAGATATGAGAGAGAATTATGTCAAAAGGTGTGTAGGATTACCCGGTCAGGTACTTCAGGTCAAAAAGGGCATCGTATACACAGATGGCCATAGAAACAAGCAACCTGGCAATGTACAATACTGCTATGATGTACAACTGAAAAACCCACTACCAGAATACCTGTGCAGAGAATTGAACATCAGTCAGGAAGACCGTTCGGAGATATTGAACGGCAATTCCTATCTTCTACGGATGCCTCTGACCCAAAAAGCATATAATGCTCTTAAACAAAGACCCGACCTGGTAGAAGACATCTACCCTTCAGCACCCACTGCAGGGTCTGCTCTTTACCCTCATGACAAGGTAACAGGATGGACCGCCAACGATTATGGGCCTCTTTGGATTCCTGCGAAGGGAAAAACACTGCAAATCACGCTAGACAATCTCCCCATCTATATCCGACCCATCCAAGTGTATGAAAACAATGCAGTGGAAGTCAAAGACGGGAAAATCTTCATCAATGGACAACAAACATCCTGGTATACTTTCAAAATGGACTATTACTGGATGATGGGTGACAACAGAGACAATAGCGCAGACTCCCGTTTCTGGGGTTTTGTACCTGAAGACCATATTGTAGGCAAACCTTTGCTGATATGGATGTCCTTGGACAAGGACTATGGATGGTTGGACGGAAAAATACGCTGGGGACGTTTCTTCCGTTCTGTAGACAACATCAAGTGACGTCTGTATCCCATCATATCCCTTGCAACCATGAAACCTCCTCTCCTCCCCTATCGGATATGGACAATCCTATTACCTGTGATTGCGGCAATACTGATTAGGTTGTTCTGGATATTTCCGTTTTCTGTTACTGACAATAACCTTACACCTCATCTAGTCAAGGGAGATATCATTGCCGTTGACCAAATGGCAGAATGGACAAGAGGAGACTATCTTGTATACAAAAACCCACTGATTGAAGGATGGAACCCTTTGTCAGCAGGAAAATGCAAAGCCCTGCCTGGGGATACGTTGTACCTTTACATGACATGGCAACAGAACCATAAACCCCAAAACCGTTTGTTGCCTTTCATCATTCCGCGCAAAGGTATACCTGTCAAAGTGGAACCCTGGACAACCCGCCTGTTGTCCAATGCTCTCTTCCTGTATGAAGGGCGTAACATTTGCCAACAATGTGATTCTATTCTGGTAGTCAATGGAATTCCTCTGAATTCTGTCACTTTCACACAAGACTATATATGGATTTCGTCCTCTGGCAAGAATGACTCAGCAACAGGGTCTACAGCATTCGGTCTGTTGCCAGCATCCATGGTTGTCGGAAAAGTCAAATGGAAAACTCTTGAATCCAGTAAAAACAAAAAGCCTTTTTTCTCCCGTTTATTCCAAGCAATAGACAAATAATACACAAGCTGGATTATAAACATAAATTTCTGATTACCACTTCCCTACAAAACGTCATTTCCTACATCATCAGTAGCATTGCTCGTTCAAGAACAGATATGGTAAACTTCCTATACAGAAATAATGTTTCTTACCATATGACATTTCCAAAAAATGATTATATTTGTTCCATCATCAAACTTATAATTCTATGTCTGCTACTTACATTTGGTTAATTGCATCGTGTGTCCTGTTTGCCTTGGAAATGCTTACAGGAGGATTTGCTCTAATGGCATTTGCATTGGCTTCCCTCTGTGCCGCGCTAGGGGCAGCTCTAGGAATGGGATTGGAAGGACAGATAATAGGATTCTCTGTAGTATCTCTGTTGTTTTTCTTCTTCATACGTCCTTTCCTACTGAAATGGTGGAAGAAACATGAAAAAGAGGCTCCTCATACCAATGCCATGGGACTGATAGGAAAAACCGCAAGAGTGGTGGAAACCATTGACATGTCTCAACGCAAAGGAAGAGTGGTGATTGATGGAGACAATTTTATGGCAGTATCTGCTGACGGCAGTATCATTGAGAAAGATACAACAGTGAAAATAGTCGGCATTAACAGTACCATACTGGAAGTAAAACCTGCAGACCTCTCATAAGTTACCCATACTTTTAACAAATCCGTATTTTTTAATCTTATAATAACAAACATTATGGAAAGTTCAGTATTCCTATTTGTATGCATTGCCGTTGTGGTCATCATTTTCATAGCAAGCGGCATCAAAATTATCCCCCAGTCACAGACTGCCATTATTGAGCGTCTCGGCAGATATGACCGTACCTTACAATCGGGATTAAATATCATCATTCCCTTTATAGAACGCCCCCGTGCCATTTATACCCGTACCACAGTGACAGCGGCAGGACGTCGCTATGCCGTTATCCGCACCACTTCCGTGATAGACCTTCGTGAACAAGTTTATGACTTCCCTAAACAAAGTGTCATCACCAAAGACAACGTCGTAACACAAATCAATGCATTGCTCTATTTTCAGATAATGGATCCAATGAAAGCTGTCTACGAAATTGAAAACCTGCCTGATGCCATTGAGAAACTGACCCAAACTACACTACGTAATGTTGTAGGAGGTATGGAACTTGACCAAAGCCTTACCTCACGCGACATTATCAATAGCAAGCTGCGCTCTGTATTGGATGAAGCAACCAACAAATGGGGAGTCAAAGTTACTCGTGTAGAATTGCAGGACATTACTCCTCCAGACTCTGTAAGGGATGCCATGGAACAGCAAATGCAAGCAGAACGCAAACGCCGTGCACAAATCCTCTTGGCTGAAGGAGAAAAACAAAGCGCTATTCTTCAAAGTGAAGGAGAAAAAGCTTCACTGATTAACAAGGCAGAAGCTGCCAAACAATCACAAATCCTGAAAGCAGAAGGTGAGGCTCAGGCCAAGATACTACAGGCTAATGCCGAGAATGCAGCCATCCAAAAGATTGCCGAAGCCGTTGCAAAGTCCCAAACTGATCCTGCCACCTATCTGCTAGCTACCAAATATATCAGCACACTCAAGGAAATGGTCAGCGGTAAAGACGGTAAGACCGTTTATATCCCCTATGAGGCTTCCAATATGCTAGGCAGCATAGGAAGCATCAAGGAAATGTTCAAATCCTAAAACAAGAGGTTGATGCTGTTTCTCTGAACTGACAATCCTCAAGGAACAATGTCTTGAGTAGTAATTCAAACTCATTATATCTAACGCAACCCAATTCCAATCATCTGGGTTGCGTTAGTTGTATGATTACAGGTATTGAGGTGCATCATAAACCCACCAAGTCATCTACTATGTCACATTCAAACTAATAAAAGAATTGCTCGCAGTCCATCCAAAGACTCATCAGGATTCCGTACAGGCATATCCAAAAGAGAAAAACTCCTTTGAAGATAAAGAAAAATGATTAACTTTGCACCTTCTAACAAGATACATTCATTTCAATGACTTTTAAAGACTTGGGATTGAGCGACCCCATTTTGCACGCTCTAGACGATTTGGGGTTTGCCGCACCAATGCCCATACAGGAAGCTGTAATCCCTCAACTACTAGCCAAACAACATGATTTAGTAGGTTTGGCACAAACTGGAACAGGAAAAACAGGAGCCTATGGCATCCCTCTCATCCAGCTGACAGACACTACACAGAAGTATACCCAATCACTCGTCATCTGCCCTACACGGGAACTATGTCTACAGATTGCCGGTGACCTTACAGACTTCTCAAAATATGTTCCTGACCTGCATGTACTCCCTGTCTATGGAGGTACCAGCATAGAGCGACAAATACAGGCCCTTAAACGCGGGGTACAAATCATTATTGCTACTCCTGGCCGCCTTATCGACCTTTGTCACCGTAAAGCAGTCAAACTAGACCATGTGGGAAGCATTGTACTAGACGAAGCGGATGAAATGCTCAACATGGGCTTTTCAGAAGATATTGACGAGATTTTTTCCCTTATCCCAGAGAATCACAGCACACTTCTTTTCTCTGCTACCATGAGCAAGGAAATAGAACGAATTGCCAAAAAATACCTAAACAATGCTCAAGAGATTGTCATAGGTTCAAGAAACGAAGGAGCCGAAAAAGTCAATCATGAATACTACCTGGTACATGCAAGTGACAAGTATGCAGCTCTAAAGCGTATAGTAGACTTCTATCCTCGTATATATGCCATCGTATTCTGCCGCACCAAACTGGAAACACAGGAAGTAGCAGACAAACTGGTTCAAGACGGATATAATGCAGAACCTCTTCATGGCGACTTATCGCAAGCACAAAGAGACATGGCCATGTCCAAATTCCGTCTGCATAGCACCCAACTGCTTGTTGCTACAGATGTAGCTGCCAGGGGATTGGATGTTGACGACCTTACCCATGTCATCAATTACGGACTTCCCGATGACATTGAAAGCTATACCCATCGTAGTGGACGTACAGGACGTGCAGGGAAAAAGGGAACCAGTATCTCCATCGTTCATCTGAGAGAACAGGGGAAAATCCGTGCTATAGAAAAAACAATCGGAAAAGAATTTGTCAAAAAAGCACTTCCTACTGCTAGCGAAATCTGTACCAAACAACTGTTTAATGCCATTGATGCATTAGAACGAACAATTGTCGACGAAGAAGCTATTGCTCCTTTCCTTTCGGAAGTATTCCGCAAACTGGACTGGATGGACAAAGAAGATGTCATCAAACGCTTTGTAACTATGGAGTTCGGACGTTTTCTAGAATATTATGCCCATGCCCCACAGATTTCTGAACCAGAAACTTCGCGCAAGAACAAGGAAGGCAAGAAGAACAAAGAGAAAAAAGAGGATAAACGCAAAAACCATTCTGGCATGACAGGAGTGGCAGAACCAGGATATGCAAGATTCTTCATTCCTATAGGAAAACGTGACCATCTCTACCCCCGTGAATTGCTGGGAATGCTCAACAAATGCTGTGACAGGCCTGTTGACGTAGGAAGAATTGATTTGCTTACTCATTTTGCTTTCTTTGAAATTCCAGAGGAGCAGGCTGACTATTTGGAGAAAGTGGGACAACACCTGGTGTTCAATGGTAAACCTATCCATATAGAACGCGCAGAACAGGCTGGGAAATCCGCTGGATCCAAGAAAAAGAAAGGAGCATACCGAAAGAATGATGACTTCCGTACTGACAAAAAGAAACGCCCGTTCCGTAAGAATAAGCAGTCATCCTACTAATAATACATATTTACCCTTTATCCCCCCTATTGAAATGAGACGTTTTCTGATACAGATAGGATATCTGATATGCTTCGCTTGCAGCACCCAGTCCATCAATGCCCAATATCTGGTAATGCATGCAGGAGGAGGTATCTCTAGCCAGTACGGAGGAGATACCAAACACATCGGAACATTCCGTATCGGTGCTGGATGGGAATTTGAACTGAGCCAACGCCTATCATTGGAACCACAACTCCTCTATGTCTCACAAGGGTGGAAACTTAAGGATGAAAGCATCCCTAATAAAGATAACGAAGGCAATATCATTGTAGATGATAACGGAAACATTGTCTATACTAAAAAAGGAACCTCCGTTAAAGCGAATTATCTGGTATTGCCCATCCTGGCCAACTACTACCTACCCTTAGGAAATCCCCATTACCTCTATTTTAATGCCGGACCTTATGTAGCTTACGGTGTTGGAGGGAACACACGTATAAGTGGTGATCCCGATCTGACAGGAGCAGAACGCCATTACTATGACATCAGTACTTTTCAACAGAAAGACATACACCGATTTGATGCTGGGGTCATATTGGGATTGGGATATGAATTCAATCGTACCATTAAAGCTGGTATTGACTGCCATTGGGGACTTACAGACGTCACTACTTCAGGAAGGAAGAACATTTCCGTATGTCTCTCCATAGGATACAGAATATTTAACGCAGAATAGGACACAGAAGGAACGGAAGAAAAGAGAGGGATACGTCTAGCTCCTTCCTGTGGCAAAGACCTGATTAGCCTTGCTTACTTATATAATGGCCTACAATATATCGGCCTATGACAAAAGCAAGGATAACACCCACACTATTGGCCATGAAATCATGGATATCTCCACTCCTTCGCCCAAAAGTACAATATTCCTGAATGAGCTCAATAAGACCACTCATGGCTATAGGCGCACACAGCGTGAACAGAATAGTCTGAAGACGAGAAAAACGAGGTAAAGGCTTACGCCAGTATTCCCACCAAAAGACAATCATAGTACCTAGATACATGACAATATGAGCTATCTTGTCTGAATCTTTGATTTCTTCCCAACTGGTTTTCGGAGGAGATATCAAACAAAGAACCCAAATCAGCAACGTACAAAACAACGTCAAAGGAAAACGCCTTACCCAACAAATCATTCCACTACCCATCATTTATTGAATTACTCATTAATAATGCGCCCATCAATCATTAGCATCAAGAGAATAATAACGACTTATCTTTTTTGAAGCCATCTTGTTACATTGTAAGATCATACTGTAGGACAAACGGAAAGAAAAAAGACAACAAGGACGGTAACATAACATCTAATACCTATTGAAACAAAACAAAGGAGAAAAAAGCCCAGCATTCTGCCAGACATCTTTCTCCTTTTACAAACGATATTCTCGTTTACTCAGCCTTAGACTCTTCAGCAGCAGGTGCTTCTTCTTCGGAAACAGGAGTTACCACCTCTTCTGCAGGGGCCTCAGCCTTTGCAACTTTCTTACCTCCACGGCGAGTACGTGTCTTCTTCTTACCAGCAGACTTCAGCATGTTTTCATCAAAGTCTACCAATTCAATAAAACACATTTCAGACGCATCACTGGGTCGGATGCCCAACTTGATGATTCTAGTATAGCCACCAGGACGCTCAGCTACCTTATCAGCGATGATACCAAACAATTCCTGAATGGCATACTTATCCTGCAAATAACTGAATACCACACGGCGAGAATGAGTGGTATCATTCTTAGACTTGGTAATCAGTGGCTCAACGTACTTTCTCAAAGCCTTTGCCTTAGCTACGGTTGTAGTAATGCGCTTATGCTTGATAAGAGACACTGCCATATTAGACAGCATGGCTGCTCTATGAGAGGCAGTACGTGAAAGATGATTGAATTTCTTGTTATGTCTCATTGTTTATTCTTTTTCTTCTTTTTCAAGTTTATACTTGGCTATATCCATGCCGAATGTCAGATTCTGGCTGGCCAAAAGATTCTCAAGTTCTGAAAGGGACTTCTTACCAAAATTACGGAATTTGAGAAGATCATTCTTATTATACTGAACCAAATCTCCGAGAGTTTCGACATTGGCTGCTGCAAGGCAATTAAGCGCTCTTACTGAAAGATTCATCTCTGTCAGCTTGGACTTTAGCAACTTGCGCATACGCAAATCTACCTCATCAATAGGACTATCCTCTTCTACTGCATTCTCCAATGTCATCTTTTCATCAGAGAACAGGCCGAAATGATAAATCAAGATTCTGGCTGCTTCCTTGAGGGCATCCTTAGGATGAATGGAACCATCAGTAGTAACTTCAAGAGTAAGACTTTCATAGTCGGTTTTCTGCTCAACACGATAGTCTTCTACCTTGTACTTTACATTACGGATGGGTGTATAAATAGAATCAATTGGCAACATATTGATTTCATCGCAATAAATGCGGTTTTCATCAGAAATCACATAACCTCTACCCTTGTTGATAGTAAGGTCAATCTGCATCTTTGCTTTGGGATCAATATGACAGATTACCAAGTCTGGATTTAACACTTCAAAACCGGTCAGGCCTTTATTGATGTCGCCTGCCTTAAATTCTGAGGTATTCTCGACAAGAATACTTACTTTGGCAGTATCGTATTCGTGTATCAATTGCTTAAAGCGTACTTGCTTTAAATTCAGTATTATATTGGTTACGTCTTCTCGAACCCCTGGTATGGTGGAGAACTCATGTTCAACCCCGCTGATGCGGATGGTGTTGATGGCAAAGCCTTCCAAAGAAGACAGTAGAATGCGACGAAGCGCATTACCTACTGTTGTGCCAAAGCCAGGTTCCAACGGACGGAACTCAAAAGTTCCGTGAGTTGGAGACTCTTCCAACATGATAACTTTATCTGGTTTTTGAAATGCTAATATCGCCATTTAATTAAGTTTAATTTTTAGAATACAATTCAACGATCAACTGTTCGTTGATATTTTCAGGAATGTCAGCACGATCTGGCCTGTGTAGGAATTTTCCTGCTTTTGCGGCTTCATCCCATTCCAGCCAAGAATATTTGCTGTGGTTGAAACCGGCAAGAGCATCAGCAATTACCTCCAAGGACTTTGATTTCTCTCTAACAGCAATAATCTGTCCTGCAGATACAGAATAGGAAGCGATGTTTACTACCTTTCCATCAACTGTAATATGACGATGATTAACCAATTGACGCGCTGCTGCACGAGTAGGTGCTATGCCTAGACGATATACTACATTGTCCAAACGAGCTTCCAATTCCTGCAACAAGGCCTCACCGGTTACAGCACTTGAACGTGCTGCCTTCTCGAAGAGAATGCGGAACTGTCTCTCAAGTACTCCGTATGTATATTTTGCCTTCTGCTTTTCTGCAAGCATAACTCCATATTCAGAAGACTTACGACGACGTCCGTTACCATGTTGTCCAGGAGGGTTATTCCTCTTGCTTAATACTTTATCAGGGCCGAAGATGGGCTCACCGAATCTCCGTGCTATACGTGATTTAGGTCCTGTATATTTTGCCATTGCTTATAATTTTACGGGTTTACAAACTGATTATACTCTTCTTCTCTTAGGTGGACGGCAACCATTATGGGGCAGTGGAGTCACATCAACAATTTCTGTCACCTCGATACCCAATGAATGGATGGCACGGATAGCAGATTCACGTCCGTTACCGGGACCTTTTACAAATGCCTTTACCTTGCGAAGACCTAAATCATAAGCTACTTTACCGCAATCTTCTGATGCCATCTGAGCAGCATAAGGAGTATTCTTCTTAGAACCTCTGAAGCCCATCTTACCGGCAGAAGACCATGAAATCAGTTCTCCTTCTGAATTGGTCAAGGAGACAATTACATTGTTAAAGGAGCTGTGAACGTGCAACTGACCTGCAGCACCTACCTTTACAACTCTCTTTTTAGCTGAAACAGTTTTCTTTGCCATAATTATCTGTTATTTAGTAGCCTTTTTCTTGTTAGCAACAGTTTTCTTTCTACCCTTTCTTGTACGGGCATTATTCTTGGTACTTTGTCCGCGAACAGGCAGACCGATACGATGACGTACACCGCGATAGCAACCTATATCCATCAAACGCTTGATGTTCATCTGGATTTCAGAACGAAGATCACCTTCTACCTTAAATCCGTTGCCGATAATTTCACGGATTTTGGCCGTCTGATCATCTGACCAATCCTTTACTTTGATGCTACGGTCAATTCCTGCTTGATCAAGAATCTTTGCAGCACTGCTACGACCTATGCCGAAAATATAGGTCAACGCTATTTCGCCTCGCTTGTTCTGAGGCAAATCTACACCTACAATTCTTATTGCCATATATTATTATTTTTATTTTCTTCTTGGTTTAACCCTGACGCATCTTGTACTTAGGGTTCTTCTTGTTAATTACGAACAAACGACCTTTACGGCGTACAATCTTACATTCCGGGGTACGTTTCTTGATTGATACCTTTGTCTTCATATCTATTATTTTTATTTATATCGAAATACTATTCTTCCCTTTGACAAGTCATACGGACTCATCTCGACCTTTACCTTGTCTCCAGGCAGAATTCGGATATAATGCAGACGCATCTTTCCGGACAAATGGGCAGTAATCATGTGACCATTTTCCAACTCCACACGAAACATCGCATTGGAGAGAGCCTCTACAATGACTCCATCTTGTTCTATAACGAGTTGCTTGGACATCTTAATACAATTTACCTTCTATCTGTTCTACTTCTTCAAAAGATGACATAATATCGGGACATCCATTGTGAACAGCTATTGTATGCTCAAAATGAGCAGACGGAAGGCTGTCACTAGTCTTGATAGTCCATCCGTCAGCTTCTATTTCAATCTGACGGCTGCCCATCGTTATCATGGGTTCAATGGCAATGCACAAGCCATCGGTAATCTTCATACCTGATCCTTTCTTCCCATAATTGGGAACCATCGGGTCTTCATGCATCTCACGACCGATACCATGACCCACCAGTTCACGTACTACACCATAACCATGGCTTTCACAATGATTCTGAACAGCAAATCCTATGTCACCAATATGATGGCCAGGCAACGCTGCCTTAATCCCTAGATAAAGACTCTCCTTGGTAACCTTGAGCAGTTGCTTAACGGCATCTGATACATTGCCTACAGCAAACGTATAACAAGAATCTCCATTAAAACCATTCAACAAGGTACCACAGTCCACTGATACTATATCACCTTCTTCCAAAGGTCTATCATTAGGTATACCGTGTACCACCTGATCATTGACAGAGCAGCAAACAGAAGCAGGGAATGGTTCACCATAGGGACTGGGAACCCCTTTGAAGGTAGGTACAGCCCCATTATCCCTAATAAAGGTATCAGCCAACTTGTTAATATCGTTGGTTGTCACCCCTGGGCGAATCATCCTGGCTATTTCGGCAAGAGTTCTCCCTACAAGGAGGTTAGCTTGACGTAAAAGCTCAATTTCTTCTTCTGTTTTTAGATATACCATATAGTAAACATCAATAAGCGCTTACATTAGCATGACGGGTACGGCCAGCTGTAAGAAGCCCATCATAATGACGGACTAACAGATAGCTTTCAATCTGTTGCAATGTATCCAATACTACACCGACAAGAATCAACAAGGACGTACCACCGAAGAATTGCGCAAATGACTGGTTGACATTCATAAGATTGGCAAAAGTCGGCAAAATGGCAATCAGAGCAATAAACAAAGATCCCGGAAGGGTTATCAAGGACATCACTCTATCCAAATAGTCGGCAGTATTCTTTCCCGGTTTAACACCTGGTATAAATCCATTGTTGCGTTTCATTTCTTCAGACATCTGAACTGGATTCAAGGTGATAGCAGTATAGAAATAGGTGAACGCAACTATGAGCAGAACAAATACAATATTATACAACAGACTGTTCTGGTTCAAAAAGCTACGAAGAACCCAACTAGAGTTTTCCTGCCCTGAAACACCGGCCAAAGCCAAAGGAATGAACATCAAAGCTTGTGCAAAAATGATGGGCATCACATTAGCGGCAAACAACTTGATAGGAATGTACTGACGTGCACCACCTATCTGCTGTGTTCCTGCAACTCTCTTAGCATACTGTACAGGAATGCGACGTGTAGCCTTTACCAAGAGGATGGCAATAGCAATAACAATCAACAGAGCAAAAATTTCAATAAGGAACTTTACAAGTCCACCGGCTCCAGGCGAAGTCAGAGCAGTTACGAACTCCTGACCCAATGCCTGAGGAAGACGAGCTATGATACCAATCATAATGATAATGGAGATACCATTGCCAACTCCCTTGTCTGTTATACGTTCTCCTAACCAAAGGATGAACATCGCACCACCTGCAAGAATGAAAGTACAGGATATCAAGAACCATGACCAAGGTATAGCGGTAGTAATAGCACCGCCTGCCTGTGCCTTAAGGTTAATCAGATACATTGGAGACTGGAACAGAAGGATAGCTACTGTCAAATAACGTGTATACTGGTTAATCTTCCTTCTGCCACTTTCCCCTTCGCGCTGCATCTTCTGGAAGGCAGGTACTGCAACAGCCAGCAATTGCATTACGATAGAAGCAGAAATGTAGGGCATAATACCCAATGCGAATATTGACGCATTGGAAAATGCACCACCAGAAAACATATTCAACAAAGACATCAAACCTGTACTTGTCTGTTCGTGCAATTTAGCCAACTGAGCAGGATCAATGCCAGGAATAACGACAAATGACCCAAGTCGATAGATAGCTATGAACAGAAAAGTAATCAGAAGACGCTTGCGCAAGTCTTCAATTCTCCAAATGTTCTTTAATGTATCAATAAACTTTTTCATTGTTACAACTTGGTTGCGGTTCCACCCAGAGACGTAATAGCCTCTTCTGCAGTCTTAGAAAAAGCATGAGCTTCAACATCCACCTTGGATGTAAGAGTGCCTTTGGCAAGAACCTTTACAAGCTGCTTCTTAGAAACAAAACCAGCATTGACCAGGTCAGCAACAGTAATCTTGTCCAGATTCTGTGCTGTAGCAAGGTTCTGAAGTACGTCAAGATTGATCGCCTTGTATTCAACATGATTAATGTTCTTGAATCCGAACTTGGGAACACGTCTCTGCAAAGGCATCTGTCCACCTTCAAAACCAATCTTCTTCTTATAGCCAGAACGAGCCTTGGCACCTTTGGTACCACGAGTTGAAGTGCCGCCCAAACCAGAACCGGGTCCACGACCAATTCTTCTACGGGAATGAACAGAACCTTCAGCAGGCTTCAAATTATGTAGTTTCATACTCTGTATTTTTGTATTTATTCTTCAACACGGACCAAATGACTAACTCTTCTAATCATACCTCTTACAGCAGCGTTGTCATTATGCTCCACAACTTTATTCATCTTTTTAAGTCCCAGGGAATCAAGTGTCCTGCATTCAACTTTAGACATGCCAATACGGCTTTTAATCTGTCTTATCTTAATCGTTGCCATAATTTTTTATCCGTTAAATACTTTGTCAAGACTAATGTTACGATCTTTGGCTACCTGCAGGGGGTCACGGAGTTTTTGCAATGCAAGCACTGTAGCCTTCACCAAATTGTGAGGATTGGATGAGCCCTTAGACTTTGCCAATACATCGGTTACGCCGATACTCTCCAATACAGCACGCATAGCACCACCTGCAACCACACCAGTACCTGGAGAAGCAGGGAACATTACTACATGCGCACCACCAAAACGTGCTTCAGTCTCGTGAGGAATTGAACCCTTGAGCAGAGAAACCTTTACCAGGTTTTTCTTGGCAGACTCAGTTCCTTTAGAAATAGCAGCAGCTACTTCACCAGCTTTACCAAGACCATAACCAATTACACCCTTACCATCACCTACTACTACGATAGCAGCAAAGGTAAATGTTCTACCACCCTTTGTAACTTTAACTACGCGATTAAGAGCAACCAGTTTCTCAGTAAGCTCTTCAGCATTTGTACTTATTCTGTTTGCCATAATCAATTAAAATTTAAGTCCGCCCTTACGAGCACCATTAGCCAATTCTTGAACTCTACCATGATACAAGTATCCGTTACGGTCAAATACCACCTTTGTGATACCTGCTGCAATAGCAACCTCGGCAATCTTTTCTCCGACCTTAGCTGCCTGCTCGGATTTATTCATCTTTTCAAACCCCAAAGAAGAAGCGGAAGCTAAAGTTGTTCCTGTTTCGTCATTGATGATTTGAACATATATCTGCTTGTTGCTTCTGAAAACACTCATGCGAGGAGTTTCAGCTGTACCAGAAATCTTGTTTCTAACACGATGCTTGATTCTAAGCCTTCTGTTTATCTTTGATGTTGTCATAATCTAAATATTAATCAAGGTTTATTTAGCTGAAGCCGACTTTCCAGACTTACGACGAATAACTTCACCAACATAGAGAATACCCTTTCCTTTATAAGGCTCAGGTTTCCTGAAGGAACGGATTTTTGCACAAACCATTCCAAGAAGTTGTTTGTCACAAGATTCCAGACAAATGTACGGACGCTTGTTTCTCTCAGATTTTGTCTCAACCTTAATCTGAGGAGGAAGTTGAATGAAAATCGGGTGAGTATAACCTAAAGTGAACTCTATGAGATTACCTTGATTCTGGACTCTGTAGCCAACACCGACAAGTTCCAGTTCTGCTTTGAAGCCTGTGGAAACACCCACAACAAGGTTGTTAACCAAAGAACGATACAAACCATGGAAAGCCTGTTTCTGCTTGGCAGTAACACCTTCAAACTTCTCGTCAATTTCAAAAGTTACCTGTCCATCAGCAATGTTTACCTTAATAGAGGGATGCACTGCTTGGGTCATTTCACCCTTCGGTCCTTTTACAGACACTACATTATCCTGCATGGTTACTGTAACACCAGCGGGAATGTTAATCGGCAATTTACCTATTCTTGACATATTATCGAGTAACTTAAATTAATATATGTAGCACAATACTTCGCCTCCGATCTTTTCCATAACAGCTTCTTTGTCTGTCATGACACCTTTGGAGGTAGAAATAATGGCGATACCCAGTCCATTGATTACACGGGGCATCTTCTTATAACCAGCATAGCAACGTAGACCAGGAGAGGACACTCTCTTCAAAGACCTGATGGCACAAGTCTTGTCGGTATTGCTATACTTCAAGGCAATTTTGATAAGGCCTTGACGGTCATCATCAATGAACTTATAGTTCAAGATGTAACCTTTTTCGAAAAGGATCTTTGTAATGTCCTTTTTCAAATTTGACGCAGGAATGGTCACCACACGATGGTTAGCCTTGATGGCATTCCTTAATCTGGTCAAATAATCTGCTATTGGATCTGTCATATAATAAAAATTTAATTGATCGGGGAAGCCCGACAATATTAAACAATAATTACCAACTTGCTTTCTTTACTCCAGGAATCAGTCCATTGGAAGCCATTTCACGGAATTCGATACGGGAAAGTCCGAACTGACGGATATAACCTTTTGGACGACCGGAGATCTTACAACGGTTGTGAAGACGAATAGGATTTGCATTGCGTGGAATGCTCTGCAGTTTCCTTGCAGCCTCATAAGCTTCAGCGGGGTCAGAAGACGTATTGACAATCTTCTTAAGAGCAGCGCGCTTTTCTGCATATTTGGCGACCAATTTGGCTCTTTTTACTTCACGAGCCTTCATAGATTCTTTTGCCATATGTGTGCTTGATTATTTTTCGTTATTAAAGGGCAAGCCGAAAGCTTTCAGCAAAGCATATCCTTCCTCGTCAGTAGGAGCGGAAGTAACAAAAGTGATATTCATTCCCTGAATACGTTCGATGGAATCAATATTGATTTCGGGGAAGATGATCTGTTCTTCAATACCCAAAGTATAGTTGCCACGACCATCGAAGTTACCACCGATACCTTTGAAGTCACGTATACGGGGCAGTGCCACGCGAACAAGTTTTTCCAAGAACTCATACATACGCTCGCGACGCAGGGTAACACGAACACCAATAGGCATCTTCTTACGAAGTTTGAAATTGGCGATATCTTTCTTGGAAACTGTTGCTACAGCCTTCTGACCAGCAATAGCTGAAATTTCATTGATAGCTACATCAATCAACTTCTTGTCTTGTGTAGCTGCACCAAGACCTTGATTGATGACAATCTTCTTAAGCTTGGGAATCTGCATAGAAGAAGTATAGTTGAACTTCTTCATCAGTTCAGGAGCAATCTGATCCTTGTAAGTTTGTTTTAATTGTGCTGTATTTGCCATCACTTGATTACCTCCCCTGATTTTTTAGAATAACGAACTAACTTACCATTTTCATCTC
This sequence comes from Prevotellaceae bacterium, assembly GCA_022763905.1. GTDB lineage: Bacteria > Bacteroidota > Bacteroidia > Bacteroidales > Bacteroidaceae > UBA6382. Next base: position 8,918 of record JALERS010000057.1, on the reverse strand, counting down.
TCTTGCGTCCGATACGGGTAGGCTTACCTGTTTTGGGATCTACAGGATTCAGATTGGAGATATGAATAGATGCCTCCTGCTTCTGAATACCACCCTGTGGATGCTTGGCGTCTGGTTTGGTACTTTTACTTACCATGTTGATTCCTTCAACGATGGCACGTTGCTTGTCAACATAGACCTTGAGTACCTTTCCTGTACGTCCTTTATTGGATCCGGCATTTACATATACCGTATCACCTTTCTTAATATGTAACTTACTCATTAGGTTGTTTTTTAATAAGATTAAAGAACCTCAGGAGCCAAAGAAACGACCTTCATGTTGACTGCACGCAGTTCACGTGCAACCGGGCCGAAAATACGGCTACCTCTCAATTCATTATCACCATTAAGAAGTACGCAGGCATTGTCATCAAAACGGATATAGGATCCATCGGGTCTGCGGATTTCCTTTTTGGTGCGAACAATGAGTGCTTTTGAAACAGCACCCTTCTTTATATCACTTGATGCAAGTACATTCTGAACGGCAACAACAATGATGTCACCTACAGAAGCATAACGGCGCTTGGTTCCTCCCAAGACGCGAATGCAAAGTGCTTCGCGAGCGCCACTATTGTCAGCAACGGTCAATCTGGATAATGCTTGTATCATAATTACTTAGCTCTTTCAATAATTTCTACGACTCTCCATCTCTTGGTTTTGCTTAAAGGACGTGTTTCCATAAGCAGCACCTTGTCACCAACATTGCACTCATTCTTTTCATCATGAGCATGGTATTTTTTTGTCTTCAAGACAAATTTACCATATATAGGGTGCATATCCTTAAAACGGGCAGCAACAACTACGGTCTTATCCATCTTGTTGCTTGTTACAACACCCTGTCTTGTCTTACGTAAATTTCTTTCTTCCATCTTGGGCTCAAATTATTTGTTCAGCTCTCTTTGACGCAATATGGTCTTGATTCTTGCAATATCACGACGTGATGCCTTGATTTTTGAAGAATCTGCAAGAGGAGAGACTGCATGGTTAAGCAACATTTGTGTATAAGCTGCCTGATCAGTCTTCAGTTTTGCTTCCAACTCGTTGGTTGGCATATTCTTAATATCTTCAATTTTTTTCATAATTAGGCATTTACATCATAATCACGTCGAATAACAAACTTAGTGAGGACAGGAAGTTTTTGTGCTGCGAGACGCAGAGCTTCCTTTGCCACTTCCAGAGAGACACCTTCTACTTCGAAAAGCATACGGCCTGGGGTAACAGGTACAACGAATCCTACAGGATCACCCTTACCTTTACCCATACGTACATCTGCAGGTTTCTTAGTGATAGGTTTGTCGGGGAATACACGACACCATACCTGACCTTGACGCTGCATATATCTTGTTACAGCAACACGGGCAGCCTCTAGCTGACGGCTGTTAATCCATTCAGTATCGAGACTTTTGATACCGAAGCTGCCAAAAGACAATTGATTTCCGCGCTGGGCATTACCTTTGCTACGCCCTTTCGCCGGTCTTCTATATTTTGTTCTTTTTGGTTGTAACATAATCTACTTAAATTAACGGTTAGCATTTTTTCTCCTGCGGCCATTTCTGTCACCACGTCCACGAGAAGAATTTCCGAAGTTTCTGGACTTCTCGTTAGACTGTACAAAATTGGGGGCAAGATCTTTCTTACCATAAATTTCACCACGGCAAATCCAAACCTTGATACCTAAGAGGCCCACTTTGGTAAGTGCTTCTGTCTGACAATAGTCGATATCGGCACGGAATGTATGCAGAGGAGTTCTTCCTTCTTTATACATTTCCTTTCTTGCCATTTCTGCACCATTCAGACGTCCTGAGATTTGAATCTTGATGCCTTCGGCACCCATTCTCATAGCGTTGGCGATTGCCATCTTGATAGCACGGCGATAGGCAACCATCCCTTCAATCTGACGGGCGATGCTTTTACCTACTATCTGTGCATCCAACTCAGGTTTTCTTACTTCAAAGATATTGATTTGTACTTCCTTGTCAGTGATTTTCTTCAACTCTTCCTTCAGTTTGTCTACTTCCTGACCTCCTTTGCCAATGATGACTCCAGGATGAGAAGAGCAGATTGTGATGGTTGTGAGTTTCCAGGTTCTTTCAATCACGATGCGGGATACGCTTGCATTGGCAAGACGCGCATTAAGATACTTACGGATCTTGGTGTCTTCAAGAAGAGTATCGCCGAAATTCTTACCACCGAACCAGTTGGAATCCCAACCGCGGATGATACCTAAACGGTTACTTATTGGATTTATTTTCTGTCCCATAATTATACTTGCTTATTCTTCCGTCTCGGTTGGCTGAGTTTCGGAAACGATATTATTTTTAGAACCAACATACAATGTCACATGATTGGAACGCTTGCGGATTCTATAACCTCTACCTTGCGGAGCGGGTCTCATACGCTTCAATGTTGCACCTGCATCAACGAAAACCTTTTCCACTACAAGTTCTCCATCTTCTGCCTTACGACCATTCTTCTGTTCCCAGTTGGCAATGGCAGAACGAAGCAATTTCTCTACATCTGCAGAGGCTGCCTTCTTGGAGAATCTAAGTGTGCTGAGTGCACGTCCCACTTCCATGCCGCGAATCAGATCTACAACATAACGCATTTTGCGAGGAGAAGAGGGAACATTTCTCAAAATTGCAAAATATTGGCCCTTGAGGGCTTCTTTTCTTGCTCTAGCTACATTTTTCTTCCTAGCTCCCATTATCTTATTCTATTTATTTCAAACAAATCACTTAGACTTATTGCCTGCATGACCACCGAATTTACGGGTAGGTGCAAACTCTCCAAGTTTGTGTCCAACCATATTCTCCGTTACATATACGGGAATGAACTTATTGCCGTTATGAACAGCAATGGTATGGCCAACAAAGTCAGGAGAAATCATACATGCTCTCGCCCAAGTCTTAACTACGTTTTTCTTACCGGTCTCGTTCATTGCGAGAATTTTCTTCTCAAGAGAGACAGTAATATATGGACCTTTTTTTAATGAACGACTCATAATTTGCTCAATTTACTGATTATTACTTCCTATTACATCTCTCTATGATGTACTTGTCAGAATGCTTCTTCGGACGTCTTGTCTTAAGACCCTTAGCATACAGACCTGTACGTGAACGTGGATGTCCACCTGACTGGCGACCTTCACCACCACCCATTGGGTGATCAACAGGATTCATTACAACACCTCTGTTGTGTGGACGACGTCCCAACCAACGAGAACGACCTGCCTTACCGGAACTTTCAAGTGCATGATCGGAATTTCCTACGCTGCCAATTGTAGCTTTGCAAGAACTCAACACCTGACGGATTTCACCGGAAGGAAGTTTGATAACACAGTATTTCCCTTCACGGGAAGTCAACTGAGCGAAATTACCTGCAGACCTTACCAAGATGGCGCCTTGTCCAGGACGTAGTTCCAGATTGTGAATAATAGTACCTACAGGGATATTTGCCAAAGGAAGTGCATTACCCACTTCAGGAGCAGCTTCAGCACCTGACATAAGGGTTGTGCCGACTTTCAAACCGTTAGGAGCGATAATGTAACGTTTTTCTCCATCTACATAATAGAGGAGGGCGATACGTGCCGAACGGTTAGGATCATACTCTATTGACTTTACAACTGCGGGAATTCCATCCTTATCACGCTTGAAGTCAATAAAACGGAATTTCCTCTTGTGACCGCCTCCAATATAACGCATGGAGAGGTGACCTTGATTATTACGGCCACCTGAGGATTTTTTACCGGTTACAAGGGATTTCTCTGGTACTGATGCAGTAATTTCTTCGAAAGTACCAATAATTTTGTGTCTCTGACCAGGGGTTACTGGTCTAAATTTCCGTACTGCCATTGTCTATTTAAATATTGCTATAAAAATCTATAGTTTGTCCATCAGCCAAGGTTACAATAGCTTTCTTATAAGCATTTTTGCGACCTCTGATCAAGCCTGTTCTTGTATAACGGCTTTTTGTCTTACCAGCATAGCGCATGGTGTTTACAGATTTTACAGTGACATTATACAATCCTTCAACCTCCTTCTTGATTTGCAGCTTGTCGGCATCCGGACGCACAACGAAGCCGAACTTATTGTTCTGCTTCTCTGTAACGCTGGTCATCTTTTCTGTAATCAACGGTTTTATAATTACATTCATAGTCGCTTATGCTTTACTTTGTTAAAACCTCGTTTACTTGCTTCAGTGCGCTTTCGGTCATAACCAACACATTTGCATCCAACACTTGGTAGGTGTTGAGCAATGCAGGGGTAGACAGTTTTGCACTTTTCAGATTACGAGCAGACAAAAATACATTTTTATCTGCACCTGACAAAACCAAAAGTATCTTTTTATCAGCTACTTTAAGGTCTTGAGTCAACTGAACGAACTCTTTTGTCTTAGGTTGTTCAAAATTGAAATCTTCAACAACCAAAATGGCACTTTCTTTTGCCTTGTAAGACAATGCTGAGAAACGAGCAAGTCTCTTTACTTTCTTATTCAGTTTGAAACTATAATCACGGGGAGTTGGGCCGAATACGCGAGCACCACCAACCAGTACAGGAGAATTGATGTCACCACGACGAGCGCCACCACCACCTTTCTGACGGCCGAGTTTGCGGGTAGAACCGCTCAATTCACTTCTTTCTTTTGTTTTGGCAGTACCTTGGCGCTGATTTGCCTGATACTGCTTTACATCAAGATAGATGGCATGGTCGTTAGGTTCTATTCCGAAAATAGCCTCGTTCAAAGTGACCTTTCTGCCGGTATCTTCACCTTTTCTATTAAAAACACTAACTTCCATTACTCTTTAATTAATACGATTGAACCTTTGCAACCAGCAACTGAACCCTTAATCAAGATCAGATTGTGTTCTGGTATAACCTTTAACACTTCGAGATTCTGCGTAGTTACACGGTCGCCACCCATTTGGCCACCCATACGAGTTCCCTTGAACACTTTGGCAGGATATGAACACGCACCGATAGAACCCGGCTTACGAAGGCGGTCATCCTGACCATGAGTAGCTTGTCCAACGCCACCGAAACCATGGCGTTTTACTACGCCTTGGAAACCATGTCCTTTGGAGGTGCCTACTACGTCAACAAACTTTACATCAGCAAAGATGTCAACGGTAACAGTGTCACCAAGCTTCAAATCCTCCTTAAAACCATTGAACTCGGCCAAGTGTCTCTTTGGCGTTGTACCAGCTTTCTTGAAATGTCCCATCAAAGGAGCTGTCGTATTCTTCTCCTTCATATCCTGGAATCCGAGCTGTACGGCTTCGTACCCGTCAGTTTCCTGAGACTTCACCTGTGTTACAACGCAAGGACCTGCTTCAATAACAGTGCATGGAACATTTTTTCCATCAGCACTGAAAACGGATGTCATTCCGATTTTTCTTCCAATTAATCCTGGCATTTCAGATAATTTTAATGATACTAAACTTAAACTTTAATTTCTACTTCTACACCGCAAGGCAATTCCAGCTTCATCAAAGAATCCACAGTCTTGGCTGTAGAGCTATAGATGTCTATTAAGCGCTTGTAAGAGGACAATTCGAATTGCTCGCGAGATTTCTTGTTGACAAACGTACTACGGTTTACCGTAATGATGCGCTTGTGGGTTGGCAGGGGTATTGGTCCGCTGACGATAGCACCCGTTGCCTTTACAGCCTTAACTATCTTGTCTGAAGATTTCTCTACCAGAGTGTGATCGTAAGACTTCAATTTGATTCTGATTTTCTGACTCATTTTTGTATTGATTATTATTTACAAGTTAAGGAGGTGATGCCTTAAGAGTCATTCGTTAAGGCATCCCTTCCCTTATGTTTAATTCTATTATACCAAATCGGTTCTACCCTTCACCTCTTCAAGAACAGCCTTTGCGATAGAGCTGGAGACAGGTGCATGGTGATCATACTGCATGGAGGAGGTAGCACGACCTGAAGTGATGGTACGCAGTGCGGTTACATATCCGAACATTTCTGCCAAAGGTACAGTAGCTTTTACTACACGTGCACCTGAACGGCTAGATTCCATTCCTTCAACGTTTCCTCTACGCTTGTTCAAGTCACCGATGACATCACCCATATTCTCTTCCGGTGTAACCACCTCAAGTTTCATCATGGGTTCCATCAGCACGGGTTTAGCCTGTGCGCAAGCATTCTTATAGGCATTGAGGGCACAGATTTCGAATGAAAGCTGATCGGAGTCAACGGGGTGGAAAGAACCATCAAGCAGTTCCACTTTAAGGCTATCCATAGGATATCCACCCAGTACACCGCTCTTCATGGCATTTTCAAAACCTTTCTGAACACTGGGAATGAATTCCTTAGGAATGTTACCACCAGTCACCTTGTTCACAAACTGAAGTCCACCTTCCTTGAAATCTTCGTCTACAGGACCTACGTTTACAATGATATCAGCAAATTTACCACGTCCACCAGACTGCTTCTTGTACACTTCGCGCAGATTGACAGTCTTGGTAATTGCTTCCTTGTAATTTACCTGAGGTTTACCTTGGTTACATTCCACCTTGAACTCACGCTTCAGACGGTCAATGATGATGTCAAGGTGAAGCTCACCCATACCTGAGATTACAGTCTGTCCACTCTGCTCATCGGTCTTAACGGTGAAGGTAGGATCTTCTTCAGCCAGTTTGGCCAAGCCGTTGGACAACTTATCGAGGTCTTTCTGAGTCTTGGGTTCTACTGCGATACCGATTACAGGATCGGGGAAGTCCATAGATTCCAGTACGATAGGTGCATCCTCATCTGACAAGGTATCACCTGTACGGATATCCTTGAAACCTACACCAGCGCCTATATCACCTGCATAGATAGCATCTACGGGATTCTGGTGATTGGAGTGCATCTGGAAGAGGCGGGAAATACGCTCCTTTTTACCTGAACGTACATTGTAAATATAAGAACCGGCTGCCACTACACCTGAGTAGACACGGAAGAATGTGAGACGGCCCACATAGGGATCGGTAGCAATCTTGAAGGCAAGAGCTGAAGTCTTTTCATCATCTGCAGGACGACGGTCTTCTTCTTCACCTGTTTCAGGATTCTTACCTACGATGTTAGGAGTATCCAATGGAGAAGGCAGGAACATACATACATAGTCGAGCAATGTCTGTACACCCTTATTCTTGAAAGAAGAGCCACAGCACATAGGAGTAATTTCCAATGCGATAGTTCCTTTACGGATAGCAGCTACTATTTCCTCTTCAGTAATAGAATCAGGATCTTCAAAGAACTTCTCCATCAAGGCCTCATCACACTCAGCAGCGATTTCCAGCATTTTGTTACGCCATTCTACTGCCTCATCCATAAGGTCTGCAGGTATTTCCTCAACGCTATATTCTGCGCCCATGGTCTCGTCATGCCAGAGGATAGCCTTCATTTTGATAAGGTCTACTACACCTTTGAATCTTTCTTCAGCACCGATAGGAATATTGATAGCGCAAGGAGTGGCGCCCAACACTTCCTTCATCTGACGGAGAACGTCATAGAAGTTAGCACCGGAACGGTCCATCTTGTTGACATATCCGATACGGGGCACATTGTATTTGTCAGCTTGACGCCATACTGTTTCTGACTGAGGTTCTACACCACCAACAGCACAATAGGTAGCTACAGCACCATCCAATACACGGAGTGAACGTTCTACTTCAGCAGTGAAATCTACGTGTCCCGGAGTATCAATCAGGTTAATCTTGAATTGCTTGTTCTGCCAATTCCAATAGGTGGTAGTAGCAGCAGATGTAATAGTGATACCTCTTTCCTGCTCTTGTTCCATCCAGTCCATAGTAGCTGCACCTTCGTGCACCTCACCTATTTTATGAGTCTTACCCGTATAGAACAGGATACGTTCTGAAGTAGTAGTTTTACCGGCATCGATGTGAGCCATAATACCGATATTTCTAGTCAGATGCAAGTCGTGTTTTGCCATTTTCTTTCCGAGTTATCTTGGTTAGAATCTAAAGTGAGCAAATGCACGGTTAGCTTCTGCCATACGATGCAAGTCTTCCTTACGTTTGTATGCACCGCCCTGTTCATGATAAGCATCCATGATTTCTGCAGCAAGTTTTTCTGCCATACTCTTACCAGAACGTTTGCGTGCGAAATTAATCATGTTTTTCATAGAGATGGACTCCTTACGATCCGGACGGATTTCTGTAGGAACCTGGAATGTAGCACCACCGATACGGCGTGATTTTACCTCTACTTGGGGAGTAATCTTGTCCAAAGCTTCTTTCCAGATATCCAAAGCCTCTTTTTCTTCATCCTTCATTTTATCCTTTAGGATATCCAGAGACTTGTAGAAAATATCGAAAGAAATACTTTTCTTTCCGTCATACATCATGTGATTGACGAACTTGGTAACTTTAGAGTCACCGAACACGGGATCTGGAAGAATAACCCGTTTCTTTGGTTTAGCTTTTCTCATTTTGAATTTGGTTTTCGGTAAGGGCTGCAACTTTGTTTAACTTCAAGTCTCTCACGAGTGCTTTACTCAACCTTTATGCATCCGAACCATTTAAATTAATTACTTGCCTGCTTTGGGGCGTTTTGCGCCATACTTAGAACGGCGCTGTGTTCTGTTAGCCACACCTGCTGTATCCAGTGTACCACGTACAATGTGATAACGTACACCAGGAAGGTCCTTAACACGACCTCCACGAACCATCACGATGGAGTGCTCCTGAAGATTGTGACCTTCTCCCGGAATGTAGGAGTTGACTTCTTTTGAATTGGTCAAACGCACACGCGCAACCTTACGCATGGCGGAATTAGGCTTTTTAGGAGTTGTAGTGTAAACACGAACACAAACACCACGACGCTGAGGACATCCGTCCAAAGCTGGTGACTTGCTCTTGTC
>JALERS010000045.1 GCA_022763905.1 Prevotellaceae bacterium | reverse complement strand
GGGGCGATGACCTGCTCATCGAAGACAAGGACTTTGCGGTAGTCTATAACGGGAGTGTCGGAGGTACGTATGAGGTGTTCGTGAAACATACGGAGCAGGAAGTGCGTGACCATATCACACGCTATGGCATCGGACGCGCCACTGAGGACGTGAAGGCTGTGGCAAGGGACATGGTAGCCGAAGAGTTTACAGGTATGGCGCAGCGAAAGATGCCGATATTCCAAATGCCGAATGGCAGTCTGCTAAACCTGCAATATGACAAGGAGAAAGACTGTTTGGATGTGGGAACTGTGACCAATGCGGGACTCTCTGTAAGGCATTCTTTCCCCTATGGTCATGACCACTCTATGGATGCGAACATCAGTTCAGCCTATGAGCAACTGCTCGATATGGAGGAGTATCAGAAAGAAGAGGGACTGGAGGAAGACGAAGTCAAATCCGCTTTCCGAAGATGAAATTGTATTGAGTTAGTGTTTACTGACAATAACATAGAATAAATGCAGTCATATCATGTATGGCTGCATTTATTTACCGTTAGAATTTGAATAATTTGTCATGCTCTGACAATTCTACAATATAATATTTCGAGTCTTGTAATTCTTCTGGAAGTTTATCCCTAAGAATAGAAGCGACAAATTGGATATTCTCATGTTCTACAACTTCAGCTATTGCTAATAATTGATTGTCACTCATCAATTCCTTTTTGTCAGTCAGGAGGAAATTTAAACATGGTATGTGAAATTTGTTTGCATACATCGTATATGCGATGTCAAAGCAAGATATCTCACCCATTTTCTTACCAGAACTGAGATTCGCATTGAAAGCACTAAACTTGTATAAATAACCACTTGTTCCTTTGCACGGTATTTTATCCACCTTCAGAACGTATTCCTCATCATAGAGTTTTTTTGATATACTGGAGAACAATACATTAAAATTGTCAATTGCTGACTGAACCCTGCTCTGATACGATTCAGAAAAGAGATTCTCATCAATATGTCTTATCGCTTCTTGCGCTTCAGTAATGGCTTTTTCCACCAACTCAATTTGCTTAATCTGATTCTCATACTCACCTTTCTTTTGATATTCAGAGTTCATCTCTGAGATAAGGGATTCAAGGCTTTCGTATGTATCTGATTTTGTCACTAACCTACTCAATTCCTCCTCTTTTAACAACAGCCTTTTAAGTTCGCCTTGTTTTTCATTGATTTGCTTGTTTATCGCAGGAAGAGTAATTGCGACAAATCTGGAACGACTGGCAACCATCTTATTGTGATAATTCAGCAAATCTTCGAATGATTTCTGAATTTCAGGAATAAGAGCCTTAGCCTCATTGTAAAGAGTTGCCAATTGTTCAACATCAACATTGGAATGTTGCGCCTCAATTTCCTTTTGTGTTTCAAGAATCGTGCTCTCCCTTAGTTTGAGGGTTGCAATATCAATATTAAGAACGTTAATTTGGCATTTAATATCGTTCAGCTGTGATATTAACGACTCGAACTCGGGATTAACATTCAGGTTGGCCTTCTTGGCTTCAAGTTCCTCGATTTTCGATTCGATTAAGCCAAGGAGTGTGCGATACGTACTTTTATTATTCGATTTTTCCAACCGTCTTTTGAAGGCATTTTCTGCTTTTATCTTATCCAGTAGCTCTTGTCTCCTATCTGTGTCGTCAATTTGGCATCCAAACATGAACAGATACAAAGATTCATATTCTGTGTCTTTCGTGTAAGGATTTACCGTTTTGAGAACATTGGCAAGAGCTAATTCACTGTATCGGATATTATGGGAGATAATCTGTCTAAAGGATGGTTTAGTGATTGTCAATCCCAGCAAATGCTCTCCTAAAGCCGAGTCGAAGTCTTCAGCGTTGTATTGAACTCCGTTGATTGTCCTAACCGCTCTTTTGTTCGGCGAGAAATTACGGCGAATGACGATATCATCCTTTTCCCAATTACTTGTTAATGCAAGTTCGATAATAACATTTGTTTTAACGAGGAAGTTCTTTACATTCTCATCTATGCAGTTTGAGTCAGAAGGGTCTGTATAGATGGATTTAGGGTCTTTGCCAAGACAGAAATCGACAAGACGTAACACAGTTGTTTTGCCAACACTATTGCCAGTGTCGGTATAATTATCTGATGGAGTGTTGTCAACTATCAGATTCAATCCATTATGAAAATGAATATCTCTGATTAGCCCGTAGCTGTTTGTTATTTTTAGTCTTCTTATATACATAGACTTACGCCCTCTTCTTTGTTGTTTATCGCATTAATCAAATACAGCCAATCAAGACTTAACATGAAAATATTAAAACTCATGTTATGTGTCTTGCAGACCTCTTCATACAAGTCGTTCAAGTGGATATTCTTGTATTTCCTGAGAACAGAGAGCACAAATGCACCTGTCACATAGAGGCTATTTTCCGGTCGGATGTTATCAGGTAGTACCATTGTTCACTCTTTTAGGGTTTTCAAAAATCTTACATCGGACGAAGGCGTCCACCAAAATTATGTCAATGTAGAAACGAAGATCTTCCTCACAGAATTCCTTTAATGTTTCATCACTAGAGAGGCTGTTGTAAATATCGTCTGCTATCATATCCATCAGTATAGGACCAAGATGCTTGTTTTTAAGCCTCAGGTACGTGTTATTCAGAGTATGTAAAACTGCTCTGCTTTTATTCACACCTTCCTTGTCGTATTGGTCATATACCTTTTGAACATCGGCTATATAAACACCTATATCCGCTATTTTGCCTTCAATATCACCTAATTGATTATAGGATATCTTTTCTGCTATTTCAAAAACCTTTGTATCGTAAGTAGTGTTACAGTCATGTAAAGCACCATCGGAAGCCAGCATCTTTATTATTCTGCTTATTGCCCTCATGCGAGAACTGGCAGCAGACTCAAACGACAATGTTTTCTTTACAAGTTTATATATTTCATTAAGTTTATCAGGATTAAAATCCCTGATACGTCTAAGAATCACTTTTATGTCAAGTATGTCATTTACAGGACTAAAAGAAATCCCTGCTGGCGTATTGTAGGTCTTATCTCTTAAACCATCAGCATCCTTTGATAAAGAAAGGAACTTGAAGTTGTAGCCGTTATAGGTGTTCAAATCTATTTTCTTTAGGGATTCTTCTATCTTTCTTTTTGTGGCTGTTGAACTTACTTGTATAAGAATCTTACTCTCCTTATAAAATAAATCTACTCCTGGAGAGTTGATTTTATCTGTGTTAAGATTGGTCAAGTTCCACCCATAAAGCAGATTTAAAAAGTGCATGAAGAAAGACTCTGCATGGACACTCAAATCCTGCAGATTCAAGGAACCCCTGGCATCTATACGATACCGTAAAAGGTTTAGGCGCTCCTCTATATAATTGAATTCATTATCAAATATCATACTTCTTTATCAATAGTCCTTCTTATTTTTATAGGAGGAGTATTTACATTCTTTTAACTTGCAAAAATACGATAATTCTATCAAATAGCCAAATTTATTTGTTGACTTATCTTTATATTTAAGTATATTTTGCAATTAAAACGATGTTTATACCCCAAAAAGCAATTTTCTCATGAATAAAACCGATACAGGAGTACTTGTGGCAAAATCATATTCTGGAAGGAATAGTAACATCGTAATATACACTGATCGTAGTCATACTACTTGTAGTATGTACTAACCGGAAAATATTCGGAAACCCCTATATTTATAGTTGTAATGTGTTAAAATACGGTGCATTTGGCCTATTTTTCATTGAAAAAATTACCAAATGTGGGAATTTTCACTTATCTTTGCACCCGTAAATAGAAATTGACAGCACACATTATGGCAACAAGAAGTAACAGATTAGTACCTGCAAGAACTATTCACCCGGGAGAAATTCTGCGTGAAGAGTTGTTGGAGCGTGGCATCAAACAGAAAGACTTTGCCCAGCAGATTGGCATGCAGCCATCGCATCTGAATGCCTTCATCAAGGGTAAGCGAAATCTGAACGATGACCTTGCGATAAAACTGGAGCGTCATTTGGGCATTCCCTACAAAACTTGGATGGATTTGCACAACGGTTACATGTATGACCGCAAGTCTATTGAGGAAAGACATGAAGAGGAACAGTATGCTATGGACTTTGAATACGCCTGTGCGGACATCATCAACCTGAAATGCCTGTACAAGCGTCTTGGCATTGCTGCGTTAAGCTGTATAGAAAGAGTAAGAAAGCTGAAAGAGTTGTTCAGTTTCGACCTGCTTGCTTCCGGCGAACTGCGTATGCAAGTGTCGGGTATGTACAAGCACAGCGAAAAGGTGCAGATTGACGAGAAGAATATGCTGACATGGCTTGTGTTGAACTGGCTTCAAACATCAAAATCGTCTGTCTGCAAGCCCTACAATGAAGGAAATGCATTGGTAGCAGCCAAAGAAATAGCAGAAATGGCCAACAATCAGACAATGGAAGTTGACAGTATCAAGGAATGTCTCAATAACAATGGTATATCCTATTTAGAGGTGGAGAAGATAGAAAAAGCACCTATTGATGCTTATTCTACACTATCCAATGGACATCCATGCATCACAGTAACCTACCGTTACAACGACATGGACAAACTCGCGTTTGACATATTGCATGAGTTGTGCCATATAGACAGACACATGTCGGACGAGCACAAAGCATTCATTTCCATCGAAGGCAATGAGTACTCAACAGACCCGCGAGAGAAAGAAGCTAACCAGTTTGCCCGCCAGATGCTCATTCCCGACGAGGTATGGAATCGCATCGTAGGTGTCGGATGCAAAAGTCTTTCTCCGTTCAATATCGTGAAGACCATCGCTTTGGAAGCGCGACGCAGCGGCATCAGTCCGTCCATCGCCATTTCCCGTTACAAACACGATACTGGTTGGTACAGGACCGCCGCCTACAAATCACCGAAAATCTTTGATTGATTATTGGTCATCATAACGTGCAAGGGCTGAGAGGGTAACTGAAAACAGTTAGACCTTTCAGCCCTTGCTATCGTAGCACCTGTCAATGCACTGAAAATAGCCAACACGATCAAGGCGGTAAGTAATGTGCAAAGCATCACGGACAAGATTGTGTAAGCCTATCTGGAATATATCACGGAGAACATCATCTACAATCAGTCGCCTTTTCTTATTATGGTGCACACTTGCACTTGTTGGAATTCAACCATAATGCCAAAAAACGATATGCAATAAAACGAATTGGGTTTTCTATATCTCTCTCAAACTCTATACATTATTAAAAAGAATAATCATTAGACGTTTTAGACAAAGTACTAAAGATTATTCAAAATGAAAAAAGAATCAATTTATTATGCCATCATCAATGGTGGCGAAGAAAAGAGAGTAGAAAACTGGAGTAAGTCAGAAGTCCTTGATTGGTTGGGAACCATTAAGCAAAAGCGTATGGATCTATATGAAACCATCACGGCTTCCATTATCAAAGAGCATGCACAAAAGTATTTCATTGAAGAACCGAAGAAAGATGACCGATTATGCATGAAACCGAATCCAGAAGGGTATGGAATGAATTCGTATCAACGTAGGAGGGCCTCATTCCATTCTGAACTTACACGGGATGAGTTACATACATTGGCCTTGCTATGCAACGAGATGGGGATCTTCTCTGAGCCTGTTCCTGTAACGACGGACACGTTTACGGCATTATTTCGTATGGAGCACAGTGGGTTAAGGGTAAGAAAAATCCGTATGCTCTGCGTGTTATTGTCCTCATTGTCCTATCATGGTCTGATAGCGAGGAATTGGCAGGCACCCATTTACCAAAACAATCTTATTGGTGCATTCAAGAAAGACGGGTATGTCAACCGCAATGACTTGACCACCGCATACAATGCCATTAACAATGTGCTGATGGATGAGCGAGTGAGTGTCATTGAGAAAACCGTGAAGATGCTGGCAAAGGCGCATGGATTCACGGACAAACACTGACATGTCAGTGACGTTATGAGGATTTTGACTGACATGTGAGTACCTTTGCAGTCAAAACCAGTCATGTGCCATAAATATTGGCTTATGACTGACATAAACGTAACAAAAAAACATATTGACAATGAAAAGTATTAAATTGATTTTGGCCACGAGCACATTAGTGCTAAGCATGGCATCATGTTCCAAAAGCGAGCTGTACATTTACGATTGTGAGTGCAACGACAAGAATGACTCTTGTTATCTGAAGGTGACAGACGTAAACAAGGAAGGGTATTACCTTACACGGGCGGCGACTGAGAAGGAATCGTTTGGAGATGGGGATGCCATTGGTCTTTGGATTGATGACGGAGTAAATAGCACCTATAACGGTGTCAGTTATGAAAACATCCAACTGGAGAAAGAGACTCTGGGATGGAAAATGCAGAGGAATGTGGTATTGACGAAATCAGCAGCCAAGGTGTATGCCCTGTTTCCCTATAATGCAGACCAAGCAAATACGTCCGTGGCATTGTCTGTTGATGATGACACAGATTACCTGTATGACATTGCCAGCAATGTTTCAAACCAAAGTTCAGCTGTGTCTCTGACAATGAAGCACGTCCGTTCCAAACTTGTCGTACGCGTAGAAAGAGATGATTATACAGGCAACGGCATCATCAGTAATGGTACGATAGACGGGTCTGCACTATATGTCAATGGAACTTTTGACCTGAAGACAGAAAAACTGACATCAAGCGACAATGTGAAACAGATAACGTTCAGCGGAACAATGCCAGAAACAGGAACCTTGGTGGAAGAATGGTTCGTGTTCAGTGCTTTCGGTACGGCAACCTCCAATTTGTCATTCTCCTTAACCATTGATGGCATAACATATCCAACGGCAAAATCCTCGGAAAGCGTGAGGTTTGAAAAAGGAAAGAAATATATCTACACACTATCCGTAAGCAATCACAAGGTAGAGGTATCGCAGGTGGATATACAACCTTGGGGAGAAGGCGCCAATGAGAATCTGAACGTCACAGACTAATGGATGACATCCATTATCTCATAGTTTCCACTCTTGTCGCATACATAGGAATCCACATCGCCTGCTGGTGGGGAAACAGATGGAAAGAACGGGCCAAGCATGCCTATATGGTTATCGGGCAACATGGCCAGAGTGCAGAAGAACGTGAATGGGGGTATCGAAATGCCCTCTTGGCAGGTGAACAGAAAGCGGAGAAATTCTATATGTGTTCAGCCATGGAAAAATTCATGGAAGAAAAGCCATTAACACCACATCCGTTCGACGATGGACTTGGGGGAACGATACCATTCGTATTCTACGATTATTATCTGCCAATGAAGATAAGGAACTACGGCACTGAAGGACAGAAGGAACTCTCGTGGGTTGTAAACGAGTTCAAGGAAGGTCGCGTGGATGCATCGGGCTATTTTCTGACAGCCATTGCCAAGCTTGGGTTAAGCGGTACACTGACCATCCTGTTTATGCCATGCAGCAATGAACGCAACTATTATATCCGTTTCCGTGCATTGGCAAAAGAATTCAGCAGATACAAGGAATTGGATCCCGAACTCTACAGTATGACCTATATATCAGTACGGAAGAGCAAACATCGCAGTACTGACAGGAAAGAGATTTCTGTAGATTCAAATATCGTTGTTGACGCGAATGTGGTGGGAAGGCAGAATTGTATACTGATAGATGACGTATGCACTACAGGCGACTCCATAAGGACACATATAGCCGAACTGCGCAACTATGGCGTGCGAGTGGTAGGAGTGGTCTGTCTTGGCAGAACAGTAAGGATTCTAACAAAAGAACAGATAATGAAGCAAGCAGAAAAAGACAGTGAATTAATTTTTTAATAAAATGAACAATTTGACATTAATCGGACGACTCGGTTCAGAACCAGTCGTCATCAACAACAACGGCTCTTTGGCAGCCCGAATATCTTTGGGAGTAACGTCGAAGAGCGGCAAGTCTGAGAGTGAAACGGAATGGTTTGAGGTTTTCCTGTGGGATAGCCTTGCCTTATTGACAAAGGAGTACTATCATACTGGCGACAAAGTCTATGTGTATGGTCATCTTGCTTCTGGCAGCTATGAAGACAAAGATGGAAATACCCATCACGTCACCAGGATTGAGGCTGATGAAATCGAAAAAATGAGTACCGCCAAGAGGAATCTTAATAAGGACGAATAAAAACAAATAGCATATGGCAACAAATAAAGTAAATCTCGTGGGACGTTTAGGGAAAGACCCCGACTTTCATTATATTGATAAAAATACAACTATAAGCCGTCTTCGTATTGCGGTAAACGATTGTGACTATGATGCCAATGGAAACAAGGGCAGATATACAACTTGGATTACCGTTGTTCTATGGAACCGACTGGCGTTTGTTGCAAAGAATGGACTTTGCAAAGGAGCTGCCATAGCTGTCGAAGGAAGGTTGAGCAATAACAGTTATGTAGATAAGGAAGGAACGAAGCACTACCAGCTTATTGTGGAATCCGAGCGTATTGAGTGCTTGTATAAGCCCAGCCGACCAGAGCAGACTACAGAAACAAATGTGGAAGAAGAAAACAACACCGAAGTTGGCTGTATTGTCGGAGATGCGATTCCTGAGGAGGAAATCATTGCAGACAAGGACTGCAATGAAGATGACACAACTCAGAAGCTATCGATTAAAGACTTTGAGATGCCAGAAAAAAGCAAAAGGAGCCGTAAGCAATAATCAAGCTATCTGTTAATGTAAGAGACCCTATCTATCGCAGACAGGGTCTCTTATTATTTATAGATATCAATGAAAAAAAAATTTTTAGTGCTCTTGCTCGAAGCTATATATCTTGGTTAGAGATACAGCAAAATTCTGGTATGACGGTTGGCCTCATTGGGCGAATAGTCGTCAATGCCCCCGTCGTATGTTTGGGAGATGGTGCCACTCTCCATACCACGTTTCACAAGTTCTTCAGCAATGAATCTGGCACGGGAACGGCTGAGGTTGTCATTGATAGCTTCACTGCCCGTGGCACTGTCGGCAGCACCGATGACCTTCACCTTCAAGCCATATTTCTTGGCGATGCGTGCCACTTCGTCGAGGTTGACGAGCTGCGACTTGTTGAGTAGTCTGTCAGTGGCAAGCTCAAAGAAGAAATAGATGGGTGCACCTATGCAAACCTTTCTTGAGTGGATGAGCGAAAGGTAATCGTCTTCTGACTCACCATCAGCATTGCCATATTCTTCTGTACAAGAGGTGGACTCCACGACCTTTGCACCATACTTGTCCTTCATTCTTGCACGCAGCGAGTTGAGTCCGCTATAGTCGTTTCGAGGATAACCGTTTGTGACGGAGGATGTAGCATCGTCAGGAAAGAGGTGGCCGTATTTGTCCAGAAGTCCCTCGATGGCAAGAATCTTGCGCAGTTGCTCCATAGTCTGACGGTCTCGGTCGTGCTGGGCGTGATATCGGCTGTTACTGTCAGAAAGGGATGCGGCATATGCCGACAGCCATTCATTCTGTACGATGTACGGACGAGCATCTATCACTCGCTTCCATCCAGTCTTGCCGATGCGGACAGAGAGACCGAGGGATGCGGACAACAGATGGTCGCCAAGGCGGTCCGACTTGCCATAGCCATCGAAGTCCTGCATGGTGGTCATATTGCCTATCTCTGCCGTGATGGCTATGCGTGGGGAGAGATGATACTGCCCCTGTATGCCGTAGGAAATGGCAAAGGGTTTGTGGGCATTTTCCTTGTTGTGCATCATACCCACGCCCACGTATGGTATGACACTCCAACTGGCAAGGGTGTGTACATCGTCATTGTAGAAGTTACCGAGAATATTCCACATGAAATCAGCACGCAGGTACTGGAAGTCTTGCGAGGAGTTGTTGCAGTCGTTGAACTGCATACCGCCATAGTTCAGACGACCGCCTACGGAGGACGTGAACCATTTGCCGAGCGACACGGAGAATGCCGGTTTCATGCGACCGAAGAGGTCGTTGCATCCGAGCGGTTTGCCGAGGAAAACGGTTGTCCCTCCTGCCACTTGGACAAACCAGTTGTCCGTCCATGGCGATGTGACCAATGCCCCTTTCTTGTAGGATGGTTTGAGTGGGCGGAGCATCTCATCTGCCGAAAGTCCGCGTACAATGGTGGTAGTGTCCTCCGTTCGATGATAATTTCTGGCTTGCGTGTCCAATGACAGGGCGAAGCCAAGGAATAGAATAAGTATTTTTCTCATGTTGTTCAATTTAATCTAGTGAATACTATAACAGGTGATACGTGACAATGTCGCTTATCGCTTTTTCTTTTTGCCAGAAGACGGATGCATCATGCGTGCTGCCTTCATCATACAACGGCGTGCCCATGCGCGTTCATCCTCGTCATCGTCACGTCCCCATTTGAGGTCGGACGAACTGCTGCCACCGCCATGACCTTCAGCAAAGGTAGTGGCATCATCGACATAGCCGAGGAAGAGAAGCGTTGCACAGTACATTACCTCCGTACCGTTCTCCGCAAAGGCCTGAAGCAGAGAACCATCAAACACGTCCTTGCCCTCATTAGATAGTAGTGCCACACGTTCGGAGAACTCGCTGACCATGTTTTCGAGAAGAGTACTTCTGAGCACGGTGTCCGCACCTTGTCGGATAGTATCGGAATATCTGTGTGCCTCCTGCCGCAACTCCTCCATGCGTTCCTGCATGGCGGTCATCTCCTCACGCAGGGCATCGAGCTTGCGGTCAGCCTCTGAGAGCTTTTCCTGCTTTTCATCCAGTTTTGTTTGGATAGCAGACAGTTCCTGCTCCAACTCTTGGACTTGCTGAAGGAGAGCATCAGGGTGGTCATGTCCCGCAAGAATCTGCCGATGCAGTTCATTAACTGCCGCCTCCTTGTCTGCTTTCTCCCGCAAGAGGTTGTTGACCATTGAGGTGAGTCCCTTTACTCTCCGCTCTGCCAGACGGATGTCCGACTGGAGCGAGGCGAGTGTCCGCTGATGGGCGGCGACGGACTGTTCAATGGTGGTGCATTGTTCTGACAACTGGCGGCGGTATTCTTCGGTAGTGCGGTGGCGTGCTCCC
>JALERS010000137.1 GCA_022763905.1 Prevotellaceae bacterium | reverse complement strand
CAATATGGAAGCTCTACACAAGGGAATGGAGATTATCCGACCTGTTCCTTAAAGAGGGTTTCATCCTATTTCTTAAAGTGCTGAAACATTCTGAAATCTTCATATTCATAGCAAAGTTATATGGAGGTTTCTTCTACCCTCGTGCTTTGGGTTTTTGGTGCCAGTTGATACCTCACAGAACAAGACTTGTTTCTTTGTTTCCCCAATTTTTCGAATGAATGCTTATTAGCTCAACAAGGCGATGCATCCCGAAACAGCCATATAGGCATAACTGGTCTTCCGCAACACGGTCACTGACATTTTATTGAAAACCATTCTACCGATGATTTGACCAATAAATACACCCACTAAAGCTACGCACCATGCCCACAGTACCGCTTTAGTCATGTATCCTTCCCCCATTCTGAAGGCTGACATAACAACATTGCCAATCAGAAAATACATTTGTGTCAGAACTAGGTACTCTTCCTTTTTGTCAGCCACCGACAAGAAATAGAGCACGGCAGGAGGACCCTGCATGGCAAAAAGACCACCCATCACACCCGATAGGCTTCCTAATCCCAGTTGGTTGGTTGCATGGGGAGAGATAGAAATCCTTTCCTTGAAAAACAAGAAATAGAGGCTAACCAAGATCAGTGTAATTCCCAAGATGTGTTTTAATGTCTTTTCGTCTAGGGTAGAGATACACTTTACTGAGAAATAAGACGTAATTATAAAAGCTGTCAAGATGATGTGGAGTTTCTTCCATACTATGATATGTCTCCATTTGTATACAATCACAAGTGACTGAACCATAGCCAGCAGTCCTGATAAGGTGGTAGCTTCACCATAAGAAGGCATAATATGAGGCAGAAAGGTCATGATGAAGATTCCGAAGCCAAAGCCTGTTACACGCTGGATGAAACTTGCTCCTGTACAGAACAATATAAGTAAGAGGATTATGAAAAAAGACACGATGACCGAGGAAATCAAATAATTACCGTACAAAGTTACATAAAAAAGGTCACACCTTTTTGAGGTAATGACCTTTCTGTGTGTTTCTTCAAGAATTCCCGCACTGAGTTTATTTTGGAAGGTGGAAGGCGATGGTCATTTCCTTCATTTGCTCCTGTGACATTCCGTCTGGTTCAAATCCCATGTTTTTGGCTGAGATATAGATTTGTGCACTTTTGCAGAGTACATCCACTTGGTCAAAAGCCTTCATGATGTCTTCGTCTACAGCAAAGACGCCATGTTTTTCCCACATCACTACATCATATTCTTGGAGTTCCTTGAGAGTACTTTGCGCTAAAATAGTAGACCCCGGCAACTGATAATTCACGATGCCGAGACCTTTCGGGCAGAAAGCTTTAGTTTCTGGAATCATACTCCAAAGCAATTGGCTTAGCACGTCTTTCTTTAGGAAATCCTTATTGTGTGACATTGCCACCAGTTCGATGGGATGGGTATGTAGAGTAGCTCTATAGGGAGAGCCGATTTCCAAAAACCAGTTGTGTACCAATAGATGGGACGGAAGTTCCGAAGTAGGCATTACCTGTTGGTCAGCTACTATGACATAGTGGGCGCAGTCATCCAGAATTCTTATAATTGACCCATTGTCCATAGGATATCTGGCAAGGTCGCGCATGCGTTTGCCAGTGCCTTTGCAATAGAAATATTGTCCCTTTAGGTGAGGAAGAGTCAGACCAATGGGATTCTCCTCACAGATGGCAGGTAATTGGCGTATGGCATCATCTACATATTCCGTGATGTTGACGGTGATATTTCCCCCATTGCGTTCTGCCCATCCTTTCTGCCAAAGATAGCCAGCCGCTTCGGCAATTTGTTCTATTTTGAGAGAGAGTGCAGGTCTTCCGTTTAGGATACTTTTACTGTCCATGTTCATTGTCAGCCCCTTTGTGATGTAGTTACCGCTTCGTATTTCTCTACGTCTTTGATGAAATCGTCACCAACGGGAACATCATTCTCCAAACAGAACATATCATAAACAGCATGCCACGGCATGGACTTCATCTCTTCCATCAAGGCCAGTATCTGGAAGCCCTTTCCCTCTAGTTCGTAACGTCCCATCAAGGCAGAAGGTTCCAGCAATGCTTTTACCATGCATTTTTGAGCAGCCCTGCTGCCGATGACATAGGCTCCAATACGGTTGATGGAGCCGTCAAAGTAGTCTAGTCCGTAATGTACTCTGTTCAAAGCATCAGCTCTTACTATTTCACTGAACAATTCCTGTGTGGCATCATCCATGATGGTAACGTGGTCGGAGTCCCATCGGATGGGCCGGCTCACATGGAGCATCAGTTCTGGCACAAAGTTCAGTACGGCCGATACTTTATCTGCAGGACTTTCAGTAGGATGGTAATGGCCTGTGTCGATGGTCAGTATTTTCCCGTTTTTGGCAGCATAGGCTGTATAGAAATCGTGTGAACCTACAGTGAAACTCTCCAGTCCAATTCCGAATACCTTTCCTTCTATACAGTCCTTCATATTGTCATAGTTTGTGGCAAAAATCTCGTCAAGCGACTCTTTGAGCCAACGGCGGTATTTGAAATGATTTACTGATACATCTTTACATCCGTCATGCACCCATATGTTAAGGATACAGGGGTCGTTCTGTGCCTTACCCATTTCTTCAGCTATCCATCTACATCTCTTGGTGTGCTCTATCCAAAAATCACGTATTCCCTTGTCAGGGTTGGATAGTGATAGGTTGCCGCTTTTGGGATGAGAGAAACTCGTGGAGTTGAAGTCCAATGGAGTATTGTTTTCCTTTCCCCACTCTATCCATGATTGGAAATATTCAGGAGTCACTTTGTCTCTGTCCACCGGTTTTCCGCCGAAATCTCCATAGATTTCATGTAGGTTTAGGCGGTGAGTTCCAGGAATGAGCGATTTCGCTTTAAGGATATCCTGTCTCAGTTCATCGATATTCCGAGCTTTGCCAGGGTAATTGCCAGTTGCCTGTATTCCACCCGTCAGCTCGCCTGAAGATTCAAATCCAGCTACATCATCGGCTTGCCAACAATGCATGCTCAAGTGGAAGTCCTGCATCTGTTTCAGAACTTTGTCGGTATCAATACCATAGGATGCATAGCGCTCTTTGGCAATTCTGTATCCATCTCTTACTGTCTGTTCTTTCATTTCTGTATGAATAATGTATTGTTGTTGATTTTTTATAAACTATTTGTTTGTCACCAATTTGTACCGACAGAAAGCCTTATCCCATATATCGGTGTCTTTCGGCAGATAGCATTGAGGAGACACGCATTGAGAGATTACTTTTCTCATTTCTTTCAGATTGCTTACCAGCCCATTGCTCTTTGCCTGCACCATGATGTTGCCGATGGCCGTAGCTTCTACAGGTCCGGCATATACAGGAATGTTGATGGCATTGGCGGTAAACTGATTGAGCAGGTAGTTTTGTGTTCCACCTCCTATGATATGAAGACGGTCAATGTGGATATTGGAAAACGATTGCAACATTTCAAACACCTCTCTGTAGCGCATGGCCAACGAGTCGAAGATGCATCTGGCTTGTTCGCGGTAGGATGACGGAACCGATTGTCCAGTTGATTGGCAAAAGTTCTTAATAGCTTCTACCATGGAAACTGGGTTGGCAAATTCTGGTGCGTCAGGAAAAATGAAACTTCTGAAAGGCGCAACTTTTTGAGTTTCTTCGTAAAGGGTATCATAGCTTTTGGGGGCATCTTGCCATTCTTCTCGGCAACGCTCCAGTATCCACATACCACATATGTTTTTCAGCAGACGGGTAGTATTGTCGATACCTCCTTCGTTGGTAAAGTTCTTGGCGTACGAATCTTGGTTGATTACTGGAGCTTGTGTTTCAATCCCCATAAGACTCCATGTGCCACTGCTTAAATAGGCAAATCCGTCCTCTGTGGCAGGAACAGCAGCCACTGCGCTTCCTGTGTCGTGACCAGCAACAGCCACAACTGGCACAGATCCCAGTCCTGTCAATAACTGCACTTCCTGTGATAGTGTACCGATGAGATGACCAGGTTGGACAATTGGTGCAAAATATTGGTCACTCAGACCCAATGGAGACAATAATTCGTTACTCACTTTACCCGTACGGGCATCCATGAATGCGCTAGTAGAGAGTATGGTTCGCTCTGTCACCATTTCTCCTGTCAGCAGGTACGATAATGCATCTGGCAAAAAGAGAATTTTGTCAGCTATCGAAAGCGCACTATCAGCATGTTTCTTCATGGCAGCCAACTGGAAAAGACTGTTGAAGTTCATAAACTGAATCCCGCTTATTTCGTATACCCGTTCCTTAGGTACCATTTGAAAATAGTATTCCAAGGCATCATTTGTATGAGGATCTCTATAAGAATAAGGAGTACGTAGAATCTGTCCGTCTTTATCTACTAGAACAAAATCCACCCCCCATGTGTCAATGCCAATGCTATCAGGGACGATTCCCTTTTGGGCAACGACTTTCAGTCCGAAGATAACCTCTTTGTAAAGGTGATAGATATCCCAGTAATAGTGACCGCACATGCGTACTATTCCATGTTTGAATCTGGATATTTCCTCCATTGTGAGTTTCCCATCCTGCAGTGTACCCAAGATGGTTCTCCCGCTAGTGGCACCTAGGTCTACGGCGAAGAAATGTTTTGTTGTAGATGTATTAATCATATATTATATATGAATTATCGGTTACAGATTATTGATAAGCAAATATAGTAATAATTCTGTTATCTTATAAATTGAATGTCTTTTTTTATATCTCCTTCATACATATAGTCTATGTGTCCTCTTTTATAAATAGAACCTTATTGGAGACAATCAGGAGGACAGGCAATAAGAATGCATATGACGTATAAATACGAAAACGTTATAAATGAGGATATCAATTGAAATCCTTGTGGGGCATCTTGTAGCCAAGGATTCAAAGGTTTTCTCAATTGTTCATCCTCAATACCTATATAGTCTGACTTTCAATGTATTCACAGTGGAATCACCTAACCTTCAACGGGTTTTAGAAGATTACTTCGGAGGCTCTTATCTTATTGAGCCTTGAATGTAACTAGCCAATCGTCTGCCAAATAAAAGTCCGCCTTCAGGAAAACCTGAAAGCGGACTCGATTATGGTTTAACAACTATGTTGCCTAGACTTATTTGTAGGTCTTGGTGATGCCATAGTTATAGTATTCGTCATCTGTAGCACAATCCCACCAGGTAGGAATAGAGTAGATATCATCTTCTACAGCATGGGTATTGGATGCCTTCAGGTTGACGAGGTTGTAGTTGGTCTCATGAGTACTTTGCATCCAGCGGCGGAATGCGGACTGGGGAACAGAGAAGTCGTCAGAGGAAGTAACAGAACCCGGGAACTTGGTGACAGCTGTGGATTCGCAGGGACGCTTGAAGTTGGGGAATGCCTTGACGCCATTCACCTTGCCTGAAGAATAGTCATAGCGACGCATGTCATTCCAGAGTTCATAGTTGAAGGATACTGCAATGAACTTCTCACGCATGATTTCAGCGATGTCTACAGCAGACTTGGCATTGACTGTAGCCAGATAGGCGCTGACAGCTGCAGCATCCATGGGCTGCATGGTAGGATTCTCGTCTACACCTGCAGTAACAGATGTCTTCTGGGCACCCCATTCTGTCAGTTTCTTCTGCATACGCTCGAAGTTGGCCTTTACACCATCCTTGTAAGCCTGAAGAGCTTCTGGGTTCTTGTTCTGACGGAGAAGCATTTCAGCCTTGAGGAAGCAAAGTTCTGCATAGGTCATGAGGTCAAGGTCGGAGTTGATACGACCATAGAATGTACCCGTACCAGAGACATAAGGAACGGAAGTATTGGTACTGTAATAATAGTAGGTGTCATATTCGCCACGGCCACTGGTTTCAAATCCTCTGGAAGCCATATTGGCATAAATGGTGTCACCTGCATGACGGTAGTCAGTACTGTTAACGTAAATCTGACCTTTTTTGTAGACTACCTTTACTTCTTTATCATTTACAGTCACGTCATGGGCAGTAGCTATCATGTCATTAACAAACTTGCTGCGCGCATCAGCTTCCTCAATGGTATACTTGATCGTATTACTGGAACCTTCAACAAATGCAGCATTGCTAATATTGCCTGCCATGCGGATATTGTTGTCCTTGTTCAGCATGTCAACACCGGCAGCACGAGTCCATTTGTAAGATTCGAGAGAACCATCTGCCTTAAGTTTGACATGGGTCATTACAGAGGGTACCAGTTTGTCTATACGAGGATCGTCTGCCTTGAACAGGTCTACATAGTACTTGGTGATACGCTGGGAAGAACCATATGCGAGTGAGTTCCAAAGCATATTAGCCTGAACAGGGTCACCTACAGTGATATTGGTTTCATCACCATCAATGTTGTAATTCTTTATTGACACATTGTCATCATTGCTCTTGAGGGAGAGAGCCAAGGCATCCAGTACATCTTGTTCAGTGTATGTCACTTTAGTACCATCTTTCTTGGTAATCTCCTTACCGAACTTCTTGGACAATTTAGCAATATAGCGTGCCTTCAGACCGTAAGCAAACTTGATCCATTTGTCAGCATCACCATTCAGCCAGCAGTCTCCCTGTGAAAGGGGATAGTTCACGTTGGTTTTCTTGAGGTATTCTATACCTTTCTCCAAATCATCCATACACATGAACCAGAGGTCCTTGCCATCATCGTAGGTAGGATCATATTTGCCTGTATAAGCTTCCTTCATGGGAATTTCTCCATAGAGGTCACTCATGAGATTGAAGCCCATGGACTCAATGATGAGAGCGACGCCTGCATAATGGTTGGCACCTACTGCAGTAGCTTTAGCAACGAGCGGGTCTACATTGACACCGGCACCGATAAACCAGTTCTGATAAGGAGTTGTAGCGGAACTCTGCAAAGGATTCCACTTGGCCAGACATCCGTTGGCAGATGTAGTTGAAGTCTGAGTAAGTACGCCGTAAATCTGTGAAGTACGCATGGAGGCACTTCCCCAGGCATATGTGAAGTAATTCTGAATCCAAGGCAGACGGATATCAGGAGTGGCTGACTCCGCTGTAGGATTATCGGGATCCTGGTTTACATCCAGCCAACTCTCACAGGAAGTAAGACCCATGGCTAGAACAATACTGCCTAAAATCAATTTTATCTTTTTCATATTCTTCATGTCTTAATCGGTTAGAACGTAATGTTAACACCAAATGACAGGCTGGAGGTAGAAGGAACACCCAGGTAATCGATACCTACAGAACCTGAACCACCTGTACCGGAACCTGCAGAGCATACTTCCGGATCAAGACCCTTGTAGTTGGTGATAGTGAAGAGATTAGTAGCAGTGACACTGGCAACGAGACCTTTGATAACCTTCTGGTTCTTGATGAGAGAACTGAAGTCATAGCTGAGAGTCACAGAACGCAGTTTCAGCCAGTTGACAGACTTGATGAAATTGTAGGAATTGCTACAATAGCTGCTGTAGTATTGCTGGATGAGGTACTTGCCGGACACTGTACGTTCACTGGAACCAGTACCGATGGTATACATCTTGTTGGCTTCATAAGTTATCTCGGCGTGAGGAGTAGCATCAGCAGGCTCATCACTATAGATAAAATTTTTCAAAGTAACCTTGTCACGTTGCAGGGTGTTTTTGGAAAGACCACGCTGAGTCAGATAGTATTCTGTACCATTGTAAATGTCACCACCTAAACGGAAGTCTAGCAGGAAGCTGAGGCTGAAATTCTTGTAGGAGAAGGTGTTGTTCCATCCACCAATCAGGTCAGGTTCGCGGTTACCTACAACTGCATCAGCAGTAGTGGACTGCTTGTAGACACCCGTAGAGCGGTCGATAATGTATACACCCTTGCGTACAGTCTTGTTGCCATCAGCATCAGTTACTGTGGGTGACTGCCATGTGTAACCGGTAAGGCTCAGGAAGTGACCACCGTTAGGAACGGCACCAGCTTTAACAGTTCCCTGCTGGGCATCAGTGGGATAGAAGGTAGTAACACCATCAATGAAATTACCGAGAGTTCCGTTGTTGAAGGAGAAGTTGAGTGAGGATTCCCACTTGAATTTCTTAGTCAAAACGGGAGTACCGCTAATCATGAACTCCATACCTCTATTGATAACAGAACCACCGTTGAGCTGCAAGAAGATATAACCTGTGGACTGAGCCAAACGAGGAGAACAGAGCTGATTGGTAGTTTTGGTATAATAATAGGTATAGTCGAAGGTCAGACGGTTCTTCAAGAAGTGAAGTTCGAGACCCAATTCATAAGCATTCTGCATCTCAGGTTTCAAATTGGGAGCACCACCTGTCCAGCTGTTGCCTACACCCGGCTTTCCACCGTTGAAGGTTGTAACGGGCCAAAGGTAACTGTTGGTGAGATAAGAATAGGTATCTTTACCTACTTTGGCATAAGAAGCACGTACTTTACCGAAGTTGAGGATGTCGTTCTTAGGCATAAGTTCGGTAAATGCAAAAGCACCACTTACTGAAGGATAGAAGTAGCTGTAGCTATTGGAAGGAAGTGTTGATGTCCAGTCGTTACGTCCGGTAACGGTCAGATACAGCATATTCTTCCAAGTAGCACGGAATTCACCGAAGGCACCTACAAGACGCTTTCTTGAATTGCTGTTCTTGAAGAACTGGGTAGTAGTAGGAATGTTGTTGAAGGAAGCAGTTCCCGGTACAATGAAGTTGTATCCCCAGTGAGAGTATGCAGAGGTCTTGGTGTATTCTGTGGTATGACCTAAGGTAAGGTTGAGGTCAAAGTCACCAAACTGTTTGTTCATGGTGCTAAGCAAGGTTGTGCTCAGATAACGGTAGTCACGCTCTGAACGGGCCAGATAACCACCTTGATACATCTGCTTGACTGCACCTCCAGGAGCTGTATAGGTATCGGCTGAAGTCTTGTAGCGGTCAATACCCAAACGTCCACTGACAGTCCACCAGTTGGTAATCTGGAAGCTGGCATTGATATTACCAGTCAGACGGTCAGTTGCATCCTGCAGTTTGTTCTTGTTGATAATCCAGTAAGGATTCTCCACATCGTCTTCAAGGTCCTGACGGTCAGCAAACATTCTATACTTGCTTCCGTCTTCATTGAGCCAATGACGCATGTCGTCACTCTGTGACCATCCATATACAGCAGACAGGGCACCATTACCTCCTTGACCATACAGACCGCCAGATGTAAGGGTCTTGTCTGTGGTGGCACTAGTATAGGCAACATTGATACCGGCTGTGAGTTTGCCGTACTTCTGCTCTCCGTTGAAACGGAAAGTCTTCTTGTCATAACCTGTGTTGGGAACGATACCCTCCTGATTGAAATCAGAAGCAGAAAGGAAGAAGGTTCCGTTCTTGCTACCGCCAGAAATGCTTACAGAGTTGTCGAAGATAGTTCCGTTCTGGAAGAAGTTCTCTACATTATTATAATACTTGTTGAGTTCAGCGCTCTCAGAGAATTTCTCACCCCATGACTGAGTGGAGTAATCACTGAAAGTACCGATTTCGTTGTAATAACCTCTTCCGTATACTTTCTGGTATTCAGGCAGACGATTGGCCCAAGAAGTGCTCACCTTACTGCTGAAGTTTACCTTAACAGTACCTTGTTCACCTTTCTTGGTTGTGATGATAATGGCGCCATCACCTGCACGTGAGCCATAAAGAGCAGCGGCAGCTGCACCTTTCAGTACGGTCATGCTTTCAATGTCTTCAGGATTAAGGTCCATGACACGATTGGAGAAGGTTGTATTGCCTTTTGTTACACCGTCAGTTCCAGAGTTACCGGTATTGACAGTGGAGTTGTCATAGATAACACCATCTACCACGAAGAGCGGCTGGTTATCACGGCTTTCAGAAGCAGAGTTACCACCACGAAGAATAATGGTAGAACCTGAACCGGCAGCACCACCAGCTTGAGTCACGTTAACACCAGCCACCTTACCTGCCAGTGAGTTGACTACGTTGGTTTGCTTGTTTTTCATCAATTCTTCTGAGTTGATATCAGAAACAGAATATCCCAGAGATTTCTTTTCTTTCTTGATACCCATAGCGGTAACCACTACCTCAGTCAATGCCTTTGAATCTTCCTTCAAGGTAATATTGTAGACATTGGCGGCAGTAACAGCAACTTGAGCCTGCTGGTATCCGATGAATTTTATCAGCAAAGTGCTTCCTGGTTTTACAGTAAGTGTATACTTACCGTTAGCATCGGTGTTGGTTCCTACTGAAGTCCCTTTTACTTGCACTGATGCAAAGGCAACGGGATTGCCTGCTTCATCAACCACCTTTCCGGAAATTTTCTTTCCTTGAGGAGCGGCTGGAGGGGCAACCTCTGCTGTGGCATGAACTGACTCTGACACTGCTGAAGCAGGCAAAGCAGTTGCGCCTAGAATGGCGCACAATACTAAAGATAGATAACTTTTCTTTCTCATACCTACATTTTTAGATTAATAAATAAGTAATCATTTTAGATATACGTTGATTTGGGTAATATTCTATAATTGTAGCATTTGACATAATGCCCATAATAACCGATTGCATCCTAATTAGTTTTAATTCACTACAAATTTAGTGTTTGTTTTGAAATAACGGCCTAAAATTTCAAAAAAAATGATTCGTGTTGAAGAAAAAAGCGGATACTTGCCGAGAATATATCAGATTGATGTTTGAACAAGGGAGTTTTGGCATAAAAGTATTGCATTTGTAAGTTCTCTACAGCCGATTCTTCGTAATAACGGTATACGATTCAACTGTAACGTAATATATTTAAGACTGTATCCAGCCCTTCTGAGGCAGTCTTAGGGATGATATGTACTTTTCTGCTAGAGTCTATGTCCACAGGATTGGGGTCAATAACAAAAACTGTAGTATCAGGAGAAGTATACGAGAGCAGACCGGCAGCAGGATAAACAACCAAAGAAGTACCTATAATTATGAATACTTCCGTTTGGCTGACCCATTCTGCTGCCAATGATATATTGGGAACAGCTTCCTCAAAAAATACAATGTATGGACGTAACAGGCTACCATCAGCAGCTAGTTCTCCTGAATGTACAGAATAATTCGACCTATCCAATTCGCGGATATAAAGAGGATTGTCGGGGTCGACACTGGAGGTGACCTTCATAAGTTCCCCATGCAGATGCAATACACGGGTAGAACCAGCCTTTTCATGAAGGTTGTCAATATTTTGGGTAATGATACGCAAGTCAAACTCCTGTTCCATCTCTGCCAGAAGAAAATGTCCACGATTGGGCTGTGCATCTAGCAGTTGCAGTCTCATCTTGTTATAGAATGCATTGACAAAGTCAGGATGGTTTACCCATGCCGTATGGGTAGCCACATCCTCTACCTTGTAATTCTCCCACATTCCATTGTTCCCACGAAAAGTGCTAAATCCACTTTCTACACTCATGCCGGCTCCAGTCAATACCACTACTTTTTTCATACATCCAACTTAATTGTCAAGTATTTTTCTCTCTAAAAATACTATATTTAATCAGTCTGTCAAATTTACAAAATTACGGTTGAAAATCATACATTCTTATAATAAATTACTAACTTTGCGATACACTTTCTAGAAAAATCCAATCAAATCATCACTATGAAACAGAAAAAATTTATTCTTCCTGAAAGCGAGATGCCTGACAAATGGTATAACATTCAGGCTGATATGGTAAATAAACCTCTTCCTATTCTTAATCCGAAGACACGTGAACCTCTGAAAGCAGAAGACCTCTTCCCTATCTTCTGCGAGGAATGTTCTCGTCAGGAAATGAATCAGACTGATGCATGGATAGAGATACCTGAAGCTGTCCGTGAAAAATATGCCAATTACAGATGCACTCCCCTAGTGCGTGCCTATGGACTTGAAGAAACACTGGACACTCCTGCACATATATATTTCAAGAATGAAAGCGTGAGTCCTGTTGGTTCCCATAAGCTTAATTCGGCTCTTGCCCAAGCTTACTATTGTAAACAGCAGGGTATTACAAATATTACAACAGAAACGGGAGCTGGACAATGGGGAGCCGCCTTATCATATGCTTCTAAGGTGTTTGGATTGGATTGTGCTGTTTATCAAGTAAAAATCAGTTATGAGCAGAAGCCTTATCGCAGAAGTATCATGCAGGTGTTTGGCGCACAAGTTACCCCTTCTCCTTCTATGTCAACACGTGCCGGTAAGGATATTCTGACCGTGCAACCCAATCATCAAGGTTCTTTAGGTACTGCCATCTCAGAAGCTATTGAACTTGCCATGACAACTCCCAACTGCCGATACACCCTGGGATCAGTTCTCAATCATGTTTCCTTGCATCAGACTATCATCGGTCTAGAAGCAGAAAAACAAATGGAAATGGCAGGCGAATATCCTGATACTATCATTGCATGCTTCGGAGGCGGCTCTAACTTCAGCGGTATCGCCTATCCTTTTATGCGTCATACCATCAAGGAAGGCAAAAAAATCCAATTTATCGCTGCCGAACCTGCTTCATGTCCCAAGCTTACCAAAGGTAAGTTTACATACGATTTCGGTGATGAAGCAGGTTATACACCTTTGTTGCCCATGTTTACTTTGGGACACAAGTTCCAGCCTGCCAATATCCACGCAGGCGGTCTTCGTTATCATGGTGCTGGCACCATTGTTTCACAATTGATGAAGGATGGATATATGGAAGCTGTAGATATAGAACAGCTAGATTCATTCAAAGCAGGTACCTTGTTTGCCAAAGCCGAAGGTATTATTCCTGCACCAGAATCTTGTCATGCCATTGCAGCTACTATCAATGAAGCTCTCAAATGTAAGGAAACTGGTGAGAAGAAAGTTATTCTCTTCAACCTGTCTGGTCACGGATTGATTGATATGTCTGCTTATGACCAATACTTGGCAGGTGGACTCCAAAACTATTCTGTTCAAACATCTGAAATAGAAAAGAACCTGGAAGGAGTATAATTAACTGATAGAAGACATGTCAATCTATCTTTTAGACATGGCCCTATTGGTAGTTCATAATGTTTCAGCAAAAAATCATGCTATTATTTTAGCATGATTTTTTAATTGATTTAAATGATAGAATAATTGGTATATCAACAAATTATGGGTCAGCAGATAGTAAGTATGGAGAAAGTGACAAGTGTACTTGATACAGCAGTTGTTTCCTTTCTTTCAGAGTGCAAACTAAGGGAGAGGCTCTGTCTCATCTGGGTCAAATTCATAACATAGCAGGCATCTTCTGACAATAAAGTTGATTGAATGGCCCAGGTCTTCATGGTGAAAAGCAAAAGAATCATCGGTGCTCGG
>JALERS010000129.1 GCA_022763905.1 Prevotellaceae bacterium | reverse complement strand
ATTACAGAAATGAGGGAATATAGTTTGTCGGGCAAGCCGTTAAAAGCAAGATGATGGTACGAAGCGTCCTTCTCTGATTGCATTTCCGGGATAAATTGATGACGGAATAATAAGAAATAGATTGTTGCTGACATTGTCTGTTTCTTACTTCGCAACTTTTCATTTTTCACCCTGCTCTGTTTCTGCAAAGGCAGTTGATTCCTCATTTGCCATTAGAATAAGAGACAAAGAGCATCTCCTCATTTCCCTGCATCCAACTTGTTTTTGCGTTCAGCCTAGGCTGAACGGTGAAAGAAGTCAATATAAATGGAGATTTCAATCAATATATTTGAGCGTTCAGCCTAGGCTGAACGCAAGAGATAGATGTAAGAGTGACTTTATTCTCTCTGTTGATATCTTCTGGGAAGTCAGAAGAGGTCTTTCCGACAAATATCTTCTCCGTTCTCAACGAGTGTCTCCCCATTATCTACTGAGCCAAAATTATTCAATACAATCCCCACTCAATTTCTACTAAGCCATGATTGACTTGGCTACGGAATGCATCCATCCCAATACCTTATAGTCAGCATTGCGCTTCAGATGGGAGAGAATATCAGACTTGCCAACCAATTCGCCTACCCAATCGCATACAGCTTCCTCTTCATAGTATTCATCGTTCCCTTTCTGTCCAGCGTCCTCATAGAGCCTCTTCGTACTTGCCACTCTTGCCTTAAACGCATCGGAAGAAATAGTAGCCATGACAGCATTGCGGAGAGACTGGTATGCTTCCTCTGACTGCTTGCGCAAACCATGTGTTACCTCATGTCCGAACACCACCTCAATAGGATTCCTGGCATCCAGTGAGATGCACTTGACTTAAACGGGAAAGCTATGAAATGACTCTATTATTCTCCCATTCCTCAAACTGTCGTTTCAACGCTTCCGAGAGGATTAAGAATATTCACGGATACTACCACTTTCCAATTAACTTGAATCTACTTTTCAATTAATACAGGGATTGTCCCAGCTACTAGGACGTTTAAGGTTCCTCCACGTCTGTCTTCCTCACTTTCGGACTTCGACTTGTTTTTGTAGTTTTATCCTTTCCCTTTTTGTTTTATACTAAGTTTCTGTCCGTAGACTTGAGAGTCTCGCTGCATGGCTTCCTCCATTCTTGCCATTACTGACAACGACTTGCCATTAGCTTCGCTTGGCAATACATACCCGCAGCTGGGGTTGAATCGGCTAGGTTAGTGTTATGCCCGACACACTACCAAAACAGGCCACCCTTCTATCATATACAAGGATGGCCTGTTGCTTTATCAAAAGTTTGTACACTCAAGGTTTCATATTAGTGTGTACAGTCTGAACATCATCAAAATCCTCCAAACGCTCCACCATCTTGTCGATAGTTTCACGCTGTTCGTCGGTAACTTCCTTCAAATCATTAGGGATATAAGTAAATTCGGCTCCGACTACATCAAAACCTTCATCCTCCAAATGTTTCTGAATGGCACCAAAACTTTTGGGATCTCCATAGATGGTAATGCTATTTTCTTCCTCGTCTTCATCATATTCATCCTCTACTCCATAATCTATCAAGTCGAGAATCATTTCATCCATATCAAGCCCTTCCTTCTTCTTGAAAGTGAATACACACTTATGATCAAAAAGGAAAGCCAAAGAGCCAGTGGTTCCAAGGTTACCATTGAACTTATTGAAAACAGAGCGCACGTCTGCTACAGTACGGGTGGTATTGTCGGTAAGTGTATCCACAAATACAGCTACACCATGAGGACCATATCCTTCATAGGTTACAGTTTTATATTCGCTCTGGTCCTTTCCCATGGCGTTCTTGATAGCGCGTTCAATATTGTCTTTGGGCATATTCTCACGCTTGGCATTGGCAATGATGGCGCGCAAGGTAGGATTGTTTTCTGGTTCTGGACCGCCAGCTTTTACGGCGATAGCTATTTGCTTGCCGATTTTGGTAAATGTGCGGGCCATATGTCCCCACCTCTTGAGCTTGGTTGCTTTTCTGTATTCAAATGCTCTTCCCATTGGAGTAATTTATATTTTAAAGGTTCTATATTGAGTAATATTTTTTCAGTCAAAATTAATAGATATGTGAGGAATAGGCTCACCTCAACGAGGCTCCCAGTTTCTCACACAGATTCTTCACAAGACTCTGCATGATTTTTTCAATCTGCTCATTACTCATCGTCTTGTTTTCATCATGAAGTATGAAATTCACTGCATAGCTCTTTTTACCTTCTGGAAGGTTTTTCCCTTCATAGACATCAAAGAGTTCTACCCGTTGGATATGACGACGATCTGTCTGGGCTGCCACTTGTTCAATACTACTGAAGGGAATATCCTTATCTAATAATAAGGCAAGATCTCTGCTCACCACAGGGAAACGGCTGATTTCAGTATATTCCACCTTATTCTTGACTATGAACTTCATGACGGCTGACCAGTTGATATCCGCATAAAAGACGGGTACATTCACATCCACCCTTTCCGTCACCTTCGACTGAACTATACCGTATTGTGCCATCACCTTTCCATCTCTGGTTTCCAAGGAAATACCATTGGCAAAGATGTCATTGACAACAACTTTTTCGACAAGTGCTTTTCTGTTGACACCTAAACGGTCCATCACATTCTCCACATATGCCTTGAGCATATACACCGACATAGCCTCATCAGGATGAGTCCAACTGCCTTGTACATGATGGCCTGTAAGCCAAAGAGCCAGATGCTGTTCTTCGCGATAGGCAGACAGAGGCTTTTCGTCCGAGTGACGGGAAGCATCATATCGATAGCAATTTCCCGTCTCATACAGCATCAAATCGGGCTTTTTGTGATTTACATTAAAGCGAATAACTTCCAAACCTCCGAACAGAAGGGTCTGACGCATCACATTCAAATCTTCACTCAACGGATTCAAGATGCCTGCGCAAGCTTCAGAAGCAAATGTATCCAATCCTTCATAGTAAGCCTGTCGGGTAAGCGAATTATTGACCATTTCATGGAAGCCCTGAGCCGTGAGTTGTTCAGAGATGATATTCAGAAGTTTGTTGCTTCTGTCGGCTTCCCCCTTCACTGTCAAGGCGGACTGGACAGTCACAGGGATTTCTACGTTATTATATCCATATATACGCAAAATATCCTCCACCACATCGCACGGACGCTGTACGTCAACCCGATAGGTGGGCACTTGTAAACAGATTTCCTCATCAGACTCCGCTACAATCTTCATTTCCAAACTTTCTGCAATACTCTTGTAAGTATCCTTATCAAGCGGCTTGCCAATCAGGTTATTGGCATAATCATAATTGAGTGTAACATCAAATGATGCTACTGGTGCAGGATAAACATCCTTCACCTCCATAGAGATGTCTCCACCAGCCAATTCTTTCACCATCAAGGCTGCTCTCATTAGTGCATACAGAGTAGCATTGGGGTCAGTACCTCTTTCAAACCTAAAACTTGCATCGGTTGACAAGCCATGACGGCGTGCACTTTTTCGGATACTGGTAGGATGGAAGCAGGCACTTTCCAGCAATACATTGGTAGTAGTATCATAGGTTCCAGACCCTTTACCTCCAAATACACCTGCCAAACACATGGGCTCGTTGCCATTACAAATCATCAAATCATCTTCTGACAAATGATGCTCCACCCCATCCAGAGTTTGGAAAGGAGTACCTGCAGGCAATGTCTTGACCACCACCTTCTTCCCATCTATCATATCCGCATCAAAACAATGAAGCGGCTGTCCGAAAGCCAACATGATGTAATTGGTAATGTCCACTATATTGTTGACAGGACGAAGTCCCACGGTAGTCAATGCAGTTTGGAGCCATTGGGGACTTTCCTGAATATGGCATCCAGTAAGTGTAACAGCAGAATACCTGATACAGCGATTGGTATCCTCTACTTCTACGGCTATCTCCAAATTATGGTTGTCTACTCGAAAGGCATTGTTATCCGGTCGATGCAAATGACTGTCATATCCATTCTGTTGAAGCCATGCATAGAGGTCGCGTGCCACTCCATAATGAGAGCAGGCATCTGCCCTATTGGGAGTAATATCCACCTCAATAACCGTATCGCTTTCCAGATGGTAATATTCTGCTGCCGGCATACCGACAGGAGTATCTGCCGGAAGGACAATAATACCAGCATGGCTTTTGCCGATTCCTATTTCATCTTCCGCACAAATCATTCCTGAACTTTCTACGCCACGAAGCTTGGCACGCTTGATGACAAATTCCTTGTCACCATCATAAAGTTTTGTACCTATAGTAGCCACAACCACTTTCTGTCCAGCTGCCACATTGGGAGCTCCACATACTATCTGAGACGGAGATGCCTCTCCGATGTCCACCATACACACATGCATGTGGTCGGAGTCAGGATGGGGTTCGCATGTAAGGACCTCAGCCGTAACAATACCTTTTAAACCTCCCCTAATACTCTCTACTTCTTCCAATCCGCCTACCTCCAGACCAATGGAGGTCAGGGCAACAGCGGTCTCTTCGGGAGAAAGAGGCAGGTCAACGTATTCTTTCAGCCATTTATAGGAAATATTCATAAATAAAAGTATGTATATATTTTTATCCTGTTGGTAAATGTGTTGCAAAATTAATAATTTTCCCGTATATAGTCTTCAAAATCACCCTATGACTTGTAGATGTCCCCACTCGGGCATCAATAAATCAGAAGTCTCCTTGGATGGCATTACCCAAGGGGTCGTCTGAAGTATTGTCATTGAAAGGAGGTGCATAGGGTGGTATTTCTTCCGATTCCACAGTATTCATAGACGATGCGAATTCCCTGGTTCCATCCTTAATCCTATAAGCCTGTTCAACATCCATATTGTCTTCCGAGTTTTCAAACCGAGTGTATACTCCCACAAAACGCAGATACTTAGTACCGACAGCACCATTTCTATGCTTGGCAATGATGATTTCCGCAAGTCCCCTGATATCATTTCCCTTTTCGTCCTTGTATATCTTGTAATATTCTGGACGGTGAATCATACATACAATATCAGCATCCTGTTCAATGGCACCCGACTCTCTCAAGTCGCTCAACTGCGGTCGCTTGCTGGCGCCATTGCCATTACTTTTATCATCACCACGCTGCTCTAGATTTCTATTCAACTGACTCAATGCAATAATCGGGATATTCAGTTCCTTGGCCAGTCCTTTTAGCGACCGACTGATAGTACTCACCTCTTCCTGACGATTGCCCGGACGACTTTGTGCCGCAGTCATCAGTTGCAGATAGTCTATCATTATAATCTGCACATTGTGTTCTTTGACGAGTCGGCGTGCCTTGCTACGCAGGTCATAAATAGACAAGCCCGAAGTATCATCCAAGAAAAGCGGTTTGCCCTTCATCTTCTTAATATTACTGTCCAGTTGTCCCCACTCATAAGGCTCCAGTTGTCCGTTACGCAATTTGTCAGCAGGAATGCTACACAGATTACATACCATACGGTTGATAAGCTGAATATTGGACATTTCCAAGGAGAAGAAAGCCATGGGTATCTCCTGATCAATAGAGATATTCTTGGCCATACTGAGCGCAAAGGCAGTCTTTCCCATCGCGGGACGTGCTGCAATGATAATCAAGTCAGACTTCTGCCAACCACCGGTCTCCTTGTCAAGAGCAGTAAATCCACTGGCAATACCATTGAGTCCGTCTGGACGACTTGCCGCATCATGCACCATCTTGTAGGCTTCCTGAACTACGGGGTCTATCTGTGTGTAATCCTTCTTCCTGCTAAACTGCGTAATGGAAAACAGACCAGCTTCAGCATCCTCTATTAGTTGCTTGAGTTCGGTTGTCTCATCAAACGCCTGCGTCTGAAGACGACTGGAATAAGAAATAATCTGACGGAAAATATATTTCTGCTGGATGATAGCAGCATAGTACTCCACATTGAACGAACCACTTACCGTATCACAG
Organism: Prevotellaceae bacterium; assembly: GCA_022763905.1. Lineage (GTDB taxonomy): Bacteria > Bacteroidota > Bacteroidia > Bacteroidales > Bacteroidaceae > UBA6382. Next base: position 46,855 of record JALERS010000129.1, on the reverse strand, counting down.
AGTTTGGCTATGTAGTAAGGACCTCCCACCTGCTCCAGTTCTCCGTGTCTGCGCAATTCCTCCGTAACTGACAACATATCAATAGGATGGTCATTGGTATACAAGCGCATAATGGCAGCATACACCTTCTGATTGCGAGGTTCATAGAAAGTTTCTTCAGAAGTAATGATGTCACACACTTCTGCGAAAGCATCATGTTCCACCATAATTGAGCCCAATACAGCGGCTTCCAGTTCGGGTGCCTGGGGCTGTAGATGACTACCAAAATTTTCTTCTTGACTGGCCTCCTTTTTACGAGAGCGCTTGGCGGGAAATGACGACTGAGATGTAGGCATAAATAATGTGTAAATTTGATGAAGGAGAAACGGAACGCAAAGATAATAAAAACTCCTGATTTGCTTTCATATTCTGCCCGTCAACAAAAAAAAGAAAAACTGCCCCTACTTACAGCAAGGATATTGATTTTTGGCCCTGTCAACGGATAGAAGAATAAAAAAAAATATATCTTTGTGCTATCATTGGAATCAAACCGCTTCTGCGAAATTTCCTTATGTAGGCCATCTGTTCTTATGGAATCAAACGTATCTGCCGAGCACATCTCACTTTCTATTCTCATATAATACCATTATGTACAATATCCTCTCCTCCGTACATCCTAATGCCAAAATCAATCTAGGACTATTCATATTAGACAAACGCCCAGATGGATACCACAATCTGGAGACCGTATTCATCCCCATTCCACTGAGAGATAACCTGGATATCCATCTTCTTCACAGCGAAGACAAGCCTTGGCAACTGGAACTGACGGGACATCCCGTTACAGGAACTCCCGAGACCAATTTGGTAATCAAAGTCTTCTCCTCATTACAGCAAGAATTCCATCTCCCCCCTTGCTCCATCCGTCTGGACAAGAAAATACCCTTGGGAGCTGGGCTGGGAGGTGGAAGCAGTGATGCGGCTTTCATGATGCAATTGCTCAACGAAAAATTCAATCTAGGTTTATCAGCTGATGAATGCAAGCAACGTCTGAAGTCTTTCGGTGCTGATTGTCCGTTTTTTATTGACAACCGTCCAGCATTTGCAACAGGTATTGGTGACATCCTTCAACCTGTTTCTCTTTCTCTAAAAGACAAATGGCTCGTTCTCGTCAAGCCTCCTATTCTTGTCAGCACACGTGACGCATACGCTGAAGTAGTATGCCGGAAGGAAGCACCTGTGCATCTTCCTTCCGCTTTACAACGCCCCATCAGTGAATGGCGCGACACCGTCATCAATGATTTCGAGAAAAGCGTATTCAAAAAACATCCCGATATACAGGCCATCAAGGAGACTCTATATGACATGCATGCCCTGTATGCATCTATGTCTGGAAGTGGAAGCACCGTATTCGGCTTATTCCATCAAAAACCTTATGCCGACTTAAACACTATCTTCCCTGATTGCTTTGTTTATACCCAGCAATTGCTCATCAACAGTTGACCTCACACTACCCTCCTCCCAACCGACCATATAAAAACAATCATTCCCTATGATATTCTGGTTTTCCGGAAGTGGCAATTCTCGCTGGTTGGCCCAACAAATAGCACAGGCAACAGGAGACTCAATGACCAGCATAGCCGAGGCTGTCATGCAACAGCAGTTCCATTACCATCTCAAACCCTCGGAAAGGCTGGGAATAGTATTTCCTATCTACGGCTGGAACATTCCCATATGGGTCAGGACATTTATCCAACATCTGCAGATAGACACAATCTCTGACAACACATATATCTACATGGCATGCACATATGGTGATGACATGGGCATGACTGGCAAAGAAGCCATTCGTCTCATGACCCAAAAAGGTTGGCACATAGATAGTATATTCTCTATCCGTATGCCCAACACCTATGTATGTCTGCCTGGATTTGACACTGACAGCGACTCTGTAGTCAACCAAAAACTAACACAAGCCCAACAACTGATTGTCAGCATCTGTCAAGACGTCCAGAAAAACGTACGCGGAAAATATATCCTGTTTCCTGGTAAGTTACCCCGCACAAAGACCTATTTCCTCGGCTACCTATTCAGAAAATTCCTTATGAGCAGTAAGGCATTCCGTGCAGAAAAAAACTGTGTAGGCTGCGGCATCTGCACCCAAGTATGTCCGTTGCACAACATCAGTCTCATTGATGGAATTCCTCATTGGAATAACCATTGCGCCATGTGCCTCTCCTGCTACCATCATTGTCCCCACCATGCTGTGGCATACAGGAATTCCACCCAGAAGAAAGGACAATGGACCATGCCCCTCCTCTCCGACAAAAAAACTCCATAATTACTATTCTTGGGGAAAAGGGATATCTTCTTTCATGAGTTTCCTTGAAAATTGATTATCTTTGTCGTTGAAAAAACACATACATATATAATATACTCATGCTTTCCCGTCCTATACTACATATCTGTAGCTGCCACATCCTTCTTATTTTTATATGCAGTCTACTCTGTGTATCCGTTGCCGGGAAAGAGAAAAACAAGAAGAAGGAAGCATTGAATATCATTTATACTCCCGAACCTGACCCCCTTGCTATCCAGCCTCAACCTCACAGCAACATTCGTCCCTTAGAAGAAGTATCTCTTATAAGCGATTCTATATGCGTCATTCGAGAAGGTATTGATGTCTCCCATTATCAAGGAACTATTGATTGGGCGGCAGTAGCAGCTACCCGTACCGCAGGCTATGTCTACATCAAAGCATCAGAAGGAGCATCCCTTGTTGACGACTGCTACGCCTACAATATCCGAGAAGCCCGTCGCTATGGTCTCAAGGTAGGCAGTTACCATTTTTTCAGAGGTAATGTTCCTGTTGAGATACAGTTAGCCAACATGACTGCGTGTGTCAAGAAGGAAGAGCAGGATCTCATCCCCATAGTCGATGTTGAGCACACCAATGGTGTAAGCAACGAACTCTTAGCCAGTCGTCTCCACCAGTTCATGGAAGCACTGACACGCTATTACGGCAAAAAACCCATGCTTTATACATTTGTCAATTTTTACAATAAACACCTGCAAGGAAAAGGTTTTGAAAAATACATGCTCATGTTAGCCTTTTACAGGGACTATCAGCCCATCCTCAATGATGGACGCCGTTATGCTGTCTGGCAATATACTGCCCGAGGCAATATTACCGGTATCAAAGGTCATGTTGACCGAAGTCGCATCATGGAAGGATTTACGTTGAAAGACATTAGTTTATGAATCAAATCCTGATAGTCTACCCCAAAAATCCCTTTCTGCCAACTTATCCAAGCACTTATAAAAACAACAACAAGCGTCTATGCATTCCAAATACACACCTTTTGATATTACTGTAGAATACCACACTTTTGAGCCGGAAGACCGAATCTTCATAATATGGAAACCAGCCCGTCAACTGCATGATAACCCTGCTGAACAGACGGAAATGTTTCAGACGGAAAAAGATACATGGAAAGGGAGTCTATCTTTTCCTTTGGACGCCCATCACACAGTCAACTTCCATTTCGAAGTATGGCGAGGCAACAGGAAAATAGACACCGAACCCTATCTTTGCCATAGTCTGCTATATTCCACCAGGGCGCACAATCTGATGAAATGCTGTTTCATTCCTCACACAGAAAAAAACAACTATCGTTATTCATCCGCATTCCGTCAATGCATCTACCCGTTTGATATTCCTCCTACCAACATCCACAATACAGCATTTCAAGTCATTGTGCAGGACTACCTATGTCCTACAGGCTATAGTCTCTATATATCAGGTGATACCGTCAACTTAGGTAACTGGGACATCCGCAAAGCTGTCCCCATGCAGCATACAGACAACTATACTTACACCCTGACTTACAAAAACCATCCTCGGAAATGGCCAGTAACTTACAAGTTTCTCCTCAAGTCAGACACAGGAGATGATGTTATCTGGGAAAGCGGTGAGAATAGAGTTTCTAACGGCATGGATAATTCGTCCTCAAAGGCTCTCTATTTGGAACTCTCTCCATTGCGATTGCCCCAACGTGACGGACGCCTGGCAGGTATTGTAGTACCTGTATTCTCCTTACGGTCACGAGAAAGTTGGGGAGTAGGCGACTTCCATGATTTGGACAAAATGGTAGAATGGGCTTCTTCTGTCAATATGAGAGCACTTCAAGTGTTGCCCATCAATGACACCACACGCACCGGGCATTGGGAAGATTCCTACCCTTATAACGCTATCTCCATCTTCGCCCTCCATCCCATGTATGCCAATCTCAATGCCCTGTCCCCTCTCGGTGACAAACGCAAACAGGAGTGGTACGAAAGCCAAAGGGAAAAGCTCAATGCCTTACCGCAAGTAGACTATGAACAGGTAAACTTACTGAAGAATAGTTTTCTGAAAGACTATTATGAAGAGCACAAAGCTGAAATCATGGGCCAACTGCGCTCCCATCCATCGGAAGGTGATTACCACCTGGCAGACATGTCCATCTCCACCTTTTATTACTATCATTCCTGGTGGCTTCGTCCCTATTGTTCCTTTAAGGTCCTCATGGAACAATATGGTACTGCCGACTACCGCCAATGGCCAAAGTTCAGTCAACACAATGATGCCGAACTGGCCCAGTACTTTTCTGATAGTACACAAAGGGAGAAAATGTATTTTCACTTGTGGGTACAGTATATTCTTGCCACTCAATTAGCTCTCGTACATGACAGAGCACAAAGGCGGGGAGTCATTCTCAAAGGTGACATGCCCATAGGTGTAAGCCGTGATAGTGCCACAACTTGGTTCTATCCCGATTATTTCCATTTCAACGGACAGGCAGGAGCGCCACCAGATTTCTTTTCTGCACTGGGACAGAATTGGGGATTCCCTACCTACAACTGGAACAATATACTCAAGGACAATGGAATATGGTGGAAAAAACGTCTGCAGTATATGGCTCATTTCTTTGATGCCTTCCGTATTGACCATATTTTGGGATTCTTCCGAATATGGCAGATTCCATATGGAACTTCAGACGGCAGACTGGGACATTTCCTCCCAGATCTCCCGATGACAGAGGCTGAGATACAAAACTACGGCTTCAGCACTCCTTTGGACGCTGTCTGTCATCCGCAAGACGGAGAAGATTGGAACGTACTCTTCATCCGGGATGAGAAGAATCCCAACTTGTTCCATCCAGCCATCAGCGGACATAGTACCCAACATTATTCCCAATTATCCTATCAAGACAAACAGGCATTTGACCGCATCCATGATGACTTCTTCAACCACCGCCACAACAGCTTCTGGGCAGAAGAAGGAATGAAACGTCTTCCCTGTGTCGTATATGCATCCCCCATGCTGGTATGTGCTGAAGACCTAGGTATGGTACCAGATTGTGTCCATGGCATCATGCAGTATTTCGGTATCTTGTCGCTTGAAGTACAAAGCATGCCCAAGCGTCATGGAGAAGGTCCTTTCAGTTGGTTACCTAACAATCCTATTAATTCGGTTGACACCATTACAACCCATGACATGGAGCCTCTCAGACTTTGGTGGACTACCAATAGAACAGCTGCGCAGCAATACTTCGAGCAACGTATGGGAGGATATGGGCCAGCTCCTGAAACCCTCTCACCTGAGATGGCAGAACGTATCGTCTTCGACCATCTCAAGTCACCTTCTCTTCTTTGCATCATCGCTTTACAAGACTGGTTAGCCATAGATAGTCAGTTGCGGCATCCACATCCTGAGGAAGAAGTCATCAATCGGCCTGCCTGCCCACGCCATTATTGGCGCTACAGAATGCATATCTATATTGAAGACCTCATGCAACAGGATGAATACAACAACCACATCCGTCAGTTGATTGCTCATTCCTAAATACCACCTCCCTTCTATCATTCATCCTCATGAAAAACATGTATCGACATACAACAAGGTTTCTGATTGTCATCGCCCTGTTCTTAGTGGGAACACCATTATTTCTATGTCTCACACCCATTCCCACTACCGGAACAACTTCCCTCTATATTGACGAGGATGACAATCTAGACTCTGTATGCATCCATTATAGTAAGGTATCGGACCATCACCACACATGGATGTTGCGTCTGCTGCTCAATGTTGCTGGATATTCATCCCATATCCGTACTGGTCATTATGCCTTACATCCCTCCTGCAATATCCTCTCGCTGGTGCGTCAGTTAAGGAGTGGCATGCAAACACCTATACGTCTCACTATCCAGCCAGTGCGCACAACCCACATATTGGCGGGAGAACTTGGAAGAAAACTCATGTTGGACTCTACCGCATTAGACCAAGCTTTCCATGACAGCACATTCTGCCAAGCCTACACCACCGACACATCCAATGTCATATCCTTGTTCCTCCCCAACACCTATGAAGTCTATTGGAACATCTCTCTCCCCCAATTATTCCACAGAATGACCATGGAGAGCAAGTCCTTTTGGAATACAGAAAGACAGGAGCAAGCCAGACAGATAGCCCTAACGCCCAATGAAGTAATGACACTGGCCTCCATTGTTGACGAGGAGACTGCCAACAATGACGAGAAACCTCACATTGCCGGAATGTACATCAACCGTTTACATGCAGGAATGCCCCTACAGGCCGATCCAACAGTTAAATTCGCGGTAAGGCAATTCGGACTCAAGCGTATCTATACACATCACACCCGCACAAACAATCCGTACAACACCTACTTGAATATAGGATTACCCCCAGGCCCCATCCGCACCCCGTCCATCGAAGGCATTGAAGCTGTACTCCACTATACTCATCATGACTATCTCTATATGTGTGCCAAAGAAGATTTCTCTGGAACCCACAATTTTGCACGCACTTATGAAGAGCATCTGAAAAATGCCCACAAATACTCTCAAGCTCTCAATGACAAAGGTATCCAGTGAGAACTGCCAATAGAGTGAGGACTGAAGAGAAGAAAAACCGATTACAGCTTACGTCTCATTACTGATTTTTTCGTAACTTTGCATGTCAGTTATGCCGAAATGGCTCAGTTGGTAGAGCAATTCATTCGTAATGAATAGGTCCCGGGTTCGAGTCCCGGTTTCGGCTCATTTTCAACATCCCTTTTCAGAAACACTCAAAACAGGAAATTAACCTTTATCTATGGTAATTTCCTGTTTTTCGTCATTGTGCCCTTCCTATATACCAGTATACTCTTGCCGTACCATCCGCAGAAAATACTCATCCGACCAAATGAATATTCTATGCCAATAGAACACGAGCCAGTTTCCTGCATTTTCTTTCTTCCCTTCTAGACAATCCCGTACTGCGTCGGGTTCCTCCTTTTTCTACCGTTCCCACTATATGGAAGCCACTGTAGTTACATATTTCACGAAGCGCACGTAAAGCACCTCGCGACTGGTGCAAGAGGATATTCAAAGGCCACGGGGTGGTACAACTACTGACAAGCAGACATCGCTTTCCTTTGTGCAATGGTATGGGGATTCCCCTAGGTGTTTCATCCATCAGGCCATAAACAATACGATCAAACAACAACTTGAGCGTTCCTGGGATGTTGCCCCAATAACAGGGAGCACCAATCACCAAGGCATCTGCTTCACAAATAGCTGTCAGGACATGCTGAGCATCATCTGGAGGAAGTACACAATGATGACTACTACGGCATGCCATACATCCCATACACGGACGAACTTGCCAATGGTTGGCATACTCCACACCCACTTCTGCACCTGCACCTGTAAGTTCCTCAGTTATGACATGAAGCATCTGCGACACATTCCCCTGTTTCCGAGGGCTGGCATTGATAACCAAGACTTTTTTCATAAGACATAGTATATCCTCTACCTCTAATGCTTATGAATCTTTTCCTGAACAATGGCATCAATGACAGCGACAGCAGTAAGGTCCACAATTTCATGTACCGTACTTTCCGCATCTGTGAAATGAATAGGTTTATTAAGTCCCATCTGGATAGGACCTATGAGTTCCACATGTTCCCCCATACCCTGAAGTATCTGACAACAACTATTGGCCGAACTCAGATTAGGGAATATCAAGGTGTTCACCTTCTTTCCCTTGAGGCGCGTAAATGGATACTTCTTGTCACGCAACTCATTGTTAAGTGCAAAATTAACCTGCATTTCTCCGTCAACATCCATATTGGGATATTCCTTCTGAAGGCGCTCCACTATCTCGTGCATCATGGAAGGAGAACCAGATTTGTCACTACCAAAATTAGAATATGAAACTAAAGCCATGACCGGTTTGCGGTTGAAGAATTTCACCGACTGAGCCGTAAGACGTGCAATATCATAGATAGCCTCTGGACTAGATTGCCTATTAATTAACGTATCAGCAATAAAGAAAAGACCTTTCTTGCTATTGACAATATGCATCGCACCAAAATGTTTGAAAGGCTCACGGATGCCGATAATGGATTTGGCTGCCTGTATGGTATCACTGTTCTTGCTATACTGACCAGTGATAAGGGCATCTGCATCTCCAGTTTCCACCATCATCATGCCAAAATAGTTACGGTCATACATCATGTCATTAGCCATATCAAATGTAATGCCTTCACGCTGCCTCATCTTGGCAAGGAAGGTAGCATATTCCTCTCGCTTGGAAGCCAATGCCGTATCCCTGAGATTGACAATAGATATATTGGAGATGTTAATGTTCAATTCCTTGGCCCTTTGAGCGATAAACTCTTTGCTACCTAGTAGTATCGGTGTACATATTCCTTCCTCCTTGGCCAATACGGCAGCCTGAATCATCTTGGGATGGGAACCTTCAGCAAAAACCACCTTCTTAGGGGAGCGTCGGGCAGCATCATACAAGGAACGGGTGAACTTAGTCTCCTGTCCCATCAGTTCCCTCAAGCGTATACGGTATTCCCCCCAGTTGTCAATTTTCTTACGAGCTACTCCGCTACGCATGGCAGCCTTGGCTACTGCAATACTCACCCATGTGATAAGACGCGGGTCTACAGGTTTGGGAATGAAATAATCCTTTCCGAATGTGAACTGATTGACCTGATAAATTCGGTTAACCACATCTGGAACCGGAGCCTTAGCCAACTCGGCAATGGCTTTTACTGCAGCAATCTTCATTTCCTCATTAATACAGGTTGCTGCCGTATCCAAAGCCCCACGAAATATATATGGGAAGCCTATCACATTATTAATCTGATTGGGATAGTCGGAACGGCCCGTACTCATTATCACATCAGGTCGAGCTGCCGTAGCATCTTCGTAAGATATTTCCGGATTAGGATTGGCTAATGCAAATATGATAGGATTGTCGGCCATGCTCTTCACCATGTCTTGTGTAAGCACACCTGCCTGCGACAAGCCTACAAAGACATCAGCTCCCCGAATCGCCTCTTCTAGCGTATGAACATCTTTCCGGCCAGTAGCAAACTCCAATTTCTGAGGTGTAAGATTTTCACGGTCGGAAGTGATGACTCCACTGCGGTCAATCATCAGGACATTTTCTTTGCGAACACCTAATGACACATACAGACGAGTACAGGCAATGGCCGCTGCTCCAGCACCACTCACCACCATATGAATATCCTCCAACCGTTTACCTGCTATCTCACAAGCATTGAGTAGACCTGCCGCAGAAATAATTGCAGTACCATGTTGATCATCATGCATCACGGGAATATCCAGCTCCTCCTTCAGACGGCGCTCAATCTCAAAGCATTCAGGCGCCTTAATATCCTCCAGATTAATGCCGCCAAAAGTAGGTGCAATCGCTTTGACTGCCTCAATGAATCTATCAGGATCGTTTTCATTGACTTCTATATCAAATGCGTCTACTCCTGCATATATTTTGAACAAGAGGCATTTCCCCTCCATGACAGGTTTTCCGCTCATGGCACCGATGTTACCCAAGCCCAGTACTGCAGTTCCATTTGATATCACTGCCACCAAGTTTCCCTTATTGGTATATTTGTAGACATCTTCCTGATTATCCTGAATTTTCAGACAAGGTACAGCCACACCTGGAGAATATGCCAAAGACAGGTCTTTCTGGGTAGAATAAGGTTTTGTAGGGTGTATTTCTATTTTTCCAGGTTTGCCCATGGAATGGTATCGGAGGGCTTCTTCATCTTTTATTTTCATATCGCATTCATTTTAAGGGAATTTCTTCTACTTCACATCCCACAACTCAGTCCATCAGACTTTGGAAGACGGATGCATTTTCACTTGACAAAAATACATAATGTTTACTCATGACCCTTCCGATATCATTCATTTTTTTTCAAAAAAAATTCCACTCAATGCCTTCTTCTCTAAAGGCACTCCCAAATTTTTCAAAACGCATTCTCGGCTTGACATTTCTCACAGATAGAAACTGTTTTTTCACAAATTCATATACCTCTTCTTTGACAATACTATCTTTGAATATACATTCCTTATTTCTAAATAACACTAATATTCTATATTTGCATAACAATTTACCAATAATACTATCCATGACCAAAAATGAAACAAAATGGGAATACAATTATCTGAAGCTTTATGAATATATCCTAATACACAAACAATTTCCCGATAAGAAAAAAGAAGAACACAGAGGTCTTTTGAATTGGTGGAAATACAATAAACGTCTCATCAAGTCAAAAAATATAGACAACGTCCGTCTTCAGCGACTCATTGCTCTGAGTGAAATGAGGCTAAAACGACAACCTTCCAGCCATATAGCTTTAAGTCCAACCGACAACCATCTTAGTGAAGATGTTGATGGGGACATACTCTAAAACTTAATATACCGTCCGCTCAACCAAATGATGTTACTCCCACAGTTAAGTGATTTCTGAGAGTATATTGACTGCTTTCTCTTAGCATCGTCGATTCTTTTGCTGATCACCGACGATTCTTTTGCTGAGCACCGATGACTCTTTGGGCCATTCAATCAACTTCATTTCCAAAAGGAGTCTTTTCCTTATTTCAACGGACTCTTTTTCTCTTCATCAACAAAAATATATTGTCCCCAAAAGGAAATCATCTCATAGGGAGCAACAGGAACACTTTGACCTCTTTGAATAATGGACTATGTCTATTGCGCCACTTGATAGTCTTTGGGAGTAAACAGGAACTGCATAATAATTTTTCCCGAAGATTGGCCTCTATAGACATAGCTAAACGAGACTTGATGCTCTTTATACTGCTTGAGTTCCAAAGAATTGGTTATTTCCCTGCATATCGCCTTCCGTAGCTGTCCTTCTGCCTTGCTGATACGATCCACTTGATAGAGAGAATCGTCCATGGTATGCCAGTAAGTAAATACCTTTCCATCTGTATGGTAGGTCATACTATCAATTGTAATACCTTGTGCCACCTTACGAGGACACATCTTGAGGGTCTGGTCCCGAGCTTCCTTCTGACACATTGAGTCAAAAGACTTCTGTTCCTTACATCCTGTGAGTAGCAGCCCGGCACATAGCACAACCATCGCAAAACAAGTTTTCATATTTATTTTTTCTAATTTATACGGTATTTCCTACTTCTCTTATACAAGATATCCCTCCTATAGATACGGATTGCTTTCCTTCTCCTTTCCAATGGATGTATAAGGACCATGGCCAGGAAAAACAATCACATCTTCAGGCAAGACCATCAACTTCTCTCTTAAAGACTGGGATAATAACTGAAAATCACCTCCCGGTAAATCAGTGCGGCCTATACTGTTAGCAAACAAGCTGTCTCCACTGAATAATATCTTCTCCTCTTCACAATAGAAACAAACTCCACCAGGAGTGTGGCCAGGAGTAAAAATAACCCGAAAACTATGATGGCCCAAAACAAGTTTCTCCTCTTCAGAAAAACCTCCTATGACTGGAGCTGGCCGGCAAGGAAATTCACTGCCAAACAGCATTCGCATCTGTCCTCCAGGATCTTTATACAGATATGAATCAGGTTGATGAAAACGCACTCCTGCACCATAACGCTGGTAGGCTTCTCCTACTCCCAGCATATGGTCAAAATGGGCATGTGTCAACCACTGTTCTATGACGTGCAGGGATTCAGTCTGTACATAACGCTCCAGAGCCTTATACTCTTCAGTATAACAACAGCCATTGTCAATGATGACAGCCTCTCCACTGTCATCACTGACCACAAAACAATGAGCCTGGACAGGATTGACCACAAAAGATTCTATCTTGAGTTTTCCTTTCATCATAACTATCGTTTTTTAGCTTTTCCCACAGGTATGTATAAAACCTGCTTGGTTTCAAAAAAGGGTTCTGTAAACCACTGGGAGATAGGTTCTATCAAATAGGGATAGTCAGGACGCTTCGTACCTAGTCGGGCCATAGCCTGTGAAGCTTCATCATCCAGATCCCCGCCCTTGAGACAAATAATGCCATTGGGAATATCATGACTTGAATCCTGCAGAATATTTTTTCGTACCAGGTCCACCAATCCATTGGCCTGCATAACGGCCCTACTAACTACAAAATCAAACTTCCGCCTTTCCTCTTTGGCATTGCAGTGGATTGTTTCCACATTTTCCAAACCCAAGGATTCAGCTACAGCTTCCGCAACTTTTACTTTCTTTCCAATGCTGTCAATCAGCACAAACTGACACTGCGGAAACAATACAGCAAGCGGTATACCGGGGAAACCTCCTCCTGTTCCCACATCCAATATACTTGTCCCTGGTCTGAATGTCAAAAAACGCGCAATAGCTAGCGAGTGAAGTACATGATGCTCATAGAGATTATCCATATCTTTACGGGACACTACATTAATCTTGCTGTTCCATTCAGTATATATATATCCCATCTGTCCCAATTGCCTCTTCTGCACAGGAGACAAGCCAGTGAAATATTTCAAAATTATCTGTTCATCCATCTTCGCCCGAAAAAAGCCAATGTCAATTATCTGTCCTAATCCGTCAATCGATATCCGAATTTATCAAGTACAAATTTATAACAATAATTCCACTTCTACACCATATGCTACAGCCAAAATCCTCCACATAACATCCTGCCAATACCACATCTCCCTATCATGCCGATGAAGCAACTCGACAGTTTCATCAGATTTTTGTATTTTTGCATTCCAACCCATCAAGTAATGCCATGAAAAATAAGACCATCTTCATTACGGGAGCTTCTTCAGGCATCGGAGAAGCTTGTGCACGCAAATTTGCTTCAGAAGGCAACATTCTGATACTCAACGGAAGAAACAGAATACTACTGGAAAGTCTCAAGCATGAACTGGAAACTTCCTATTCAACTAGCATCCATCTGGCGATATTTGATGTAAGAGACCATGAAGCCGCTACTCAGGCCATCAATAGCCTACCTGCTCCATTCCAAAACATTGATGTGCTCATCAACAATGCAGGACTCGCATTAGGCGTTGACAAGGAGTATGAGGGCAATATGGACGATTACACCACAATGATTGATACCAACATTACAGCCCTATTGCACATGACACGTCTCATTGTACCAGGCATGATAGAAAGGAATTGTGGCCATATCATCAACATTGGTTCTATTGCCGGAGAGAAAGCCTATCCTGGAGGCAGTGTCTATTGTGCTACCAAGGCTGCTGTCAAGGCTTTAAGCGACGGACTACGAATGGACCTCTATCATACACCTATCAGAGTCACTCTTCTAAAACCCGGATTGGTCGAAACACGCTTCTCCATAGTCAGATATTATGGCAACGAACAAAAGGCAGCTCATGTGTACCGTCATATCCAACCATTAACAGGCAAGGATATTGCAGAAAGTGCTTATTTCGCAGCTGACGCACCTGCCCACGTGCAAATATCCGAAATGGAAATCCTAGCCACCCATCAAGCATCAGCTCAAATGGTATGGAGAGAAGGAGAAAACCCCTAGCAAGAATATGCTTCTTGACATCCTACATTTGCCCTGACATTTGTGTAACTTTGCAGACATAATCCATTCTAATCCCATACTTCTCATGGAAGAATCTTCGAAGCCTGTCCAGAATGCTCAACCCTCATTGTTGAGACCTGAGCATCTTGTTAAGCGTTACGGAAAACGTACCGTTGTCAATGATGTAAGTTTCAGTGTACGACAAGGAGAGATAGTTGGTCTGCTAGGACCCAATGGTGCTGGAAAAACCACATCTTTTTATATGACTACTGGCCTCATACAGGCAGATGGTGGACGTATTTTTATCGACGACATGGATATCACAAAATATCCTGTCTATAAACGAGCATGGGCAGGTATTGCCTATCTGGCCCAAGAGGCTTCTGTATTCCGCAAGATGAGTGTGGAAGACAATATCCGTTCTATTCTGGAAATGACAGGCAAACCGAAGGATTACCAGAAACAGAAACTGGAAGAATTAATCAATGAATTCGGTCTTCAGACAGTAAGGAAGAATCTGGGCGACAGATTGTCGGGTGGAGAAAGACGCCGTACAGAAATAGCCCGTTGCCTTGCCATCGAACCTAAATTTATCATGCTGGATGAACCTTTTGCCGGTGTAGACCCTATCGCCGTACAGGACATCCAAAAGGTAGTAGTAAAACTCAAGAACATGGGGATCGGCATTCTCATCACCGATCATAATGTTTCTGAAACACTTGGCATTGTAGACAGAGCCTATCTGCTGTTTGAAGGTAGAATTTTATTCAAAGGTGCTCCCGAGGAATTGGCAGCCAATCCCATCGTAAAGGAAAAATACCTGGGAAATAACTTCATCTACAGAAAAAAGGTGTTTGACTAAGCAAACGTCCAATCCTCAAAAAACACACGCTCTCTTACCCCAACTAACCCATGATACTGCTGGAATACTTGCTGGAGAAATACAAAGACCTGAGCCGTAACAAAATCAAGCATCTGATGGCTAAAGGAGCCGTCAATATCAATGGTGTGAAATGTACTCGCTATGACCATCCTATCTCACCTACTGACCGGGTAGAACTGATTAGAGGTATCAGCCCCTCTTTTTCACGAGCCCATCATAACATGGAGAAATTTGCCAATGTGGTCTACGAAGACCGTTGGCTTATTGTTGCAGAAAAGAAGCCGGGAGTATTGAGCGTACCGTCCGGTCATCATGGGTTCTGTCTCAAAACCCTATTCGACGAGTATCTCCACCGCAAAGGCGAGAAATGCACAGCCCACGTCATTCATCGGTTGGACAAAACAACATCGGGTCTGATGCTCTTTGCCAAGAGTAGAGAAATTCAAGAAATGTTCACAAACAACTGGAAAGGTGTCATCCAAGACCGTCGGTATTATGCTCTCTGCAAAGGCATTCCAGAACAAACTGACGGCACTGTTGAAAGTTGGCTCACTGAAGACAGATACTATCATGTACATAGTAGTCCCGTTGACAATGGTGGTAAGCATGCTGTAACCCATTACCACCTACTGACTACCCATGGAAACTACAGTCTCCTGGACGTCAAATTGGAAACAGGCAGAAAAAACCAAATACGAGTGCACATGCAATCTATAGGTTGTCCTATAGTAGGTGACAGCCGCTACGGAGACGGAAAAGACAATGACCCTATTAGACGGCTCGGCCTTCATGCCTATAAGTTGGCTTTCATCCACCCTGTCACCCGCAAGATGATGCAATATGAAACCCCTCTGCCTGCCTCCTTTACAAAACTATTGGGAAATAGGAAGAAGAAAGACAAACGTAATGAATAATTCTTTCTGCTAAGAGCCGACACTCCGTTTCCAATTATTGCTGTCCGCTAAAAGCAAGAGTATCAATTCCTACCCGAAGACCTGTAAAATCAGACTTCGGGATTCCCGTTTTTCGAAAGGACCTCCAACAAAGAAGTCAGAAAATCTGTTAAAGGACAATTCCCTTAAACCTTGGAAACCTACTGACCCCACATCTTATCATGAAGCTCTTTATGCCCCCATAGTCAGCAAAGCTACAATAAAGACCATACAATAACTGAAGAGTATGGCAATGGCCATTGTATGGGGATATAGACTACTCTTCCACTGCATGACTCCACCCTGTAAAATATATTTACGATACAACCCATACATACTGCTACCTATGAGCAGACCGAACAATGTGCCCACCAACACATCTCCCAAATAATGGACACCTAAATAAATACGTGTATAACTATTGATAACAGCCCAACTGACGACCAATAAGCCCAGTAGGCGACGACGGAAAAGCAAGGAAAGAAATACAGCAACAGAAAATGTATTGGAAGCATGAGCAGAAAAGAATCCATAGCTACCACCTCTGTAAGCATGAACAACATCTACCACATGCATAATGAGAGGGTCTTGCGTAGGACGCCAACGCTGGAAATAGGGCTTAAAAACCGCAGATGACAACTGGTCAGATACGAGAACTGCCAATGATAGAAACAACACAGCAAATCCAAATTGTCGAAGTGACAGATTCTTTCCAAGCACCCACAACATCACGCATCCCATCGGTATCCATATTCCTGTAGATGTGGCCACATATATCACCTCATCCCAAAAGACGTTGTCACTGCCATTGATAAACAGGGTAGCCTGCTTGTCCCACTGCAGACACTGCTCCAACAAAACAGATAGATAGCCCATTAATTGTCAAATCAATTCAAACACCGACTGTTCTACCCAACCTTTTTTTCCATCAGGGAGCGTAATTTCTCTCCATTGCTTCATACTACTATCCGTAACCTTGACCTTGACACCTGGGTGAAGCGTGAACAGAGTGGTTCCGGAATTGTCTGGAGTACTCTTCACTGGTGTAGTCTTCAGGATAACGGCTCCCGTTTTATCCCATAAATGATTGCGTTGCACCCAAGCAAAAACATTGAACAACAGAACGCATATCACCAATACTACACACACGTAACGGAAGATACCACCCAACAAAGACGATGACAAGAAACGCAACACTACCAACATTATGCCTGCCAGAAAGAAGCATACCAGCGACAGATAGGCCCATCCGTCAGCACTGAACGTATTCATCCAACAGTGCACCCAATAAATAATAAAAAAGGAACTGTCATCACCTATCTTATCAATGGTCTTAGTACGAGCCAGAGCCAAATTGAACTGAATATCAGAATTACCGGGATCACGTAGCGCTGCCCGCTCATAATTAAGGATACAACGTCCAATATCATTCATACGATAATATGCATTGCCTAGATTATAGTATAGGTCAGCATGTTCTCCCTCCTGCAGAAGATGTTCATAGGCCTGGGCAGCCTCAGGATATTTACCTTTCTGATAAAGACTATCGGCTACACACTTAGGGGACTGTGACCATAGGAGCGAAAGTGAAATGCCCCACAATACAACGAAAAGGACAGATTTCTTCTTAATCATTTTTTCTTGATTGTACAATCCAACAAACTGATCATCTCCAGCCCCTGCCGATAGATGTCATCCTTTTTCTTTTCCATATCAGTTCCTCCCGCATAGCGGATGAACTCACACTCATCCAACAGATGGATGAAATCCTGACATAGTTGTTCTTCTACGCCCCGACTCTTCATCTGCTCTATCAGATTGTCTTTGTTGAGTTCAGAAACAGGCAACCCGAGTCGTTCTGCCACAAACCCATACAAAGTTGATAATATTTCTTCATAGAAAGCATCCAATTTTCCATGAGTAGCCAACTGACGGGCTTTTTTCAACCTACGGGAAGCTTTGCGGACATTACTTCCTCTGCCTTGCCAATTGGATTGTAATGACTGACGATGGGTCAACAGATATAGCACACATCCTGGCAGCAATAGCCCCAAAAGATAAAGTAGCCAATATACATATGTGTTCCAAAAAACATGGCCCTGGCGATGAAGAGTCACATCACCTGTATGAATGTAACGGATATCACTTTTCGCCAATAATTCGCGTTGCTTGTCTGCATAGACATTCTTCTCTCCCTTCAACACATCAATCTCTATGGGTTGGGTCTGGAGGGTTTTGTAACTTCGGGTACCCGTATCAAAATACGTCAATACAACTGGAGGAATAGTATAATGTCCCTTATTCTTAGGAACTGCAGGATAATCTATGACCAAACGGCCGTTCATGGTAGTACCATCCAGTTGGGTAGTGTTCTTCATCTTGGGCTCATAGACATCAAAATCAGCAGGAAACTGCACCTTAGGAGCTTTGATGAGATCTACATTGCCCACACCACTTATTATTACCTGAAAATTGAGCGTCTCATTCTGTTTCAGACGGGGATTGACCACTTTCGACTGAATAGTAAAACTACCCACTCCTCCTGAAAAGTTGGCGGGCTTCTCAGGCAGAGGCTTCACCTTAATAGATAAAGACGGGGCGACGATGGTCTTCTTCTTGCGGATTTGACCAGCTGTACCATTAAAAAATGCATCCAAGAGGTCCAAATCAGGATTGCTCAAAGTTACAACACCATCAAACTTGATGGGAGGTATTTGTAAACGTCCCGTCTGTTGGGGAAACATGAGGTACTGATTCCATATAGTGGTGTAATAATTCTCATTCTTGAAAGTTCCAATGGAAAAGGATTTCTGCTGAGGAAGCTGAACTTCCTTGACCATAAAGCCCTTCAAATCGGGCATATTACCATGAAGCTCTGTCAGATTGACTCTAGTATAAACACGATAGGTGAGCAACACCGGTTCCTGTTCATAAACTTCATCCTTATTAGCCGTAACGGCAATAAAGAGATCTTTATTACTAATGGTTCCTGATGAAACTTGACGCACTGCAGCTGGCTCAGAAGACGATTGTCCATTAGCATTGGAGACTACACGTACGTTCACAGCATTGGATGTATATGTCTTACCTCCCACTGTTACAGTGAGACGTGGCATGGTGAAAGTACCCTTCTTTTTTGCCATCAAGACATAGGTATAGGTAGTGGTACTGCTCTCCGACTTCTTCCCGTTGATAATCTGTACACTGTAATTCTGAGACCTACTCGGACCATATAGCACCTCAAATCCTGGAACATCGGCAAGAGCAGACACATGACTGACCGACTGACTATTTACCGTAAATACTATCCTAAACTGCTCATCCACAGCTACTGCTTCGGGAGCCTCTGCCTTCACCACAACATTGGCGTAAGAACAAAACGGCCATAGCAAAGCCATCAATAGAACCAGAAACACTGACTTTATTATCCGATGCATAGCTCTTAGATTGTAAATATGAATACTCATTTCTTTTGACTACCAGTTTCTCTCCATCTGCTTGCGATTGGCTTGCATTTGGGATTTGCGTACTTTATCTTGTGTCTGATTCTCCTTCATCTGAGCAGCACGCAACAACTGGTCAGCATTATCTTTGGACATCTCGTTCTTCTGGCCCCGGTTCTGTTTCTGCTGATTCTGTTGAGAGTCAGATTGCTGATTCTCTTTTTTATTCTGCTTCTGCTCATCATCTTTCTCATCATGGTCCTTCTCCTTGTCCTGCTGGTATTTCATTTGGTGTTGGCATAAAGCCAGATTGTAACGGGTACCGTTATCGAGTGGATTATGGCGCAATGACTCTTTATAGCACTCTGCTGCCTGACCAAACTGTTTTTGAGACTGCAAGATGACACCCATATTATGATAGATAGAGGACTTCACTTTGACATTCTTCTCCAAATGCGAAGCTTTCTCATATTCGGTCATGGCCTCCTTGGGCTTTTGTTGAAAGAGTAAAGCATTTCCCAAATTGTAAAGAGCCCTACTATTCTGACTATTCTGCTCTAACGCCTTTCTGTAAAAAGTCTCCGCCTCCGCATAACGCTTCTCGGCATATGCCTTGTTTCCTTTACGCACCAACAACTGGTCTTGTCGCTGGGCATAGCCTGTAACTACACAGCAAAAGAGAAGAACCATCACATTGGCCTTCTTACCCTTTAACTGTCGCAACAAACTGCTAAAGAAATGGCCTTTCCGCTCCAACAACAACACATCAATCAACATAAACAGCAGAGACATTAGGATAAACAACTGGAACTGCTCCGCATAATCCGAATAGACAGTCGATCCCAATGCGCTCTTCTGCAACTTATTCAATTCATAACTCAATCGCTCCTGAGCAATATTGGAATTGTCTACATGGATATAGGTACCTTTCCCGGATGTAGCAATTTTCTGACACATCTCCTCATTGAGTTTCGTTACTACGACTTTACCTTCCCTGTCGCGGAAATAGTCACCATTGGCAGCAGGAATTGTAGAACCCTTGGCACTGCCAATACCGAGAACAAATACATGCATGCCCTTACCAGCAGCCTCTGCAGCAATCTTCTCTGCATCTTCAGCTTGGTCTTCACCATCGGTAATTACTACAATAGCACGTTGCACATTACGTTGGGCCGAAAAACTACCCATGGACAAACGCAATGCTTCTCCCAAATTGGTACCCTGTGCAGAAATCATAGACGGGGAAATAGCATCCAAAAACATGCGGGCAGAAACAATATCACTGGTGATAGGCAACTGAATGAAGGCCTGACCTGCAAAAACAACAAGGGAAATCTTGTCATCGGTCATCTTATCTGCCATATTCGATACCAGTTCTTTCGCCTTTGCCAAACGATTGGGAGATACATCAGTAGCCAGCATAGAATTGGAAACATCCAAAGCCACTGCCACCTCTATTCCTGTATGCTCTTGAGTAGAAATGTTCATACCCATTTGGGGACGAGCCAAGGCTAGAATGAGACAAGACAAGGCCATGGTCAAAAAGATGAATTTCCAAATGCGCCAACGAATACTGACATCGGGCATCAACCCCTTCAATAACTCTATATCACCTATCGTCCGAAGCTTTTTCCTGCGCGCATAGAGTGACCAGCAGAAAAGCAATACCACAATTGGCACTGCGATGAGAAAATACAGATATTCCGGATTGGCAAATCTAAACATGGTTATTATATTCGGTTTTTATGGAATCCTTCTCAATATGGTGAGGCGGAGCAATAAATCCAACAATAATGCGAGGACAGCCACCAGCGCAAAAGGCTGATAAGCCTCGTAACGTTTATCATACTGCTTGACAACAAGTTTGGTTTTCTCCAGTTTCCCGATTTCCTGATAAATCTGTGCCAGACGACGGGTACTGGTTGCTCGGAAATACTTACCATGGGTCTTGTCGGCAATTTCCATTAATGTACGCTCATCAATCTCCACAGGTACTTGAACATATTTCACTCCACCTCCTGGCAAGGGGAAAGGATAAGCTGCTGTTCCGTTAGAACCCACGCCAACAGTGTAGACACGGATACCATTGAGTCGTGCAATCTCTGCTGCTGTCTGCGGAGAAATTTCGCCTTGATTGTTGGAACCATCAGTCAACAGTATGATAACCTTACTCTTGGCCTTGCTTTCCTTCAAACGGGAAATAGCATTAGCCAATCCCATACCGATAGCTGTTCCATCATCAATAAGGCCACCTGCAGCGAGATCACAAGTCACGCCACTGAACATATTGAGTAATGACGTGTGGTCTGTTGTCATCGGACATTGCGTAAAAGCTTCAGCAGCAAAAATTGTCAATCCAATATTATCATGAGGACAATCGGCGACAAATCTTGATGCCACTTCTTTGGCTGCGGAAATACGGTTGGGGCGCAAGTCTTCTGCCAACATACTGGTTGAAACATCTATTGCAAGCATCATGTCAATGCCTTCCACTTCAGAGTCTTTCCAATGATTGGATGTCTGAGGACGGGCCAACACCAACACTGCCATAACAAAACACAACAAACGAAGGAAAAAGGGAATATGAACAAAATACTGCCGTAGGCTAGGAGCAATATTTTCATAAGCACCTGTATCAGGAACTGTCATCGACGGCTCCTTCTTTCTAGACAGGAAATACCATATCACATATGGAATAACCAGTAAAAGCAGGAATAAATAACCACTATCTGAAAAAGTCATACTTTAGTCTCTCTTAATACAACATTTGATACAACGAACGCACTATCTCAAAAAGTAGTCCTGCACTCAATACACAAACAATGCCCACAACCACCTTCAATACAAGACGCTCCCGATCGGTACGCTTGATTTCTGGTGGAAGTTCAGTTTTTTTCTCCTCACTCTTTTCTTGTTTGGTAGCATTGATGAAGCCAACAGCACGCAACAAGTTGGCATCATTCTCGTTCAACTGAGTCTGCAACTTGGCAAACTTGGCCAAATCTGCAGTATAGAACAGTTCTTTCAGTTCTTGAAGCGAAGTGGCATCTGGGAACGCATTGAGACGGCTGATAATCTCCTGCGAAGTCATCTCAAGTGCATTGAATCCATAGCGTTGCTCTATGTAGTGACGAATAACGTCTGTCAGTGCAGAATAATAATCCTTGGTGTCCGTCAGTGCAGAATGTGTAGCCTTCAGTTTCTCAATCTTCTTCATTGCCCACACATGAGGAGGCAGAACCGCTTTTCGCAAATATTTCAGCAGAGGCCGGTTATTATGCAACTGAATGACGACATATGCCATAAAAGCCAACATGAACACCAACAAAAGTGACATACCAAACAGACCCTTCATATCCTGCCAGGAGAAAGGCATTTCTGCAATGGATCTGGGAGGGAAAAACTGGTCCAGATGCAAGGTATCCACTTCTAATGTAAGAACTTTCAAGGCCAAACTTTCAGAACTATACTGCTTATTACCTACCCTAACCTTCAATGGAGGCAGGTAATAGAAAGACGAGTCAAAAGAAGTAATTGTATAGCGCTTGATGACAGCCTGCTGACGACCATCATTCAAATCCTCCTTACTGATGATCTCTTCGTTGAGGACTTCTATACCTGGAACCAGCTGTTTGGAAGGAAATACTGGAAAGATTGCATTGGTACCTGCCGGAGATACGACCTTCAAATCAATATGCGCCTGCTCTCCTATAAATATTTCTGCAGAATCCAGGCTGGCCTTGACTGTCACTTGGGCCAACAATGAGACAACTGACAAAACAGACAGCAGTCCGCACAAAACTATTCTCTTCATGGCCTCATACGTTTTGCAAATAGACTTATTAATGCCTTCACGTAGTCTTCATCCGTCCTGACAGAAACCAAATCCATGTTGCTCTTATTCATACGGTCAACCAATACTCTCTGTCTCTCTACCCAGTGCTGATGATGGGCATCCCTAATGCGTCGGCTGGAAGTATCAATATAACGCTCCGTACCATCTTCCGCATCCTGGACTTTAACCAGTCCAACAGCAGGCAATTCCGACATATATTTGTCATACACCTGAATGGCAGCAGCATCATGCTTACGGCTCATGATATCCAAGGCATGGGAATAGTCTCTGACATCCAAAAAATCACTGATGACAAACGAAGTACAACTCTTGCGCTGGGTACGCATGAGAAACTCAATAGCATTACCGATATCTGTTCCCTTATGTTCAGGATGAAAATCGAGTAGATGACTGATAATATTCAAGATATGCTTTTTCCCTTTCTTAGGAGCAATGTATTTCTCAATTTGGTCGGAAAAGAAAACTACTCCAATCTTATCGTTATTCAATATAGCAGAATAGGCCAAAGTAGCAGCAATTTCCGTTACCATCTCATTCTTGTAACATGATCGAGTACCAAAAGCCAACGAGGAACTGACGTCCACCAAAAGCATAACCGTCAGTTCTCTTTCCTCTTCATATACCTCGACATAAGGACGATTGAAACGAGCCGTTACATTCCAGTCAATATGCCGCACATCATCTCCTACCTGGTACTCCCGTACCTCTGAAAATGACATTCCCCTCCCCTTAAAAGCAGAGTGGTATTCGCCTGCGAAAATATTTCTGGATAATGCACGTGTCTTGATTTCTATCTTCCTGACACGACTCAAAAGTTCGTTTCTGTCCACCTATCTCAATCTTATAGGTTACACCTGAAAGAGTCAAGGCACCTGAACCTTGTTGATAATCTCAGTAATGATGGCGTCGCTGGTGATATTGTTGGCTTCTGCCTCATAGGTCAAGCCGATACGATGACGTAACACATCATGAGCCATTGCCCTAACATCCTCAGGTATCACGTATCCTCTATGCTTGATAAACGCATAAGTACGGGCAGCCAATGCAAGATTGATAGACGCACGAGGTGAAGCACCATACTGGATGTTCTGCTTCATGTCATCAATACCGAATTTCTCAGGATAACGTGTAGCAAATACCAGATCCGTCACATAATTATTAATCTTGTCATCAATATACACCTGCTTGACTACTTCACGAGCCTCTATGATATCCTCGAGTTTCACCACAGGCTTCACTTCCTGACTCTTTCCCATAATATGATCCTTTACAATACGCTGTTCTTCTTCAATAGAAGGATAATCAATGATTACCTTGAGCATAAAACGGTCTACCTGGGCTTCAGGCAAGGTATAGGTACCTTCTTGTTCAATTGGGTTCTGTGTAGCCATTACCAGAAAAGGAACAGGAAGAGGATAAGTCTCTGTACTGATGGTCACCTGACGCTCCTGCATGGCTTCCAACAAAGCACTCTGTACTTTGGCAGGAGCACGGTTGATTTCATCCGCCAGAATAAAATTGGCAAATATAGGACCTTTGCGAGAAACGAAATTCTCTGTCTTCTGACTATATATGACTGTGCCTACAATATCAGCTGGCAACAAATCGGGTGTAAACTGAATGCGCTTATACGAGCCATCTACCAAATGGGCAAGTGTCTTAATGGCTAACGTCTTGGCCAAACCCGGAACACCTTCCAACAGGATATGTCCATCGCTCAGTAAACAGACAAGAAGTGAATCTACTAGATGTTTTTGACCAACTATCACCTGGCCCATTCCATGAACCAAATCAGTAATAAAGCCACTTTTACTCTCTATTAAAGCGCCAAGGCTTCTAATATCAACATTTTCCTCCATAAAAATATCTTTCTATCCTAAATTGGGTACAAAGATAGTGATTTTGCTACAAGGGATTGTATAAAAAGAACTAAAATAGCATGGCTCTCAAGCAGAAAGCCCTAATATCTGTTGGATAAACAAAGTACAAGCCTACACTAGTCCTTAGGCACCAAGCGCGGGAATTTCACTTTACACCCTACGGGAATATTATCGGGATTGGAGAACTGGTTGTAAAATATCACATACCGTGCCATTTCTTTCTTGCCATATATCTTCATGCACAAGCGAATAATACCATCTCCAGGTTTCATTTCATGTTCTTCTAAAGTCCCGACAATCCAATAATCACCATTTTCCAGTTGCGGATAGTTGAGAGCCTCCTTCTTCCAATCTGGCTCTTGAGACTGAAGTGCAGGCGTTTCATGCTTTATAGAGTCATCTTTGATAATATGGTGTTGCTTCACTGCTACAGACGATTTGACAGGCAGGACGGGTGTTGGGTGTACAATTGTATCCTGCACCTCCCATCCCAACCAATCTGTAGACCCTAATAAGCGGTAGTAACCTACAAAATACCCAGCAGACACAAGCAGTACTGCCACCACTATTCCTACCAACCAATTCCACCATATGCCTGTACTCGGCGTATAATCCGATTCATCATCATCTACCTGCTCTTCCAACAAGGTGGTTTCTCTTGTATCCTTAGGAGACTCCTGAGGAGTTTCCTCATTTATGGCAACTGATTGGACACATGCAACGAGTTCCGCTTCATTTTCTTCTTCGTTTTCATCCTGACTAATGACTGATTCAGAAACAGACAACACATCTTCCTGATCTTTACCCAAATAGACAGAATGTACCAATTCTTCTTCATTCTTCAAAGGGCTCTTCTCTTCAGGAGCCATTTCCTTCTGACTGCTTTCCGGTGTATCCACAAGAGAAGATTGCTGCATCTCAGCTTTCTCCAGACCTTCTTCGTCCAACACTATGGTATCAAAATGTTCGAACGGACGGTTAACACGGCTTGCCAAGGACTTGTCGGGAGTGAAGACTACTCTGTAATGAGCAGATATCTCTATTCGTTCACCTGTAGTAACATCAATGCTTTCCCTCTCGCCGACTGCCATCAGCTTGAATGTTCCCAGCCCTTTAATTTTCAAATAATTATCCTTCAGAAGGGATTCCCGTACATATGTGAAGAATTCACGATAGAACTGCCTTGCCTGCGTCTTGGCAAGTCTGCTTTTTTGAGCGAACTCAGTGATGAGTTCTCCTGTAAGATTTGCACCTGATGACGTATTTGCTGCCATATTCTAACTCTCTTGTAACTTGGATTCCTTGACCTGAGATTTCAATACATTGCTTTGCTTAAAGCCTACCACCAATTTGGGAGGCACTAATATCTTTTTACCAGTGGATGGATGAACAATAACGCGCTCATTTTTTTTCTTGACCTCAAACGAGCCAAATCCTTGTACATTCACCTCATTACCACTCTCCAACATTTCTGTCATACTTTCCACCAAGGCATGTACCAGACGCTGGGTCTCAACTGCAGAAAGATTCATGCGAGCAGCAAAACCTTCTATAAATTCACGATTCACCATATTCAATTCTTATGCAAAACTCCCTTCAAATCAAATTCGTCAGCATCTGTAATAAACACATCATAGAAATGCCCCTTCAACAGACGTCGTCCTTCTACTGGTATCAACACCTCTCCATCCACTTCGGGAGAGTCATATTGGGTTCTTCCAATGTAATAATCACCTTCACGACGGTCGATGATAGTTCTCATAACACTTCCAACTCTAGAGCGACATACATCTTCGGATATTGACTGCTGAAGAGCCATCAGACGCGATAGCCGTTGACCCTTCACATCCTCGGCCACCTCATCCTTATAATGACATGCAGCAAATGTACCTTCCTCTTCACTATAGGCAAAAGCACCCATCCGCTCGAAACGCATCTTGGCTGTAAAATCCATCAAATCATCAAAATCCTCTTCCTCCTCACCAGGAAAACCCACCATGAAAGTAGTACGCAGACAAATGCCTGGCACTTCCTCACGCATTCGGTGTATCATCTCCTCTTGGTATTCACGAGTAGTATTGCGATGCATCAACTCCAGCACCTTGTTGCTAGAATGTTGCAGAGCGATGTCAAGATATTTGCATACATTTTCACGCTCTCTTATAACAGGCAACAGATCATAAGGAAAATTGTTAGGATACCCATAATGAAGACGTATCCATTCCACTCCAGTAATATCCGACATGCGCGACACTAATTCTGCCAATTTACGATGTCCATAGATATCGAGACCATAATAGGTAAGTTCCTGAGATACTACCTGAAACTCCTTGACACCCAGTTGAACCAAAGATTGCACCTCGGATAGAATCTCTTCCATAGGTCGACTCTTGTGGGCACCTGTAATCAGTGGAATAGCACAATACGCACATCTACGATTGCACCCCTCTGCAATCTTCAGATAAGCATAATGAGAGGGAGTGGTAATCACCCTACCCTCTTCTTTTTCGGCTTCACAACCCAACTCATTCAACAATGACATCCAATTGAATTTGCCGAAATAGCGGTCCACCTCAGGAATCTCCTTGTTCAATTCATTAAAGAAGCGTTCCGACAAGCACCCCATCACATACAAACGCTTCAACCTACCCGATTGGCGCATGCGGCTCAATTCTAATATCAAGTTAACGCTCTCCTCCTTAGCATCATTAATAAAGCCGCAGGTATTTACAATAGCTATATCATGATGAATGCGACGGGCGTTATGGTAGACATGAAAGCCTTTCTTGTGTAAATGATAGAGGAGTTTTTCAGAATCAACAAGATTCTTGGAACATCCCATGGTAATAATATCTACATATCGCTCTGAGGTCATGAGTGTTTTTCTTCAAATAAAGAGTCCACAAAAGCCTTTTTGTCGAAAGGCTGAAAATCTGTCATCTTCTCTCCCAGACCAATATATTTTACAGGAATGCTTAGCTCGTGACTGATACCGATAACCACACCCCCTCTGGCTGTTCCATCAAGTTTGGTAACTGCCAACGAATTGACTTCTGTGGCAAGAGAGAACTGTCGGGCTTGTTCAAAAGCATTCTGTCCTGTAGATCCATCCAGTACAAGAAGCACTTCATCTGGAGCATCAGGCAAAAGTTTCTTCATCACATTCTTTATCTTGGTCAGTTCGTTCATCAGACCCACTTTATTGTGCAATCGTCCTGCAGTATCTATCAAGACCACGTCAGCCTGATTCTTGATGGCAGAACTAAGGGTATCAAAAGCTACACTGGCCGGATCACTTCCCATCTGCTGACGGACAATAGGTACTCCTACACGATCAGCCCATATCTGCAGTTGCTCTACAGCAGCCGCCCTAAATGTGTCAGCAGCTCCGAGATATACCTTCAGCCCCTGTTGTTTGTACATATAAGCCAACTTGCCGATTGTGGTAGTCTTGCCTACTCCGTTCACACCAACCACAAGAATGACATAAGGTCCTTCTTTTTCTCGAGGAGTACGTTCATCATCTGTTGCATCCAGCAACAAAGCTGTAATCTCTTCTCGTAATATTGTATTCAGTTCAGATGTACGCACATACTTGTCACGCTCCACCCGTTGTTTGATACGGTCAATAATTTCTATTGTAGTCTTTACACCTACATCAGAACTAATGAGGGTGTCCTCCAGGTCATCCAGCACTTCATCGTCAATAGTGGACTTTCCCGCAATGACTCGGGCAATTTTTTCAAAAACACCTGCTTTCGTTTTCTGCAGACCGGAATCCAGCACTTGCTTGCCTTCCTCACTCATTCCGGTCTTTTTGTTGAACAAACCGAAAAAACTCATCTCTATGGAATTATATTTGCTACAAATTTATAAAAGAAAGAGATTTAACCCAAATTTCCATTTGAAAATCATGACAAAAAAGCCCTCTCATAAAGAAAGGGCTTTTATATCTCAATCATAAAGAATCTTATTTTTCAAAGAATTTTTTTACGTCTTCATTAAGAACCATTCTCTCATCAAAGATATAAGCTCCTGTTTTGGGGCTTTTTATCATCTTGATTACCTTAGAATATGCACGTCCGTCGGTCTTACCGGTTTGGAGTGTAGCAACTGCTTTCTTTGCCATAGTCTACTCGTATATTATTTAATCTCTTTGTGGATGGTCATTCTCTTGAGGATAGGATTGTACTTTTTGATTTCCAATCTTTCAGGAGTGTTTTTGCGGTTTTTAGTGGTAATATAGCGTGAAGTTCCAGGAAGACCGCTTTCTTTCATTTCAGTGCATTCCAATATCACCTGGACCCTATTGCCTTTAGCTTTACTTGCCATAATATGCTCTGTATTACGTTATGCGATTACTCTAATATCATTCCACTCACAATATCCCTTCTCCACTGCGCTCTTCAAAGCGGCATCGAGGCCAATCTTGTTAATCAATCTCAAACCAGCTGCGCTGATGGTAAGGCTAATCCAGCAATCTTCTTCTACATAGTAGAACTTCTTCTTGAACAAGTTCACATCAAAACTACGCTTTGTGCGACGCTTTGAATGAGAAACATTGTTTCCAATCATTGCCTTTTTTCCGGTAATCTGACAAATCTTAGACATGTTACGATATATTTTTTTGTTATTTTCTTATGGTGATATTCCGATTCGGAGTGCAAAGTTAGCATTAATTATTGATTCTACCAACCTTATGGAGTATTTTTTTCTATAATTTCTATCTTGTCATCGTCAACAACACCTTCAAAGGCATCCTAATATACATCACAGACCTACTACTGGAAAACACAGAATACACTTCCTCACTTGCATCCCACATTCCACAACAGATTTTTACGCGCCCATCATGAGGCAATATGCTCATCCTCTTTCAAATAGTCTATGAACAGAACGAGCAATTTATTTACCGCCTCCTGAACATTGACATCACGTCCTTGGTCTTTCTGCATACAGTATGTGTGCACCTTTCCCTTCTTGCCATATGCCATCCATATAGTACCCACAGGAATGGATTCCGAAGCACCACTAGGTCCGGCAATGCCTGTCATAGCTACTGCATAGTCCGTCGAAAACATTTCAATGGCACCTTTCACCATGGCCACTGCTACTTCTTTACAAACGGCAGTCTTTTCTGCCAGCAATTCTGAAGGAACATTCAGGTATCGGCTCTTCATCTCATCAGTGTAGCACACTATTCCCCCTCTAAAGTATTCAGAACTTCCAGGATACTCTGAAAGAGCAGTAGCTAACCTTCCACAACTGCAGCTTTCTGCCGTCGACAGGGTCTTTCCTTTGTGCCACATCAGACGATTGATTTCCCGAGCTAATACTTTCTCACGAAGTTTCATCTACGGATTATTTATTGGTCGTCCTGGAATAGGCAGGTAGGTCCAGGGGACAATATTGTCTATCTAAATATTTAAAATAGCCTGCCATAGCAATCATAGCCCCATTATCAGTAGTGTAAGAGAAGGGTGGGATATAGACCTTCCATCCTTTCTTTCCAGCATTTTCAAGGAAAGCATTTCTCAAGCAGGTATTAGCAGAAACCCCACCTGCCACGGCCACGCTTTTAATACCTGTCATCTTGACAGCTTTCACCAATTTCTGCATCAGCACGTCGACCACTGTCTTTTCTAGAGAGGCTGCCAGGTCTTCCTTGTTTTTCTCAACAAATGCTGGGTCTTCTTTAACTTTATCTTCCAAGAAGTACAAAAAAGAGGTCTTCAGTCCACTGAAACTGTAATCAAGTCCTTCAATATGGGGTTTGTTGAAGACAAAAGCCTTTGGATTTCCTTTTCTGGCCAGTCTGTCAATTATAGGACCTCCCGGATAGCCCAGTCCCATGAATTTTGAACATTTGTCAATGGTCTCTCCTGCGGCATCATCAATAGTCTGTCCCAGTATCTCCATATCGTTATAGGCGTTCACACGAATAATTTGTGAATTGCCTCCACTAACCAGCAGACAAAGAAAGGGAAACTGCGGAATATCTCTCGTCTTGCCTTCTTCACGAATAAAATGGGCCAGCACATGTCCCTGTAGATGGTCTACTTCTACCATAGGACATCCTAACGAAACCGAGAGTCCTTTGGCAAAAGACACTCCCACCAGCAAGGAACCTAAAAGTCCGGGACCACGTGTAAAAGCAATAGCCGAGATATCCTCTCGGGAAATGCCTGCCTGCACAATGGCTTGATCCACAGTAGGAACAATATTCTGTTGATGTGCTCTGGAAGCTAATTCCGGGACCACACCCCCATAGGCTTCATGCACTTTTTGACTAGCGGTCACATTGCTTTTTAGGAATCCGTTACATATCACGGCCGCAGAAGTGTCATCACAACTAGACTCAATGCCCAGTATGACTATATCATCTTTCCTGTTCATAGATGGTCAATGTGTAAGGATTTCCAGTCCGTTGTCAGTCATCAGGAAGGTATGTTCCCACTGAGCACTTGGAAGTTCGTCCTCTGTGACAGCTGTCCAACCAGTTTCTTCGTCAATAAAGATTTCCCATGTCCCCATATTAATCATTGGTTCTATAGTGAAGACCATGCCAGGAACCAGCAACATTCCTGTTCCCGCTTTTCCATAATGACACACTTCGGGTTCTTCATGAAATTCAAGTCCTACCCCGTGCCCGCAAAAATCTCTCACAACCTGATAGCCGTTTTGATGCGCATGAGTAGTAATGGCTTCCGCAATATCTCCCACAAAACCGAAAGGATGGGCAGCAGCAGCACCGAGGTCAAGGCATTCTTTGGCCACTCTCACCAGTTTTTCTTTCTCGGGCGATGTCTTCCCTATGATAAACATACGACTGGCATCACTATAATACCCCTTGTAGATGGTTGATACATCTACATTGACAATATCACCTTCTTCCAAAACGATATCAGTGCCAGGTATACCGTGACACACCTCCTCATTAATACTGGTACATACACTCTTGGGAAATCCTTCGTAGTTGAGGGGAGCGGGAATGGCATCATGGTCAGTAGTGTACGCATAGACCATCTTGTCTATATCGGCAGTGGTTATCCCCGCCTTGATATGCTCAGCCACAAAGTCCAGCACACCTGTATTAATTTTCCCACTCTCACGTATTCCTTCTATTTGGGCCTTTGTTTTTATCAAACTACGTGTGGGCACCAAATGCCCTTTCTCCTGAATCGCCATAATCTTCCTGTCCAGTTCGGAAGCATTTTTTCCTTTGGGCAGTGTCCAGCGTATCTTGTTCTTGATAATCATTCTAATTGGTTTTTCTATCTAATGGTTCATTTCCTATTAGTTTCTCAACGTACCAAAAGCAAATCTCCCACCTGCGGAACGTAGTCAGCAGATTTGAAATTGGTCTTGTACAGTGTTTTCATCCTTATGGCATAGTGTTGACTGATACTATGCATAGATTCTCCCGGTTTAACCTTGTGCCACACACCTTTTAGGCTCTTGTCCGCCTTTTTCTGCTTTTTACCCAGAAAGACCACTTCTCCTTTTTGGGGCTCATAGTCTTTCCCTACCTCATTATACTCTTGCAAATGTTTTTTGGAAATACCAAATTCTTTAGACAAGCTTTTGAAGGTATCTCCCTCGTTGGCAAACACGTAAAGTGTCTTATTGCAAGAATATAATTTATGTTTGAAACTGGAAAATTTCTCTCCGCTTTTCTTGAACGATTTATAGGAACCTCCCGAGAGTGCTCTTTGGTCTATCTGTGACAGGTTGAAATTTTCAATGAGTTGTATCAGATTGTAGGCATAATTAGGGTTGGTAGCATAGCCTGCCGCCTTAAGTCCATGAGCCCATCCCTTATAATCAGTGATTTTCAACGTGAACAGACGGGCATATCTGGAATTCTTACATAGAAACAGAGAATGGTCTTCATAAGATTGTTCCGCACTGGAATAGACACGGAAGTGCTCATTGGGAGCATCATCATTGACCAACATGTAGGGACCTTTCCACGAAGAACCGCATTTGATACCGAAATGGTTATTACCCACTCTTGCCAACCGACTTGTCCCCGCACCACTCTCCAATAGTCCTTGCGCTAACGTGATACTAGCAGGAATCTTGTATCGTCTCATCTGATCAACTGCCATATTAGTGTACTGGTTGATGTAATCCATCTGCCGAGTACGCATCTGCGCATGAGCCAACGGCATCATTAGCAATATGGCCATCCAACCCATCATCGCCCTTCGTACAGAAGAGCAATCCATTCCTCTTCGAAACTGCATCACTTCTCCTCCATTTTGAGCAGAGAGCAATAAGGGTACTTCAGTTTTTGTCCTCCTCCGATATCTGTCAATTCGATAAAAAATGCGTCTGTGATATTGGGAGTAATACGTGCTATCAGTTCGTTGGCCGCATTCATGGTGCCACCCGTTGCCAGCAGGTCGTCTACTATCAGTACTCGGTCATCATTTCTGATGGCATCCTCCTGTATCTCTATGGCATCACTTCCATATTCCAGCAAATATTCCTGACGAAGACATTTGCCAGGCAATTTGCCTTGCTTCCTAACAGGTACGAATCCTATTCCCAGTCTTTCCGCCATAGGCAATCCTAACAGATATCCTCTCGATTCCAAAGCAGCCACCTTGGTAAAGTTGCCACCCTTGACGAGTTCTAGCATGTCGTCTATCAACAACGACAAAGCATCGGGACATCCCATAACAGGCATCCAGTCAAAGAAATTGATTCCCTTGACAGGAAAATCAGGAACAGTCCTAATCAGTTCAATATACTTCTTGTCCATATTATTCAGTAATTATTCATCTCACTTTCACCTTGAAAGTATTGGGACCTACACTTACCACATAGACACCGGTTGCACAAGGAGTCAATTGGGAATCCGTACCATCTGTCAAGGTCTCATATAGCACTTTTCCTGATGTATCCATGACTGACAGGGGTACACCACACTTTGCGCCAGTAATCTTGATATGTCCCTTTCCGCCCACTACTTGTAGTAGTTTATGTGCATTCATTTCAATACCCGTAGCCACGGTAAAGGTTACTTGGAATTTTTGGTTGCTCTTAATATTGCGGATGGTGTAACTATTGTCCACTATGTCATCCATTACATTGGTGCCATTCCATTTGACCGATTTCACTTCGTAGCCTTCATCGGGCTGGATAGCTATTCTGACACTGTCGTCATATTCCACAGTATAACTTTTCAGTCCTGCGGTGTATATGGTGTCAGGTAATATCAGTTTTCCATGAGAACCACAGAGGATGGAAAGCTCATAGGTATATTTCTTAAAGACTGCCACAAGATTGAGGTTACAACTCACCTTATCAATAGTCAGCACATTATCCACTATCATATCCATAACATTCTCACCATTGAGAGTAAGAGATTCCAAGTAAGCTCCCTCTTCCGGTTCAAACGTAAAGACAGCCTTGCTACCTACTTCCACCTTGGTATTGGCAGTCGCCCCCATTACTTCTCCGTTCAGTGTCACTTTTCCGTATCCTTGAACATCTACCTTCACCGAACCATCCACTTTTTCCCAGTCGGAAGAGATACCAGGTGTCATATATATAATGGGATATGTTGTTGCATTAGCCTGGACTTGAATCTTGTTGGTAATGCCTTGTTGGGTGGCATATCCTGGGGCTTTGAAATCGAGGTAATAGGTACCTGGCTTCAAGTCAAAAAACGAGAATACACCATTGTAGTTTTTGTCCACATCATATACCTGCACAAGTTCACCTTCTTCAGTTCTCAATCTCACCTGCGCTCCATTCACGGGCAAATAAGCATCATGCGTTCCACTGGCATATTTATATAGGCTATATCCATCCATGGTGCGTGTCTTATCCTTCACTACCCCCAGTATATATCCCTTGGTATCCGCATCTGTTCCGCAGTAAGCCACGATACCCCTGAAATAGCGAAGTCCCTCCTGACGGCACCAGTCTCGGTTGAGTGCCCTGTGGCGTGCAGGTTGATAAGTATGGAAATAACCTTCGGAGAGGAATCCCGTTGTAGAGTGTTTGAGCACTCCCAAGTAGCCCGTCGTAGAAGAACTATTGTAGAAATTGATGTCTCCTCTGATGTTGGTCGATGTCTTGTAGGCTGTTTGGTTTTCCAGGCCTTGTTTCATGGCTTCCACCAGATAGGGCCACATAGCCTGCGCCATTGCTTTACTGCCAGGTACCAATTCTTGCGAATCATATCCTCTGTAGAGGAAAAGCGGATAATTGGCAGTACTACCTTCCGAAGCGGCATTGGAATGGACAGACAGGAAGAGATCACTATCCCACGCATCCACTTCCGCACATATCACACTTAGTTTCTTATTGTATTTTTCAGCATCTGCCGCCCCCGCTACATATGGAAAGGGACCATTGGCATAACGCGACATCTTAATCTGATAACCAGCCTGCTGCAGGCGTTTGGCAAGTTCTTCACATTTCCACAGGTTAGTATTCGACTCATAGAAGCCACATGTATCAGGACGACCCGTAGACGAAAGCATCGGATAAGGAATAGTTGCCATAGGACGGTCATTAGGTCCCCAGCTACCATGACCAGGATTGATATACACCCTTGTCTGCTGAGCTTCCATGGAAAAGGCAAGGGAAAACATAATATTGAGTATCACAAACAGTCTGGATTTCATGAAGATAATCTGTTTCATTGGATTATTCTGTCTATTAGCAGTGTTCATTTCTCTTTTCCGGTATTACTCAACGGTCCAACATAAGGCAATAGAGTCCTCCTGCAAGGGAAGAGCATACAATCATATTTTTCTCTGCAACACAATAGGGATACATCAAACAAGCAGTTTCCTCCGTGAGAGACTGACTTTCTCCATCAAGTGTGTATGCTACAATAGAAGAAGTCAGGACAGTCTGACCATTATCCTTGTCATTCATACCCACCACCGTATTGTTGTCATACCATTGCGGAGCTCGGCAATCATAGGCAATAAACTTCACTCCACTGCCATCCAGATTGCACACATAAGCGCCTTTTTCGCTCACATAATAAAGGATATAACGTCCGTCGGGAGAAAGTGAAGGCCAGAGGTAATTCACATCTGTCCCGTTGGGTGACAGGCAAGTTTCCTTTCCTCCTTGGTTCACCATGAGCTGAAGGTCTTTCAAATAAACCGTCACCTGATTCGTAGCAGATACCAAACTCTTACTTTTCAGGGAAGAATTCTCACTGATTACATAGGCTTCCTCTCCAACAAATCCGTATGGTTGTACTCTTCGGACGGGAGCACACAAATCCTTGCACGCTCCGTCCTCCAAAGATATCGTCTTCAAAGCTGTAGAGCGTCGGTGATTCTCTCCATATGTCACTTCTCTATATATCACCTTCTTTCCGTCAGCGGAAACCTCAGGTTGGATACCTGCTCCCAATGCCCGGGTAATGCGCACACTCTCCCCTGACTCAAGCATCACCTTGGAGAGACCTACATTGTTGGCTGTGGTCACCAATGCATATTCACCAGTAGGACTAACACCTGCCAGTTTGATGTCTGTGACATCCGTTCCCGGTACTTTTATCATCTCTACCTTCTTGAACATTCTGCCATGAGCGACCATGATGATAAGAAAGGATAGAAGGAATGCAATCCGTTTCATAATTTCAAATCTACTTGCTATTAAACAATGTATAATATCTGCTTGTATGCAAAGTTATACTTTTTTTTCGAGCCACTTACTTTCGTCACAATTTAATTTGTTCCTTCTGTATTTTCTCATCTGCACATATCCCAATAAGTATTCATTCCAAGACCCTTACATCCGTAAATATTCAATAAAAAGCAAAAGACTTGTACATGTTGCACGAAATTCGTAATTTTGTGCCGAAAATAAATCTATTACTATTACAATCAAAACATGTCTCACAATTTATTAAAAGGTAAGCGCGGTATTATTTTTGGAGCGCTCAATTCAGACTCAATTGCATGGAAAGTAGCCGTGAAGGCTGTTGAAGAAGGTGCCAGAATCACTCTGAGCAATACCCCTATGGCATTACGCATGGGAGAACTCAACGACTTGAGTCAGCAACTGGATGCTCCTGTCATTGCAGCAGATGCCACCAGTGTGGAGGATCTTCAGAAGGTTTTTGAGGAATCCGTCAAACTGCTGGGTGGAAAGATTGACTTTGTCCTTCATTCCATTGGCATGAGCCCTAATGTGCGCAAACATCGCACTTACGATGACCTTGATTATAGTTACCTCCAAAAGACCCTGGATATTTCAGCCATCTCATTCCACAAAATGCTTCAGGTTGCCAAGAAACAGGATGCCATTGCTGAATATGGTTCTGTTGTTGCTTTGACATATGTAGCCTCACAGCGTACATTCTTTGGCTACAATGATATGGCCGATGCCAAGAGCATGCTGGAAAGTATCGCACGCAGTTTCGGTTACATCTATGGCCGAGAGAAGAATGTCCGCATCAATACTATCTCCCAGTCACCCACTCCTACTACTGCAGGCAAAGGCATCAAGGACATGGATAATCTGATGGACTTCTCCAACAAGATGTCTCCTCTAGGTAATGCCACCGCCGACGAGTGTGCTGACTATTGCGTCATGATGTTCTCCGACTTCACCCGCAAAGTGACCATGCAGAACCTATTCCATGACGGAGGTTTCTCTTCCATGGGTATGAGTCTCCGAGCCATGAATCAATATGCCAAGGACCTTGATCCCTACAAGGACGAGAACGGACATATCATCTACGGATAATCTTCCTCTTACTTCAGAATCATTTTCCATCTCAGTAGAAATTGAGTGGACAATATAACATTGTGGCAATCGGGGTGTATGACAAACACTCCCCTTGCCACAAATGGCTTCGAAGACTCACAGAAGTTTTCATTAGACTACTGGAATGTAGATACTTATTGAGGTACTTAGGCATTTCTGCAACATAGTTGTCGGAATGATACGGGATGGTTTTCATTACAGCTGCCCAGTAGGTGTTTTCTCCATCAAGGAGTAGCCTGAATCGGAACAAAGGAATCTGACAGCATCATCGTAGGCTTCCTTGTCTAGTGTTTCATAGTAGGCTACTTGTGCATCGGCAATCTTCTCGTTATAGATTTCGGACAACTTTGGGCTCAGTAGAAAATCAGTGGGGATTGTCTTGAATGACTCTGTCCATACATTGTAGCAATTAAGGTGTATCGGAAAGCCCCCTTCCCTTGGCATAGATGGCTCAAAGAACCACAGGAACTCTCATAAGGGTATTGACTCTCATCGGAATAACAAACTTCTTTTCGGAATCCTCCTAACTCTACAGTGTTTCTCCAGATGAATCCACAGAGACAGGAAGGTAACAGAGAGAAAGTTTCACGAAACCCAAGTGAAAAATCTATGATTTTACTAGGTTTTGTCCCGTATTACAATCTCCCACGGCATAGCAGTTAAGTGATTTCTGAGAGTATATTGACTGCTTCCTCTTAGCATCGTCGATTATTTTAAAAAGCACCGTCGATTCTTTTGCTTAGAATCGTCGATTCTTTTGGAAAGCACCGACGACTCTTTTGGAAAGCACCGACGACTCTTTTGCTGAGCACCATGAATACTTGGACCATTCAATTAACTTCATTTCCCTAAGGTGTCATTTTCTTATTTCAACGGACTCTTTTTCTCTTCATCCACTACAAATAGTAGACAGCTTGGCAGAGTCATACTGAATCAACAGACACATGCCACAAGACCCTCCTGATTTTGTTGACAAAATGGTCATGTCGGACCCGAGTGTTTTGTGGAGCCGTGCAAAGATATGGGCTTGCTCTATTGGATAATGGTAAATCTCTATTTCGCCAGTTTCTGTGTCACACTACTGCAACTCAACAACATTGCTGACTCACCCATTCTGCCACAACTAGTCTAGCAAACTAATCTTCAGTCCCCTCATCGTTTTCCTGCCGATTCCATTTACCCATTTAAATTGAGTGACAAGTAATATGCCTGTCACTCAATTTGTTTTGTACACATTATTTGTATACTCTTTGGAACCAATCTGGACAATTCTTTTCGTTATCTTGAGTCGACTCAAGAGGTTTCAGATGGTTATAAGTTCCAAAGATCCCGCTAGAGCCCTATCGACTTCTTAATTTCTTCCATACGGGCATCCGTCGAGGCTACAGCTTTGACATAATCCGACGGAGAAGTGAAAGAAGCAGGAATCTCTACATAGAACTTTATCTTGGGTTCTGTGCCAGAAGGACGCACACTAACCTTTATACCATCAGCGGTGAACCATTGTAATACATTGCTGGGTTCTGGCATTGTCAATGGAGTGCGACAACCCTCTGCGTCGATAGACTCCAAGGTCTTGAAGTCGCGTATCTCAACAACTGGACTGCCAGCCAGTTCCTTGACAGGACTCTTTCGGAAATTGTCCATCATGGCCTTGATTTCATCAGCACCGCTCTTACCAGGCTTGACTACATTGATGGAATAGTTCTGAGTGAAACCATACTCCATGTAAATATCCATCAGCACTTCATAAAGTGTCTTTCCGTTATCCTTAGCCCAAGCACAGATTTCTGCTAACAAGGAGCAGGCAGACACTGCATCCTTATCGCGTACAAAGTCCTCTGCCAAGAATCCATAGCTTTCTTCACCTCCGCCAATGTACACTTTCTTTCCTTCGCGCAGGCGTATTTCACGGGCTATCCATTTGAAACCTGTGTATACATCCAACATCTCTATATGGTTTCTGTCAGCAATAGTTTTCACGAGTTCTGTCGTCACAATAGTCTTGACGATAAATTCATTACCCTTCATCTTGCCGAGAGCGATACGATTCTTTATGATGTAATAGAGAAATATCAAGGTAGTCTGGTTTCCATTAATCAGCACCCACTCGCCCTTGTCATTTTTGCAGGCCATGCCAACACGATCAGCATCAGGGTCACTGGCCATCACGATATCAGCGTCAATCTTCTTAGCCAGATTGAGAGCTAGTGTCAGCGCCTCTGCATTTTCTGGGTTGGGACTCACCACAGTGGGGAAATTGCCATCCTTAACCATCTGTTCAGGCACAGTAGTTACATTCTCAAAGCCCCACAATTGTAGGGAGCGGGGAATGAGCTTCATGCCGGTGCCATGAATAGGCGTATAGACAATCTTGAGATCCTTCTGTCGGGAAATGGCTTGGCTATCAATGGAGATTGTATGCACTGCCTCCAAATAGGCTTTGTCTATTTCCTCTCCTACAATGGTGATGAGTTCTTTGTTGCCTTGGAACTTGATGTCTTCAACACACACCTTGTTCACCTCGTCGATAATGCCTTTGTCGTGGGGAGCCAATACTTGTGCACCATCATCCCAATAAGCCTTGTATCCATTGTATTCACGCGGATTGTGAGAAGCCGTAAGGATGATACCACTCTGGCAACCCAGTTGGCGGATAGCAAACGACATTTCCGGAGTAGGCCTCATATCATCAAAGAGATAGACCTTTATGCCATTGGCAGAAAAAATGTCGGCACAGGTATGGGCAAACAACTGGCTATTGTTGCGGCAGTCATATCCTATCACGACAGAGATTTGCTCCATATCCTTGAAACTCTTGTTCAGGTAGTTCGCCAATCCCTGTGTGGCAGCACCTACAGTATAGATATTCATTCGGTTGGTTCCAGGTCCCATGATGCCACGTAGGCCACCCGTACCAAACTCCAATGATTTGTAGAACGAGTCGATGAGATTCGTCTTGTCTTCATCGTCCAGCATAGATTGGACAGCGGACTTGGTTTCAGCGTCATACAACGGGGATGACAACCACTGGCGAGCCACTTCCTCACAGTGGAAGATAACAGATTTGTTTTCGTCCATAATCAATATGTTGTTTTATGTTTATATGTTGTTTATTGATTGCTTGAATGATTGGGTCTTGTCACACAAATGATTGTACAGAGACCTCTATTGGGCGGTTGGCACCAGAAAACGGTCGTCCGTCTCCTTAATGATGCGCTCATACGTAGCCTTCGGATATCCCACCGATTGGACCTTAGCCCCTAATCCGTCCTTCGTACGCAGAAAGACTCCATCGGTCTCTGGTTTCACTACATTGTCATTATATTTCACAATAAGAAACTGTGCCAGCTGCATCCATTCCTCCATCATCCTATCAGCCATAGCTGTAGAATAGTCGGTTAGATAAGCTACAGCCTTCTTACTATCCTGTCCATATAGTTGCAAAGCCTTGGCTTCCACTTCTTGCTGTTGATTGAAGAAACTCTTCTCTAGTGCAGTACGGCGTTTCTCCAAATCAGGATAAAGCAGACTAAAACGCGGATAGACCATATTTGCCACCCAGTTACACATCCAAAAGGCGCTCTTGAATGAGAAGGAGACATCGTCGCCAGATGTCTTGGTATAGCAGGCCGGAATGGTGTCCACACAACAATACACAGGGGTATAGGCTGATGTCTTGGAATCGTCATTGGCAAACCACAGAACACCACCTATGGCATCGGGCAATGACGCACGCATCTGGGCCACGAAGGTGAAAGATGACTGCTGGGTACCAATGGGACGTTCATTGAAATACTTTTTCCCCTCATGTTCCCAAAAGAGCGGTCTGGGACGGTAAGGCGACTGATACACTCCTGCTCCCGCGTCATGGGTCATATCTAAAGGCGTACCCTCATACTGGTCGCGCATGGCTGCTTGTACATCCTGTACACTCAGTTGCTTATTGGGGCGATAAAAAAGGTCCATAGGAGTAGCTGTCAGGTCCTTACCAGAAGCATACTCAAAATAACGGTCCATACCGTCCACACAAAGGCGGTAGAATCCCCACACACGAGCCTCGCAGGCACGAGCACCGGAGAAGTCGATGGGGCAATAGGTGGCTGCGAAATCAAAATCCTTATCCTTACCCTTATACAATCCCTTGGAGCGAGCAAATGACACCACATCCTTGGCAAACAAGCACTCCTTCTTATCATAGTGCATAAAGCGATGAATACGACTCTGGTTAGCATGGGCACACACACAATCATCAGGGATGCGCACTGCTACCCATACGGCACCCTTCACACCAGGGCCCTTTCCCACCATCTCCATTATCCATGCCTCTTGCGGGTCAGCTAGGGTAAACGTTTCCCCTTCGCTACAATAACCATATTCCTCCACTAGAGACGTCATGACATCTATGGCCTCACGAGCAGTACGGGAACGTTGCAGAGCGATATATATCAGACTACCATAGTCAAGCAGTCCTGTAGTATCCACCAGTTCCTCACGTCCGCCAAAAGTGGTTTCAGCAATGGTCACCTGATGTTCATTCATATTGCCCACCACATTGTAGGTAACGGGAGCTTCGGGAATGGTCCCCTTATAGGCATTGGTTTCCCAATCATAGACGGGTCGCACACTTCCTTGCGGATGGCAACCGGGAGCAAAATGCTGCATCACACCATAGCAACCGTAACTGTCAGCGCTATAAGAAACAAGAACACTACCATCAACAGAGGCCTTTTTACCCACAATAATATTGGTACATGCCCAGGAGGCCAGCACAGAGGTGGCAGCCAGCATAGTACAGAACAACAAACGCATACTCCTCAT
This sequence comes from Prevotellaceae bacterium, assembly GCA_022763905.1. Taxonomy (GTDB): domain Bacteria; phylum Bacteroidota; class Bacteroidia; order Bacteroidales; family Bacteroidaceae; genus UBA6382. Next base: position 4,419 of record JALERS010000129.1, on the reverse strand, counting down.
AGCTTTCTTACTCTGCAGCTTTGAATGACATATCCAGACCTTTTACAGAATGGGTCAATGCCCCAACCGAGATGAAGTCGACACCCTGTTCGGCATAGGCTCTGAGTGTGTCAGCAGTAATGCCGCCACTTGACTCAACCTCATAGCGATGGTCCACGAGTAGTACAGCCTTGCGTGTATCCTCCACACTGAAGTTGTCCAACATGATACGGTCCACACCTCCATGATCCAGTACCTGTTGCAATTCGTCAAGGGAACGCACCTCTATTTCTATCTTGAGTGACTTGCCTTTTTCCTTCAGATAAGCATGACATCGGTCAAGTGCCTGTGCAATGCCACCGGCAAAATCAATATGGTTGTCCTTCAGCAATATCATATCAAAGAGACCAATGCGGTGGTTGGTACCTCCGCCCGTCTTTACAGCCTGTTTCTCTAGAATTCGCATACCTGGAGTGGTCTTGCGTGTATCCAGCACACGTGTTCCCGTTCCCTCCAACATCTTCATATAATGGCGGGTCATAGTAGCAATGCCACTCATACGTTGCATAATGTTCAGCATGAGACGTTCAGTCTGCAGCAGACTACGAACTTTTCCAGTCACCACAAACACCACATCCCCAGGATGAACCTCGGCACCATCGTTGATTAACACTTCCACTTTCAATTCTGGATCAAAGCGGTGAAACACCCTCAAGGCAACATCTACACCAGCCAAGACACCTGTCTCCTTGATGATGAGCTGAGACTTTCCTATAGCAGTTTTAGGGATACAACAGAGAGTAGTATGGTCTCCGTCGCCTATATCTTCAGCAAAGGCCAGGTCTATCAGCTTGTCTTCTAATTCTTCATTTGTATACATAACTCTATTGTACTATACAGTTAAAAAATCAATTGGATATTTTTCGTTTTGGATGTACAAAGATAAAGTTTAAATTGGGAAATACACGTATTTGCCCATCCAAATTGCAAGAAAGCATTAATTTTGCATCCATGAAAATTTCACTTTTCGTTGTCGGCAAAACCGTAGATAAACACTTGAATAGTCTCATTGAGGAGTACACCCAAAGGATAGGCCATTACACACCATTTGACATTACCATCTTTCCCGATATCAAAAGCAGCAAGAGCATGCCGCCTTCAGTCATCAAGGAGAAGGAGGGTGCCCTCCTCCTGCAGAACATGCGTCCTGGCGATTGTATCATCCTGCTTGACGAGCGAGGCAAGGAGTATCGCTCAGTAGAGTTTTCTTCCTTCCTCAGCCATCAGTTCAATCTATCCCATCGGCGTCTGGTCTTTATAATAGGCGGTGCTTATGGCTTTTCCCAGGAAGTCTATGATAAGAGCCAATTCATGCTTTCCCTCTCACGCATGACATTCTCTCATCAAATGGTACGCCTTATTTTCATCGAGCAGTTATACCGAGCACTCACCATATTGGCTGGAGAGCCTTATCACCACGAAGGCTGACCCTTTCACAAACACATTACACACAATGAAACCTTTTATTTCTCTTTTTCTTCTAGTAGTATCCTGTGGGATTACCAGCCCTATTCAAGGCGCCAAACCTTTATACAGTCCGTCTGATTCCATTATTGTGGAGCGCTATCTGCGTGAAGCTAATCATCTGCCCGCCAATACCAATGACGTGCTCTTCTTCGCCAATAAGTTTATCGGAAAACCCTATGTGGCCCACACCCTTGAAAAAGGCGTTGAGGAGAGATTGGTAGTCAATCTAAATCAGTTGGACTGCACTACCTATGTAGAAGTTGTCGTAGCCCTGACCCTGGCAGCACGCAATGGCGACACTACCTTTGACCGCTTTCTCTATTACCTGCAGCATTTACGCTATCCCAATGGTGTTATCAACGGCTATGCCTCACGCAATCACTATTTTTCCTCATGGATTTTCCACAATAGCCAGCAACATTTCGTCCACGAAATACAGAGTAGCGACTGTACTAGCCATCATTTCTCAGCTACCCAGCAACTAGACTGTTCCTACATGACCACCCATCCAGACAAGTATGTAGCCCTTCGTAACCAACCCGAACTTATTTCCCTCATCCGACAACAAGAGGAAGCCCTCAGCGACAAGAAGGTCCACTATATCCCTAACTCCCATCTAGGATTAGACCAAAGACAACTGGACTGCATCCACAACGGTGATATCCTTGCTATCGTAACCAACAAACCTGGGCTTGATGTCTCCCATCTCGGATTTGCAGTTTGGAAGGATGGTCATCTCCACCTACTCAATGCCTCTAGTCTGTACAAGAAGGTGGTCATAGATAGAAATACCCTCCAGAAATACAACCGCCAGCAAAAGACCCATCTGGGAGTTCGCGTCCTACGCATCCTGTAACAACACCTCTTTTATTTCCCAACTCCTATGCTCTACTGGATTATCATTGGCATCTGCCTGGCAGAGTTTGCCTACACCACCTTACTTTTCTGTCTAAACAACAAGTCTTCCCATCTCCCTATCCCTGATGTACTCGTCGGCATCTACACTCCTGCCGCCTACCGCAGACAACAACATTACCGACGTATCAATGCCCGGGCAGGCTACCTCAGCACCTGCCTAGACACTATAATACTAGTCAGCCTGTTCGCCTTCGGGGCATTCGCCCTCTTTGACGGTTGGGCTAGAGCTATCAGTCCATCACCCATTCTCCAATCTCTCGTCTTTTTCGGCTTTGTTTATCTCGCTTCATGGATACCAGGCATCCCCTTCGGCATCTATGATACTTTCGTTATAGAGGAACGATTTGGGTTTAACCGCACCACACCCCGTGTCTATATAGCCGACCAGTTGAAAAGCCTTTTACTCACAGTAATCCTCGGAGGTGCCATCCTTTCTCTTCTCACCTGGATTTACACCCTCATTCCTCAGTGGTTTTGGCTCTTGGCTTGGATAGCCATCACTCTCTTCTCGCTTTTCATCCAGTTTTTCTACTCCGACCTCATCGTTCCCTTATTCAACCGTCAGACACCTCTTGAAGAAGGATCGCTGCGAGACGAGATAGAAAAATTTGCTGCCCGTGTAGGTTTTCGCATTAGCAATATTTACGTCATCAATGGTTCCAAACGTTCCTCCCACGCTAATGCTTATTTCACCGGTTACGGCCCCCGTAAACGCATCGTCCTTTATGATACCCTTATCGAGCAATTGGACTCTTCTGAAATCGTCGGTGTACTTGCCCACGAAATAGGACATTACCGTCATCGCCATCTCTATAAGTCGATGGTTGTTTCCATGGCAATTCAACTCGTTATGCTCTATGTATTCGGACTGGTAATGCAGAATCCTGACGTTGCCCAAGCTGCAGGCCATTGTTTTCCGTCATTTCACATCAATCTTATGGTGTTCTCTCTCATCTATTCGCCTTTCAGTAGTCTCCTCTCAGTTGCCGACAACTATATGTCCCGACACTACGAATGGCAGGCTGATGAATTCGCCAAAGCGAACGGACTGGGAAAAGATGTTGCTTCCGCCTTAAAAAAGATGGCCTCCCGCAATATGTCCAATCTCACCCCCCATCCTTGGGTAGTCCGTCTGCAATACTCCCACCCCACCCTCAAGGACAGGGTCATCCATTTATCAGAATAGGAAGAACTCGGATTCACCCCTTAAAGGCAGATGGCAAATCCGAACGAGAACCGCTACTCTGAATGCTGGAGAGAAGCCAAAAGAATATACGGTGATATCCCTAGTAGAGGAAGGCAATACATCGAACATCCTTCCCCCCTATTCATGGATAGTTCTGACGATGAAGACAGAAAAGAACCCTACAATCGGCATCCCTTAAAACCACATGTATTCCTAAAACCCGCCGAAACCCTTAAAAACACATTATACCCCACAACTTTGCTCTACTACAAGGAATCCGACTATAAAGAAAAATTGTATCTTTCCTCTAAAACGATTTATGAGAATGATTGGGAAAGACACCCACAAAGAGTCCTTATAAGCTTACTTTTCCCTATTTGGCATACGGCGATTGTATCCGTGATACACTATCACGGAGTTCATACGTTAAGTATGCTACTTTCCTCTACAAGCTTGGTTAGCTTATGCCGGTGTCCAACTCCTTACCGTGTATCTGCAAATTTGCAAGCCGGGCTGTCATGCACCACAAAGATAGTTACATTGCACGGGAAGGTATATCGAATGGCTAATTGGCCATCAACGATTCAAGTAATCTGATATTCTCCTTCATCGCTCTTTGTTCTTCAAGCCTTTTGAGGTAAACGTCAATGAAGTCCTCTTCTTTGGAGAGCATGTGCCATACGGCTACAAGTATCTTGCGGGCGATGGCCACCTGGATTTTCATCTTGCTTTTTTTCTTGACAGTTGTCTGGATGTAGCTGAAGTTGGAGAAGAAACAGTTCCGGGTTCTTGATGCGGCCCATGCGATT
>JALERS010000119.1 GCA_022763905.1 Prevotellaceae bacterium | reverse complement strand
TTGCGTTCAGCCTAGGCTGAACGCTCAAATATATTGATTGAAATCTCCATTTATATTGACTTCTTTCAGCGTTCAGCCTAGGCTGAACGCAAAAACAAGTTGGGTGCAGGGAAATGAGGAGATGTCCATGTGCTCTATTTCAAATGGCAAAATGAGGAATAAACTGCCTTTACAGAAACAGAGCAGGATGGTAAGAATATCCAGTGCCAATCATCTGGAACTGGTATTTCAATGAATGGATTTTTCCTGCTCCCCCACGAAATATCTTCTGAACCTCTACTGATCCGGAGTTCCCCGTGAGACGCTTGCATCTCATCGCCGTCTTAGTATTCATACAATAAGAGGGTGTATCAAAAATGGTATTCTGATACACCCTCTGGCATTTCGTCGGGGTGACTGGATTCGAACCAGCGACCACACGCCCCCCAGACGCGTACTCTAACCGGGCTGAGCTACACCCCGAAATGCGGATGCAAAGTTAGTACTTCTTTTTTGAATCTGCAAGTGTTTGCAAAAAGAATTTCATTAATCTGACTGATTTTTTGTGTCTTTCTTGAAGTATTCAGATATGAAAGGGTAAAGGGAGGCTTCCTGTCCTAAAGTGCATGGATTCTGTAGACGAAGTATATGGTCAATACATGATGGTAATGGGATTATTTCTGTATACTGACCATCTGTGGGGCAGTATGAGGTGAAGATGTCCGTATGGGGTGGGTCAAGTCCTACTTAATTAAAATAGAAGGTATGCAGTTTTCGGAAAAACATCATTCAGAAAGCAGAAAAAGCATTATCTTTGTATATCATTTTTTTAATAGGTCATCATTATTCTATGATATATCATATACAGGCACCGCAACGGCTTCAGACGTCTATCTGTCTTCCTGCTTCCAAAAGCATCAGTAATAGGGCTTTGTTGATGAGTAGAATGGGGGAACAATGCGTGGTATTGAGCAATCTGTCTGACTGCGATGATACAATGGTCATGCAGCGTGCTCTGTGCCATGACCATATTATAACAGACATCATGGCTGCTGGAACAGCCATGCGGTTCCTTACTGCTTACTATGCTTCATCTCCAGGCAAAAAGACATTGCTGACAGGAACAGAACGTATGAAGCATCGCCCCATTGCTGTGTTGGTCAATGCTCTTCGTAGTTTGGGGGCAGAGATAGATTATGCTGGAGAAGAAGGATTCCCTCCTTTGGAGATTGTTGGAAAGCTGTTGTCAGGTGGCGATATCTGCTTACCTGGGGATATCAGTTCCCAGTATATCTCCGCATTGATGATGATAGCACCGCTAACAGAACAAGGTTTGACTATACACATAACGGGCCAACTAATATCCCAATCGTATGTAAGACTGACAGAGTGCATGATGAAAGAATTTGGGGCTGAAGTGCAACGAATGGATGAAAGGACAATCCATATACCTCATGGCAGTTATTCTAGGGCAGAATATTTGATAGAAAATGACTGGAGTGCTTCTTCTTATTGGTATGAGATTATAGCATTGGCTTCCGACGAAAGCAGTAGTGTGGTTCTTCCCTATCTCAGTGAAGACAGTCTGCAGGGGGATTCCGAAGTCAAACATCTGTTTGCTCCCTTGGGTGTCAAGACAGAGGTGGTTCCTCAAGGCATCCGGCTGAGCCAAATAGGTGACTGTTGTTCACTGTATGAAGCAGATCTTCAGGACCAGCCCGATCTGGCTCAAACCCTCGTTGTGACTTGTGCTATGAAAGGCATACCTTTCCGTATTACAGGTCTGCAAACATTGCGCATCAAAGAAACAGACCGATTGACGGCTCTGATGCAGGAACTCAAGAAACTCGGCTATGTCATTAAGGAAGATAATGGTTGTACTCTATATTGGGAGGGTGAAAAGAAGGACCGGGAGTCTTGTCCTGTCATAGAAACTTACGAAGATCACAGAATGGCCATGGCGTTTGCACCCTGTGCCATGAAGGAGGGTACTATTGCCATCAACCATCCAGAAGTGGTCAGAAAATCCTATCCCCGATTTTGGGAGGACCTGAAACAGGCAGGATTCATTATCCATTAACTTCTTGAAATACAGATATGCCTGAAATCTTACAATATTCTTTTTTTCAGAATGCACTTTTGTCCAGTATACTGGTGGGTGTTCTGGGGGGATTTATAGGTACTTATATAGTGACCCGCAGACTGGTGTTTATTGCTGGAGGACTGGCTCATGCTTCCTTGGGAGGAGTGGGGATATGTGTGTTGCTGGGTATATCTCCATTGGCAGGAGCGGCAGGTTTTACCTTGCTTTCGGCTTTGGGAATGGATAAACTCCGAAGGAGACTCTCTGTAAGGGAGGATGCGGCAGTAGCAATGCTGTGGGCATTTGGAATGAGTTTAGGTGTGATGTGCGTGTTCTTGTCACCTTCTTTCCTCCCCGACCTTCCTAATTATATTTTTGGAAACATCCTTCTGTCAACCTCAGAAGATTTGATTTTCCTGACTGTGGTTACAGCACTGACTGTATTGTTCTTCTTCAGATTTATGCGTTATATCACGGCAATAGCCTTCGATTCTGATTTTGCCCGTTCGCAACATCTTCCTGTAGATAGGATAGAGATGGCATTGACCATACTGATGGCATTGTCAGTAGTGGCTATTTTGCGTACTATGGGCATTGTCCTGGCTATTTCCCTGCTGTCACTACCTCAAATAACAGCGTGTGTCTTTGTACGCAATTTTAACCATATAGTTGTGGGAGCCATGTTGTTTACGGTGATAGACTGTTTGGTGGGGCTGGTTGTGTCCTATTTTATAAATGTTCCAAGTGGTGCCTCTATAGTATTTTCATCCGTAGTGGTTTACGTTATTTGCAAGGCAATAAAAGAAAGTTGTATGCGTTATAAAAAAATACAGGTTTCCGGTAGATAACATGATTGTTCTATCTATTTAATTCCAACTGATGACATTGTTCCGCCAGTCGTTATTTCCCGCTATTTTGTGCGTTGTTGCCACAGTACTTCTGTTGGCAGGATGTTCTATGGCTCAGAACACGGCCTCAACAAGACGGTGGAAGGCATTCAAGGCAAGATACAATACGTATTATAATGGGCATCAAGCATATCTGGAAGGTATGTCGGCCAAACGTACAGGAGTTAAGGATAATTATCTGCAACCCTTGCCTCTGTTGATGGTGGGTAATGAGAATGCACGCAAATTGGGAAGCGGAAACTTTGAAACGGCCATCACAAAATGTGAAAAGACTATCCAAATTTATTCTATACGCAAGAAACCTGTCTTCAAGCGTGGGCACAAACTGAGTGAGAAAGAGAAGAATCTCAAGCAACAAACAGAATTCAATCCTTTCCTGAAAAATGCGTGGTTACTTTTGGGAATGTCCCAACTACAGAAAGGTGACTTCATTGATGCTGCCAGTACTTTTGCTTATACTTGTAGAATATACCGTAACCAACCCGAAATACTCAATACAGCTAGGGCACTGCAGGCCGTGAGCTACATAGAATCAGAATGGTTTTATGATGCAGAGAACCTTTTGGATAAGGTAAAGCGAGACGGAATACCTGGCAAAAGCCGACGTTATTACAATATGGCGATGGCAGACCTTCTGCTTAAAAGGAAGAATTGGAAGGAAGCTGCTCCTTATGTAGAGAAAGAGGTGAAATTGATGAAACGCGGCAGGGAGAAGGCAAGAGGTTATTTCCTTCTAGCCCAGACCTACAAAAATGCCGGCGATAATAAAAATGCCTTTAAGGCTTTTAGTAAATGTAAGCGTCAGAGTCCTCCGTATGAAATGAAAATAAGTGCACAGGTAGCCCAAACGGAAGTGATGGCTTCAGGAGGGAATGTCAGACAAAGGAAACGCCTTAAGTCGTTAGCCAGAAAAACCAACAATAAAAAGTATCTGGATCAGATATATTATGCTTTAGGTAATGCTTTCATGGCAGAGAAGGATACGGTACAGGCTATTGCAGCCTATGAGAAAGGAAGAAAAGCGGAAGAGGCGGACAATAATTATGCTCGTAGTATGATTCTCGTTTCTTTAGGAGATATCTATTGGAAGCAAGAAAAATTTTCTGCGGCTTATGACTGCTATAAGGACTGCATAGGAAGTCTCAGTCATTCGTATGAAAATTACGATACAGTTAAATTGCGCTCCAACGTGCTAGGAAAATTGGCTCCTTATACTGATGAAATTTTCGCTCAGGACAGTATGCAGGCGATGACAAGGATGACGGAAGCAGAGAGAAATGCAATCATCGACAAGGCTATAGAATTGGAGAAGCAACGGCAAAAAGAGGCAGAGAGAATGAGAAGAGACTCTGTAAGAAAGGCTCGCATGGAGAAGATGCAAGGAGGAAGGTCTGAAAAAGAAATTCCTCGTCCTGTACCTGCTATTAATACCTCAGTAGCCAGTATCAGCGGACAGAGCAATAATGCCACATGGTATTTCTATGATCCTGCAACTGTAAGCCAAGGTATGGCTCTTTTTAAGAAAGTGTGGGGTAAGAGATCTAATACAGATAACTGGCGTATTGATGTCGGTGCTGCTACTTCAAAGGGTCTCCAAAGCAATAGACTCGATTCCTTGAGAGATGGGGATGAAAACGAATCAGGAAAGGGAAAGAAGAAAATACTAGATGAGAATGACCCTGAAAACAAATTGGGACGTGCCTATTATTTGGCACAATTGCCCTTTACAGAGGAACAGATGAGAGAGTCCAATAGCAAATTGCAGCATGCTCTCTATATGGCGGGCCTTATTGAGATGGATGAACTGGAGAATGGGACACTCGCCCGTAAGAATCTTACAAGACTATATAGAGATTTCCCTCAATTTGAACCAAAGGATTTCCTTCTCTACAAACTCTTCCTTCTTGACCTTAGATGGGGTTCACCTCTCCAGGCACAAGAGTGGAAGACTCTTCTTGTGAGTCAATATCCCCAAAGCAAATATACGGCCATCATCAGTGATGAACATTTTGAAGAAAAGGCCCGTTATGGCAAGATGCGTGAGGATTCCCTCTATGCCTGTACTTATGAGGCTTATCGTACCAATGACTATGCCACCCTTGAACGTAATTGCATACTGTCAGAAAAGGAATATCCTCATGGAGCCAACAGAAGTAAATTTCTGTATCTGGCAGCCATGAATTCCCTGCGGAAAGGCGAACTGAAAGAGTTTGCCTCCCAAATGGACAGTGTGAGCCGCTATAAGGAAGATCCTATTCATACAATAGCAGAAAATATACTCAATGGCATCAAGGCAGGAAGAAAACCTGTGGGAGGCAGTTATTCCATGGAGGATTTTTGGGAAAGCAGAAGAAGTCTGGTTGGCAATGTTGCTGACTCTACCCTACAGGTAGATACGCTGAGCATCAATAAAGAAGAACCCTTCCTGCTGATTCTCGAATATCCGACTGACAGAACCAAAGAAGGGCAACTGATTTATGAAGTGTCAAGGTTCAATTTTACCAGTTTCGCTATAAGAAATTTTGAAGTGTCAACCATGAAAATGGATACCATAAGCAGAATCTTTGTAGAAGAGTTTACCCGATATGATGAGGCAGCTTATTATACCCAAGAACTTTATAAAGATTCTACTTTCAGAAATATGTCCAAAGGCATCAGACCGATTCTAGTTTCTCGTTCCAATTACAAGCTTCTGGGTACGAGATATACAATGGAAGAATATCTGAAATTCTACCGTAACCATTTCGTACCATTGTCTGTCAAGAGGGATATCCAACTTGATACACCTGTGGGGCAGTTTATTTGGGATGAATTTGAAGAGGTGCCACCCGCTAAAGAAGATGTTATTCAGGAAACCGGTCAGGACGATGATAGTGGGGAGTGGTATTGATGAATACAATTGGTAATCTAAATGGAATGCTATGGATGTTAAGGAGACTATCAGCGGAAAACTACTATGGGTAGATGATGAGATAGAGATGTTACGGGCACAGATACTTTTTTTGGAAAAGAAAGGGTATGAAGTGGTCAAGGCTTCCAATGGCAGTGATGCCATAGACTGGTGTCAGAACCAATATTTCGATCTGATTCTGCTGGACGAGAATATGCCAGGCATCAGTGGTCTGGAAACTTTGCAGCGTATCAAGGAGATACTTCCGGATGTGCCGGTGGTAATGGTTACCAAAAGCGAGGAAGAGGATATTATGAATCAAGCTATCGGTTCCAAGATTGCCGATTATCTGATTAAACCAGTTAATCCTAATCAAATCCTTTTGTCATTGAAAAAGAATATCCATAAAAAGGAAATTCGTACAGAGGTCACCCATTCTTCATATCTTCAGGAATTTTCGCGTATGGGCATGCAGATTAATGATTCCATGACATGGAAGGAATGGACGGAGATATACAGACGCTTGGTCTATTGGGAACTGGAATTGGAGGAGATAGGAAGTGATATGAGCGAGATACTCAAAATGCAGAAAAAGGAAGCCAACAACTTGTTTGAGAAGTTCATCAAGCGCAATTACAAGGGATGGTTGGACGGAAGCGAAGCGGATAGACCTTTGCTCAGTCCTGACGTGTTCAGCAAAAGGGTATTTCCTCTTTTAGACAAAGGGGATAAGGTGTTCTTTATCATATTTGATAATTTGCGATATGACCAATGGCGTACTTTGTCTCAGGAGATTTCTGACTTGTTTACTTCCAATGAGGAATTGTATTGCAGTATATTACCCACTCAGACCCAATATGCACGCAATGCACTATGTGCTGGGTTGATGCCGTTGCAAATTCAAAAGATGTATCCCCACTTATGGGTGGATGAAGAAGAGGAGGACGGGAAGAATCAAAATGAAAAGCAACTGGTAGGTACCATTATGGAACGCTACAGGAGAAAGGAATCCTATTCCTATCGGAAAATCAATGATTCTTCAGGGGCTGACAAGTATCTTTCCCAATTCAATGATTATCTCGCCAACTCGCTCAATATTTTGGTCATCAACTTTATTGATATTATGTCGCATGCTAGAAATGAACGTCAGATGATTCATGAACTGGTGGGCAATGAAGCCGCTTACAGGAGCATCACTCGTAGTTGGTTTAAAAATACTTCTTTCCGAACTCTATTTGAGTTGATTGCTTCTTCGGGTTATAAAGTGGTTTTGACTACTGACCATGGTAGTATACGTGTTGAAGAGCCTGTCAAAGTGGTAGGAGATAAGGAAACCAATACCAATCTTCGTTATAAAGTGGGCAAGAATCTAGGATATAATTCGAAGGCAGTATTTGAAATTAAGAATCCACAACAGGTGGGACTTCCTGCTCCTAATCTGAGCAGTACATATATACTCTGTGGAGGTGATCGGTTTTTTGCCTATCCCAATAATTATAACTATTATGTAACCTATTACCGCAGTACTTTCCAGCATGGTGGTATTTCTATGGAAGAGATGATTATACCTCTTGTTACTATGGAAGGAAAGGTAAAATAACGTGGGAACAGGATAAAGTTCCCAATTGATTGATACATTTATAATATGGAAATTACTCTTAGTTCGTTAGATGATCTGGCCAAGGCTGCAGAATCCTTTCTCAAGGATATGCAGGATAAGCGGGTTTTTGCATTCTATGGAAATATGGGAGCAGGTAAGACAACCTTCATCAAGGCTCTGTGTGAAGCGATGGGGGTGGAAGATGAAGTGAATTCTCCTACGTTTGCCCTTGTCAACGAGTATTATATACCGAAGACAGATAGGCATGTATATCACTTTGATTTCTATCGGATTAATAAGGAAGAAGAGGTATATGATATAGGATATGAGGATTATTTCTACAGTGACAGCTATTGTTTTATAGAATGGCCGGAACTGGTAGAAAACCTATTGCCGGAAGAGACAGTACGTGTTCATATTGCAGTACATCCTGACAAGACTAGAACTATATTTGTTCAGTAAAATAACGGGGTTAATGAAGAGGATATATGGTTAACCCTATGTCTGAAATCCCCTGTATGACATCCTGTCTCATAATATGTTGAATAGTGATTCTACCATATTGACCTTGGTGCAGGATAGCTGGGTAGATGTGATGCCTATGTTCAAAGAGAGTAAGGCCTGATCCTTGAAAATCTCCTGATTCGTCAGTGATAGGCAATCGTAAAGTGTCACATCTGTAGCTGTAGGGATGATGGGTTTCGGTCTTGACCGACAGCCATAGGTATTTATATGGAAAGGTATAATCGTTGCGAATCTCTACAAAGAAGTCATATCGGCCAGTGTTGGATACTGTGTCAATGTCAAAACATAACGAATCATGTTGATTCCATCCTGATGAAGATACTGACTTGAACCGAGAAGAGTATCCGCTCGGTTGTTGCATGCAGGAAGACAGAAGGGATATTGAAATGATAGCCACCAGCATGCCAATGTTTTTTTTGACATACAATCCTGCCGAGGTCATAGGGATGAATGAGGAGAATCTGGTTTATTGGGTGGACTCTGAATGACTCTTCTGCTGATACCTGTCTCTTTTCTTGTTTTCATGATGGGAATGGGCATTACGTTGCTGCCTGTTGTCAGAAGTAGCATGTTGGTTGGAGTTGCCTGAATCAGCAGCAGAAGAACGATGATGTGACTTGTTACGTGACTTGTTACGTGATTTGTTTTTGGATTTGTCAAAGCGTGTTAGACTTTCTTGTTCTGCCAAATCAACGACGGACGACTTAGCACTAGTGGTCACATCTGATAGGCTTTCAGGTTTTTCTCCTGCACGGTTCATTGCGATAATTTCAAATGCACGTTGTGCAGTGATGGTGACTGCCGCAGATGAAAGATGCTTGTCGGGAGAATAGCATACCTTGCCTGCCAATGCGTCTGTCTTGACTTGGTAATAGGTCTCCGTAGCTGTTTCCAAAGGAATGTCACGGGACGGGATACGGGCAGAAGCATCCAAATATGTGCTGACTTCGTAATTGAGGCAACATTTGAGTTTGGCACACTGTCCTTGTAATTTCTGCATATTGATGGCGATGTCTTGACAACGTGCAGCGCCTGTTTGTACCGTAACAAAATTCTTCATCCATGTGGCACAACATAACTCGCGTCCACATGGACCGATACCGCCAATTCTGCCAGCTTCCTGTCGGGCACCAATCTGACGCATCTCAATTCTGATATGGAATTCTTCTGCCAGGACTTTAATCAGAACACGGAAGTCTACACGCTGGTCTGCTATGTAATAGAATATAGCCTTGCTGCCATCTCCCTGATATTCGACATCACCGATTTTCATGTCCAATTCCAAGTTCTTGGCAATCTGGCGAGAACGTATCATGGTTTCATGTTCCAGAGCTTTTGCTTCTTGATACTTTTGTAAATCCGATTCGCGGGCAATACGGTAAATACGTTTTGTACCGGCATCACTCTTAAGACGTTGCTTGGACATCTGTAATTTTACTAATGAACCTGTCAGAGTTACAGTGCCAATATCATGTCCACCAGGAGATGCTTCAACTGCAACAATGTCGCCTTTGGTGAGAGAAATGTGGTTGCTGTTGATAAAATAGTCCTTGCGGGTATTCTTGAACTGGACTTCGACAAGATCAGTCAAGGAGTTGTTGCCAGGCATGTCTGCCAACCAATCATATGTATTCAATTGCTTGTCTTGTCTTCCGCACCCTTTGGCGCAGAGGCCTCTTAGACAAGTTCCTGCTATAAATTCTTTCATAATATGATTTCTTTCAGTTGCATTTATTTTCTAATCAGGATGATAGTTTCTAGTGCCAGAGTAAACAATACCGTCCGCGCATTGGCATTCTGGGATATGTCTTTAAGGGCACGGGAGTAACTCTCGGATAATTGGATGACATTGCGCTCGTTGACAAACTTGCAGAATTTTTCAACAAAAGAGCTTTCTTGCTCATCCAGAAAGTTCAGTTCTTTACGATGAAAATTATAGACGAAACTTTCTCGTATCATATTCAGACTATAGTCAATGAAAGCTTTGGTCTTTTCCCTGCCCCAAGATGCTACTTCGTCACTCCATATCTTTATAGAAGGCAAATCTCTGCTGAAAGCCAAACGCATGAAACGGGTAAAATATTCAAAAAACAATGTGTCGGTTCCGCCGGCTGTCAATTGTTTCAGAGCTTTTAGGTAACTGCCTCCTGCAATTCGTGCGATTCGCATTGCAACATCAGGTTCCAAAGACATACGGTTCATCAGTACTTCGGAGGTGTCAGATATGGATAATGGACGGAAATACAGAGATTGGGTACGACTGACGATGGTAGGAAGCAGTCGGGTAGCATCATTGCTGACCAATATAAAAATCGAATCGGGAGTGGGTTCTTCCAGAAGTTTCAACAGATTGTTGGAAGCATCTGCATTCATCAGTTCTGGAAGCCATATGATCATAATCTTGTACTTCCCTTCATAAGAAGTCAGCGACATAATGTCAATAATTCTGTCAGCTTCCTTCTCGGGAATCAGAAGTTGCTGGTTGTCTGCACCCATTTTCTCTAGCCAGTCGTCTGTGCTGAAGTACAGAGTAGATTTTAGCATATCATACCATTCTTTCAGATAATCTTCACAGGTGTCAGCATTGCCTTTTTTGACAATAGGAAAAGAAAAATGGAGGTCTGGATGTGAGAAAGCTGACAGACGCTTGCAGGAAGGACATGTTCCGCAAGCATCATCATCCAAAGGATGAGAACATAACAGATATCTGGCATAGGAAACGGCCATAGCCAACTTACCTATACCGGAAGGTCCTGTAAACAACAAAGCATGGGGAATCCTTTTGGCCTTGCTGGCAGACAGAAGCATCTGCTTGATGGAATTTTGGGCGATTACATCTGTAAAGGACATAGTGGACGAAATGGGCTCAATATATGGCTTTGGCTACCTCATAGATATCAGGCCATTGGCCATTGGAGTAGAAATGGATGTTGGGGACACCTGCTTTCTTCAATTCCTTGCATTGGTCAATACACCATTCTATACCTACAGCTCTGATTTCTTCGTCAGATTGGCAATGCAGCAATTCTTCTGTCAGGGCTTCAGGTAGGTCGCAATGGAAGCATTTGGGTAATAGGGTCAATTGACTTCTACGTGTAATAGGCTTAATTCCTGGAACAATAGGTACTTGAATACCTAAGGAACGACATTGGGCAACAAAGTCAAAGTACTTGTTGTTGTCGAAAAACATCTGTGTAACACCATATTCGGCTCCAGCATCTACTTTGGCTTTAAACCAATGGAGGTCAGAATGAAGGTTGGGAGCTTCTTCATGTTTCTCTGGATAGCAGGCAACACCATATGAAAATACTCTGTCGGAATGGCAAATAGATGAACCATCCAAAAAGAAGCCTTCATTAAAGCGATTGACTTGCGCCTGTAGTTCTGTAGCATGGGAATAGCCTCCTTCCATGGCAACAAATGAACGGTCTTCCCTTCCTTTGTCTCCTCTGAGGAGCAAGAGGTTCTCAATACCTAAGATTTTTAGGTCAATCAGCAGATATTCTGTGTCATACTTGCTGAAACCACTGCAAAGTATATGGGGAACTATAGGAATCTGAAACCGTTCTTGCATCATAGCTGCCAATGCGACGGTTCCAGGACGGCGTTTTACCATGGTGCGGGTTAACAATCCGTTGCCTGCATCTGTATATACTGGTTCACTGCGGTGGTTGGTGATGTTAATATATATTGGTGAAAACTCCTTGAGTTTTTCGATGGTATGGATAAGGTTGTCAATTCCTTTTCCCTTCAAAGGAGGAAGTATCTCGAAGGAAAATGCTGTTCCTGGTTGATTGAGCAATTCTGCAATTTTCATGTTTTGTAAGCGGATGACGTGTAAGTCTATTAGTGCAAAGTTACGATAATTCAATCGATTTGGCTAGTTGATAGATGTAAAATAGTTGATGGAGGGACAAAGGACCCAATGAATAGGATAGTCAAAGAGACTGAATTGTTTGAGATGGAATAATAACCCTAAAATGGTCAATGGGATGTTGGTAGACAAATGGGGCAAAGCAGAAAGCCTGTATTGTTAATCCAACTGATACAATCCCTTCCATGAAACATGATGTTCCGTAATCCCTTTTTCTTTCATCCATTGTCGGGTTTCTTCTGTTTTCAAATGCCCGGTCCCTGGTCCGTTGCCTGTGTTGTTGTCCCATACCCATTGAGGTGTACTCCATAAACAAGCTCGGAAATGAATGGATTGGTAAAAGGATTGTCGACATCCTCTCTGACCGTGATGTGCCATCTGTACATAATCACAATCCAATTCCTGTCGGAATGGGCTACTAAGGAGTTTGTCTCCACATTCTTCTCCAGCATCAGCAAGAAACAGGATACTCTTCTTTTTGTCCCAAACCTTAATAATCATGGAAGAATTGTTATAGCCGTTGTGGATAATTTCTGGATTGGAGACACCTAGTATCTTGAAATTCAAACCTCCGATGTCTTCTGTCCATCCAGGGCTATTTAATTCTACAATTTCTATATTATTGACTTGCAGAAGGAGATGGTAGAAATGCCTGCAATGAGCAGCATAGTCGGGTTCGCTATTGATAAGGTCTTCTGTAAATGGGGAGTGTACAATGCGGTTGATAGTAATCCCTCTGGGTTCCTTTAAGATACTTATTAGAGAATCCATGTGGTCGGAATGGGGATGGGATATAAACCAAGTGTGGACATGATTTCCCATGTGAGCAAGAAATCCCCGCAAATAATATTCGTCCTTGCTGCATCCTCCGTCCATAACAACAACCTGTCCTTCACGAGTCAGGAAAACATATGAGTTCCCGATTTCATTACATTGTGTGTTGAGTTGCCACATAGTAAAACCGCTACCTTTTTGCATTGTCTTTTTGCTGGATGCAAGGGAATTAATAGGTAGAGATGCTGCTGACAGGAAAGCTGTTCCCTGCAGGCTTTTTGATAGGAATTCTCTTCTATTCATGAGTACGGGAATAGGGAGATGTCTGAAAAAAATGTCATGCCTTGGCTTTGTTCAGGCGTAGAGCATGACAACTATTGAGATTATTTCTGCTTGGTGACGACTTGCATGGTGTCTTGAGCCATCATAAGCTCTTCGTCGGTAGGAATGACGGCTACGGTTACCTTGCTGTCAGGAGTGGAAATGACCGTTTCTTGTCCATAAACCTTTTCGTTAGTTTCGATGTCAAGCTGTACGCCCATAAATTCTAAGCCCTCCAGACAACCTTTTCTTACAGGAGGTTGGTTTTCTCCTACTCCAGCAGTAAAGATGATGTAGTCTACTCCTCCCAGGATGGCGGCATAGGCACCTATATAACGTTTCAAACGATAACAATACATATCCAGTGCCAGTTGGGCGCGGGAATGACCTGACTGGGCAGCTTCTACAATTTCCCGCATGTCATTGGTAAGTCCGCTGATGCCAAGGAGTCCGCTGTTCTTGCTAATGAGGTCAAGGGTAGCTGCTGGTGTGAGATTTTCCTTTTCCATAAGGAAGAGAAGGGCAGAGGCATCCATGTCGCCTGTTCGTGTACCCATCATCGGTCCGTCATTTGGCATCATGCCCATGGTTGTGTCAATACATACTCCTTCCTTGATGGCGCTTACAGAAATGCCATTTCCAATGTGACAGATGATGATTCGCTTCTCGTTGGCATTGAAACCTAATACTTGGGCAGAACGTTGCAGTACATATCGGAAAGATGTGCCATGAAAACCATATCTGCGGATACCATATTTCTCATAGAACTCATAAGGTAGGGAAGTGAGATAGGCATGCTCGGGAATTGTTTGATGAAAGGCTGTATCAAAAATGCCAACTTGTGGCACATTAGGAAGGCATTTGGAAATAGCTTCTATGCTCTTGGCTTGCACTTCACTATGTACAGGGGCAAGACCTAAAGCACATTTTTTCCATTCTGCGAAAATTTCGGGAGTAAGCAAGGTGCTTTCAGAGAATGGTCCTCCATGTACGATGCGGTCACCTACAGCATCTATTTCATCTAGAGAATGGATACATCCGTTTTCAGGTGATGTAAGGGTTTGTAGGACTAACTGTACACCAGTATTGTGGTCAGGAATGTCACATAGAGTCTTGTCTGCCTTGGGTAACTTGGTCTTAATAAAAGATCCTGCTGATCCTATTTTTTCTATTCCACCAGCTGCCATGACAGAATGGTCAGACATGTCATATAGTTTGTATTTGATGGATGAACTACCGCAATTAAGCAACAATACTTTCATTTATAGTCGGGAATTTTATGGAGTTGATAATGTGTGTATACAGGATACAGATATATGATTGGACAAAGTTAACGATTTTTCTGTTCTTCTTGTTTCCTGCTTTGGAAAAATATTTATCGGAAGCAGGAAATACCCGGTATTTTTTTGCTAAATTTGCAGTCACGTCCAAATTCTTATATCATATAATATTAAGCAATTCTTTTTTGCTCATGAAAGTCCTGATTATTTTTGCTCTCCAGCGTGAAGTGGTAGATATATCGTTGCCTGAATGTGAGGTTACAACAGTCGTAAGTGGAGTGGGGAAAGCTCGCTCGGCTATGGCCTTGACCAGAAGCATATTGGAAAACAGACCCGATATTGTAATCAGTGTGGGGACTGCAGGTACATTTCATCATCAAGTCGGTGATATCATTGTGTGCCGTCATGTCATTGACCGAGATTACTATAAAGCAAAAGATGTGCTGGAACTACCCTGCGAAGGTACAACTCCAGAATTGCCTTTTATCAAAAGATTTCCATCTGTAATAGAAGGGAAAACTATATTCAAGTCAGACTTTATGGTAAGTTGCGGTGATAATTTTGTCACAGAGGGGGAAGGATTTGGTGCAGATGTGGTAGATATGGAATCGTTTGCAGAATATGATGTATGCCAGGAATTGGGCGTTCCCTTTTTCGCTATTAAATATGTTACGGATGTAATCGGCCAAAATTCTATGGAAATTTGGGAAAAAAGGCTGGCCGATTCAAGAACTGCTTTGACTACTTATTTCAAGAATATCCAATAAAGCTATTGGATAGCATCCGTATATGCTTCTTCCCTATAAAGGCAATGAATTAACTGATAGAATCCTTTATTTGAATACACAAAATTATAGAATCAACAAATATATATCTTCAAAACCATGTCCCAAACTAAAACAATCAAGACTGCACTTATCTCAGTATTTCACAAAGACGGACTAGAAGAGATGCTTTCTCTTCTACATCAGAATGGAGTAGAATTCCTGTCAACAGGAGGAACTCAGCATTTTATTGAAAGTCTCGGTTATCCATGTAAAAAAGTAGAAGAGGTAACGACCTATCCTTCTATCCTGGGAGGAAGAGTCAAGACTCTTCATCCAAAGATATTTGGAGGCATCCTTGGTAGAAGGGAATTGGAGTCAGATAAGCAGGAAATGGCTCAATATGGTATTGATCCGATAGATTTGGTGGTCGTTGACCTTTATCCCTTTGAAGAGACTGTAAAAAGCGGGGCATCAGAAGCAGATATCATTGAAAAGATTGATATAGGTGGAATCTCTCTTATCCGAGCAGCTGCCAAGAATTTTAATGATGTGGTCATTGTTGCCAGCAAGAAAGAGTATCCAGTCTTGACAGCCATACTTAAGGAAAAAGGTGCCAATACAGATATTGAGGACAGAAAGAATCTTGCAGGTCGAGCTTTTGAAGTGAGCAGTAAGTATGATACTGCTATACATTCCTATTTTGTCCGGAAATAATTATTGTTCAACCAGAAAATTACTATAAGAAAATGGGATTTTTCTCTTTTACCCAAGAACTTGCCATGGATTTGGGTACAGCCAACACCATTATTACTTCTGGTGATGAAATTGTAGTTGATGAACCTTCCGTAGTCGCTTTGGACCAACAACAACGTATGATTGCTGTTGGGAATAAAGCCAAACTAATGTATGAAAAGACCAACAACAAGATTCAGGTTATTCGACCATTGAGAGATGGTGTTATTGCCGATTTCTATGCTTGTGAACAGATGATGCGTGGTCTTATCAAAATGGTAAATACAGGAAAACATCTGTTTACGCCTTCACTCAGAATGGTAATAGGTGTTCCTTCAGGTTCAACAGAAGTTGAATTGAGGGCTGTTCGCGATTCTGCAGAGCATGCAGGAGGAAGAGATATCTATCTGATATTTGAACCGATGGCTGCAGCTATCGGTGTGGGAATAGATGTTCAGGCACCTGAGGGTAATATGATAGTTGATATCGGTGGAGGTACCACGGAAATTGCTGTCATATCTTTGGGAGGTATTGTTTCCAATAACTCTATTAAGATGGCAGGCGATGACTTTACGGCTGATATACAGGAGTACATGGCTCGCCAGCATAATGTCAAGGTCAGTGAGCGTATGGCAGAGCGTATAAAAATCAATGTAGGTGCTGCATTGACTGATCTGGATGAAAAGGATGTTCCCCAGGACTTTATTGTACATGGGCCTAACCGTATAACGGCCTTGCCTATGGAAATCCCCGTTTGTTATCAAGAAATTGCCCATTGCCTTGAGAAATCTTTGGCTAGGATAGAAACTGCCATCTTGTCAGCTTTGGAAAATACACCTCCAGAACTCTATGCAGATATTGTAAAGAATGGTATCTACTTGACAGGTGGAGGTGCATTGCTTCGGGGTCTTGCCAAGCGTTTGGGCGATAAGATTAATATCCCGTTCCATGTCGATGAAGATCCGTTGCTCAGTGTGGCCCGCGGAACTGGTATTGCATTGCAAAACGTTGACAATTTCTCCTTCCTTATGAGATGACGTTGAGGAGGCTCTATGCTTTCCTCTGCATTTGTCGGCCAGGCAGATTGGCAATTGGTTGATTATCGGTGTCATTAATATATGAAAGCCCTGCTTGAGTTTCTCAAAAAGTATTATTATTGGATTGTATTCCTATTGTTGGAATCGTACAGTATACATCTCTTGGTACGGTACAATACCTATCAGGGGAGTGTATGGTGTACTTCTGCCAATGCTGTTGCAGGTACCATTAATGGATGGCATAAAGAATTCATAAGTTATACTCGTCTGAAAAAGGTCAATGCTACGTTGACTTCTGAAAACATCTTTCTTCAAAAACAAGTTGCAGATCTCCGAAGAGAACTGGATAAGATACAGACATCTCCTAATAGCAATGACCGACTGGTAAGGGATTCCCTGAAAGGTTTTACGCTCATACCTGCAAAGGTTGTTTCTAATAGTCTTACCAGAGATGAGAACTATATTGTCATTGATAAGGGAGAGAAGGAAGGAATCCATGAAGATATGGGTGTAGTTGGTGGCGGTGGTGTGGTAGGTATCGTTTTTATGACTACTCCCCACTATTCTTTGGTCATGCCTTCTATTAATGTCAAGAGCAGTATTAGCTGTCGTATCCGCCACAGCAATTATTTTGGTTATTTGCAATGGAATGGAGGAAGTACCTGTACGGCGGTTATGAATGATGTGCCTCATTATGCCCGTGTGCGTATAGGTGAATATGTAGAAACCAGCGGTTATTCATCTGTTTTTCCGTCTGGAATCTTTGTAGGGAAGGTATCGGGCATTTCTAATTCTCCTGATGGACTGTCCTTGCAGTTAAAGGTTAGTCTGGGAACTAATTTTGGAAATTTGACGGATGTTTGTGTCATTGTCAATGACAGGGCACAATTGGACCAGTTGCAACAGAAGTTGGATGCTTTTGAATCAGAAGGGCAATAGTCTAATTCTGACGGTTGTCTGAAAACAAGTATGACTCATGTATATCAAATTGTTCCTTTTTGCTCTCGTTTGCGTGGCTTTTCAGATAGGTGTCTTTAACTATATTCAGTTTTGGGGATATGGTACACCATTAGTATGTATTCTGCCCATTCTTCTTTTTCCTGCAGGAACAGACAGATGGATTGTCTTGTTATCAGGTTTCCTGTTAGGGATTACCGAAGACATGTTTATCAATACTCCTGGTGTTTCTGCTGCCTCTTTTACTCTATTAGCTATGGTACAGCCCATATTTGTCAAGGCTTTTTTTCAAGAAGAAACCAATTCCAATCTGTCTCCAGTCAGGGATTGGTTATATGCTGGAAGGATGGGTTGGCGAAAATACATATACTATCTGTTGGCTAGTACATTTGTTGTATGCTTTGTTTTTTTCGTCCTTCAGAATTTTTCCTTTTTCAATTTAGGAAAATTAGTTCTTAATGTTCTTTCCAGTTGGGTAATGACCGTACTCTGTATTTTGGTGATAGAGTCTGTTAGGGTAAATAATAAGAAGAAGGAAGAAGCATGAGTCATTTCAATTATGACAACAGAAGGTATGTAATAGGAGGTATAGCCGTTGTTATTGTGGCTATATACATATTACGCCTTCTGGTTTTGCAGATTATGAGTGATGACTATAAGAAGAATGCTGACTCCAATGCTTTCCTGAAAAAGATACAGTATCCTGCTCGCGGTCTTATATATGACCGTAATGGTCACTTGTTGGTATACAATGAACCGGCATATAATATCATGGTGGTTATGAATGAACAGCATGGGGTGGATACAATTGATTTCTGTCGTACAATTGGTATTTCTCGACAACAGTATATAGACCGTATGGCTGAAATCAAGGATTCCAGGTTAAATCCAGGGTACTCCCGTTATACACCCCAGTTGTTTGTCAGTCAAATATCGGCACGCAAATTCTCTTATCTGCAGGAAAAGATGTTCAAATTCAAAGGTTTTTCTATTGAGAAGAGAGCGATGAGACATTATGCCACACCCTATGCAGCTCATGTACTTGGTGATGTAGCAGAGGTAAGTCAGACCGATATAGAAAAGGATGATTATTATAGAAGTGGAGACTACATAGGTAAGTTGGGAATAGAAAAGGCCTATGAGCAGGAACTGCGTGGCGAAAAAGGCATTAAGATAATGCTTAGGGATGTTCGTGGAAGGAACAAAGGTCATTATCAGGATGGCAAGTACGACAGAGTTCCTATACCAGGCAAGAATCTTACACTAGGCATTGACCGCGAACTTCAAGTTTTAGGTGAGCGGTTGATGAGAGGAAAGAAAGGAAGTATTGTTGCGATAGAGCCCTCCACAGGAGAAGTGTTGTGCATGGTTTCTGCCCCAACATTCTCACCCGACGAACTTGTGGGTCCTGACAGGGGGAAGAATTTTCAGAAATTGCAAGCCAGTCCTCATAAGCCCCTGCTTAATAGAGCCATCATGGGCCAGTATCCACCTGGGTCAACTTTCAAGACTACTCAGGGTCTTGTTTTTCTTCAGGAGCAGATAGTGTCCACAGCTACTTGCTACCCTTGTTATCATGGTTTCTATAAGGGGAGGACACATGTGGGATGTCATGGACATAGGAGTCCTGTGGCTTTGAATTACGCATTGGAGACATCCTGCAATAGTTATTTCTGTTGGGGGTTCTACAATATGATTATGTCCAAAAAGAAGTATGGTACCTATAGCAATGCCTTGACCAAATGGAAAGACTATATGGTATCTATGGGGTTTGGTTATAGGCTTGGCATTGATTTGCCTGGAGAAAAACGGGGCATGATACCGAATGCTGCTTATTATGACAAGTGGTACAAAAGCAGATGGAACGGATTGACTATCATCAGTGATGCGATAGGTCAAGGGGAAGTAATGCTCACACCTTTGCAGGTGGCCAATCTGGGAGCTACTATCGCCAATCGGGGCTATTATTATGTTCCTCATGTTGTGAAATCCATAGAGGGAGGGAATCTGGATACTCTATACACTACAAGAAAATATACCATGGTAGAGTCTAAGAATTATCTTCCTGTTGTTGCGGGCATGCGAAATGCTGTCTTGAGTGGTACTTGTAAAGGAGCCAATATTCCAGGGCTGGAAGTATGTGGAAAGACCGGTACTGCAGAAAACCGAGGCCATGATCATTCAGTCTTTATGGGCTTTGCTCCCATGAATGCTCCCAAGATAGCCATATCGGTGTATATTGAAAATGGAGGTTTTGGGGCAGAGTTTGCTGTTCCAGCCGGTGCGCTGATGATAGAACAGTATCTTTGCGGTCATCTGTCTGAAGCTTCTGAACGCAAGGCAGAACAATTTGCCAACAGGTTTATCAGTTACGATGGAAAAAGATATTAGCACTAATAGCCTCTTTAGGTCCTTGGACTGGATTACCATTCTGCTGTATGTTGCACTGGTTTTGGTAGGATGGTTCAGTATTATGGGAGCTACGTATAATTTCGGCGATCCTATATCATTGGACTTCTCTGCAAAGATTGGGAAGCAGATGTTGTGGATAGGACTTGCTTGGATATGTGCCTTCTCTATTCTGAAGATAGATGACAAAATATACGACACCTTCAGCAACTTCATATATATATGTATGATGGCCCTGTTGCTGATAACACCGTTCATTGCATCTCGTCATAGGGGGTCCATGTCTTGGATTGATTTGGGGCCCTTTAATATGCAGCCTGCCGAGTTTGCTAAGACGGCCACAGCCTTGGCCTTGTCAAAGCTTATGGGTACTTATGGCTTCAATATTACGAAGGGAAAACATTTTCTACAGGCATGTGCCATAGTGTTCATTCCAGTCATACTTATTATTATGCAGAGAGAGACTGGTTCGGCGCTCGTCTACTTGTCGTTTTTCTTGGCTTTCTATCGTGAAGGGATGAGTGGAAGTATTCTTTTTGTCGGTATGGCTGCAGTGGTCTATTTCGTTGTTGGTCTCCGTTATGACGAATTGGCAATGGACCATATGAATACATCAGTCGGTGCCTTTGTGGTAATGGTGCTCATATGGCTTTTTACAGTGATACTTGATTTGATTTATGATTCCAACAAAAAGCATGCTCGTATAATGTTCTTAGGTGGAACTGTGCTTCTTGCAGCAGGTTATGCTGTTTCGTTTTTTATTGTGGTTTTCGATTTGTCATGGATATTATTAGGTATCTGTGTAGGATGTATTCTTTATCTTGTGTTTCAGTCATTTAGAAATAGGCTTCCTCGTCTTCTTTTTGTTGCAGCGTTCTGTGTAGGCTCTATGGCGATGCACTATTCTACCGATTATGTTTTCAATCATATTATGGAGCCTCATCAGCAAAGTAGGGTTCGTGTGTTGTTAGGGTTGGAACATGACTACAACGGGGCGGGTTATAATGTTCGTCAAAGTGAGATAGCAATCGGTTCGGGCGGTATTTTTGGGAAAGGTTTTCTCAATGGAACCCAAACCAAATTGAAGTATGTGCCTGAACAGGATACGGATTTTATCTTCTGTACCATTGGGGAAGAATGGGGTTTCTTTGGTTCGAGTCTCGTGCTACTGGTGTTCTTGGTATTCATTCTCCGTCTTATCCATGTGGCAGAACGTCAGAAATTTGCCATGTATCGTATCTATGGATATTGTGTGGTAGGTATATTTATATTCCACCTGTTTATCAATATCGGTATGGTGATAGGGCTGACGCCGGTTATCGGCATTCCTCTTCCCTTCTTTAGTTATGGCGGTTCTTCGTTATGGGGCTTTACTTTTCTGCTGTTTATCTTTTTGCGAATGGATGCGGGGAGAAATAGAAATAATGGATAGTAGATTTGAGGTTGTTTTTGATATCTTTTGGAAATGGTATAAAAATATCTAATTTTGGGTATTTTCTCCTTTCCTCCAAAAAAAAATACTATCTTTGCCTTATAATAGATAATCATTACGTATAGAAGTATCAGCTGAGGTTACATAATTAATATGAAAATCAAAGTTGGAATTATCGGGTTCGGACGAATGGGACGTTTTTATTTGTCTGAATTCCAGAAAAATGGTCACTATACCATATCCTATATATGTGACATTAGTGATTCTAGCAGGGAGTTGGCTTCCAGACTTTCACCTGAATCTGTTGTTACCGCTAATGAAGATGAAGTTTTCGATGACCCGGAAGTTCAAGTGGTAACATTATGTACATTGGCCAATTCCAGAAAGGATCAGATAGCGAAAGCTATTGCTAAGGGCAAACATATTATTTCCGAAAAACCTATTGCAGACAGTATTGATAGAGAGTGGGAAGTAGTGGATATGATTAAGGATTATGACAAGTTTTCTACTGTTAATCTTTATTTGCGTAATGCCTGGTACCATAATTCTATCAAGGAGTTTATTAAGACAGGTGAAATAGGGGATTTGGCTATTTTGCGTATTTGTCATATGACTCCTGGTCTGGTGCCTGGTGAAGGACATGAATATGAAGGTCCTGCTTTCCACGATTGTGGTATGCATTATGTGGATATTGCCCGTTGGTATGCCGAGTGTGATTTTAAGACCTGGCATGCTCAAGGTATTAATATGTGGAACTATAAGGACCCTTGGTGGATTCAGTGTCATGGTACGTTCGAAAATGGTGTGGTGTTTGACATTACTCAAGGATTTGTCTATGGCCAGTTGGCTAAGGACCAGATTCACAACTCCTATATAGATGTGATAGGAACCAAAGGAGTAGCCCGTATGACACATGATTTCAAGACTGCCAATGTGTCTCTGCATGGAGTCACCCAGACTTATGAATTAGAGAGGCCTTTTGGCGGAAAGAATATAGATAGACTGGTATCTGAAATGGCAGAGTCAATAGAAAGCGGCAAAAGAAATCCCAAGATGCCGGAGATGCGTGATTCTGCCATTTCTTCTGAATATGCTTGGATTTTCTTGGAGAATTGTCACAAGCATGAACTTCCTTCAATTGGCAATATGCACACACTTGAACAAATCAGAGAACGTAGGCGTAATATGAAAGACGGCTATGGACTGTTACATAAAATAGAAAACACTTAAACTATACTTATTCACTTCAAATTCTAAAAACATGTCAGACATTTCTAGAAGAGATTTTCTCAAAAAAGGTAGTGCTGCACTCGCTGGTTTGGCAGTAGCTCCTGCATTTGTTCCCAACACCGTATTGGGTAAGAAGTATGGACATAAGGCTCCAAGTGACAAACTGAATATTCTTGGAGTTGGTATTGGAGGTCGTGGTTCAGGCGTATTGAAAGGTATGCAGACGGAGAACATTATCGGTCTCTGTGATGTAGATTGGAAGTATGCAGCCAAGGTCTTCGATAGATATCCTCAGGCTAAGCGCTACAATGACTACCGCAAGATGTATGACGAGATGCTCAAAGATGCCGACGCAGTTATGGTGGCTACAGCTGACCATACTCATGCCATCATTGCAGCAGATGCCATGGTTGCAGGTAAGCATGTATATGTTGAGAAACCTTTGACTCTCTATGTGTATGAATCACGTCTGTTGACCAAGTTGGCAGAAAAGTATAAGGTGGCTACCCAGATGGGTAACCAGGGAGCATCTCTTGCAGGAACCCGTAAGGCTATCAACTGGCTGTGGAATGGAGAAATCGGTGAGGTGACCCGTATTGAGGCATATACCAACCGTCCTATTTGGCCGCAAGGTATGGCAGCGCCCAAGGAAGTACATCCTATTCCTTCTACATTGAATTGGGATTCTTTCATAGGTCCAGCTAAATATCGTGAATACAATTCTGCCTATACTCCTTGGAATTTCCGCGGATGGTGGGATTTTGGTTCAGGTGCATTGGGTGATATGGCTAACCATATCCTTCAGGTGGCTTTCAAGGGCCTTAACCTAGGTTATCCCAGCCATGTATTGGGTAGCTCAACCATGTTGATGACTGATGCATGTCCTACAGCCGAGATGGTAACCTATCGTTTCCCCGCTCGTCCTAACCTTCCTAAACTTGCATTGCCAGAATGCGAATTAACTTGGTATGATGGTGGCATTACTAATAAACTTCCGTTTGATATGCCTAAGGGAAAGACATTTGACCCCAATGGTGTATGTGTATTCTACGGAACAAAGGACACTATGGTTGTAAGTACTTATGGTAAAGACCCGTTCTTGGTATCTGGTCGCGATCCCGTAGTTCCTGAATTGTGTCGTATTGTACCTAATGATCATCATCAGCAAGACTGGATTCGTGCATGTAAGGAAGATGCAGCTAGCCGCGTAGAAACTGCTTCCTGCTTCGCAGAATCCGGACCTCTGAATGAAATGGTTGTAATGGGTGTTGTTGCTGTTCGCCTACAATCTCTTGGACAATGGCTTGACTGGGATGGCGAGAACATGAAGTTCACCAATATTCCTGCTAACGCTAAAATTCGTTCTATCATCGAAGATAATTTCAATATCAAAGATGGTCATCCTACTTTCGATCGTACCTATTCCGATCCTATTGATGCCAACGAATATGCCGCCAAGCTAATCAAACCCGACTATCGTGATGGTTGGAAGCTTCCTGATATGCCTATTCTGTAATCACACAAATTCTATTGAAAGATGAAAAAGTCATTGATTCTGATAGCAGTGATGGCATTGACTTTCTGTACTGTCAATGCAGCTTCCAAAAAGGCCACTTCCATTGTTTTGGGCACCTCTCAAGGTTTTCAGGGACCTGAATGGGAAAATAATACATATACCATTGACAAGGATGGCTATATTGTTATTTTTGACGGAACATCCATGAAAGGATGGCGTGGTTATGGTAAAAACCATATTGCTCCCCGTTGGGTGATTGAAGACGGATGTCTCCACTTTAGAGGTAGTAGCAATCCTAAGTCCTTGGACAAAAACGGTAAAAAGATGGAAGGCGGAGATATTATCTTCGGTCATAAGTTTGGTAATTGTATTCTAGAATTAGAATGGAAAATTTCCAAAGGAGGAAATTCTGGCATCTTCTACCTTGCACAGGAAACTACTGATGCCAATGGCAAGTTACAGCCTATTTATATTTCTTGTCCTGAATATCAGGTGCTGGATAATGTTAATCATCCTGATGCCAAGTTGGGTAAGGATGGCAATCGTCAGTCTGCGTCTCTGTATGACATGATTCCTGCCAAGCCTCAGAACGCCAATCCTTATGGTGAATGGAACAAGGCCAAGATTATCGTTCAGAACGGCAAAGTCACCCATATCCAGAACAATGTTGAGGTCCTGACATATCAGATGTGGACTCCCGAATGGACCGAAATGCTTCAGAACAGTAAGTTCAGTGAAGAAAAATGGCCTGCAGCATTCAAACTGCTCAATAAGTGTGGTGGAAAGAACCACGAAGGTCTTATTGGTCTTCAAGATCACGGAAACGATGTATGGTATCGTAATATCCGTGTAAAGGTTCTGCCTTAAGCATTATCTCATAAGCTTTTTAGAAGCTTCTCAAGCATTGTCTTTGTCTAGTCAATCACCAGACAAAGACAATGCACATTAAAAAAACTATCAAATTTTTATCAATATGAAACAATTACTTTTAGTAGTATCAGCTTTGCTGATGATGGCATCTTGTTGCCAAAAGAAATGTGGATGTCAGTGTAACTGTGGTTGCCCTACCTGTTGTTGTACTTCAGGAGACAGTACCGATAAGAGTGCTAAGGTGGAATACAAAGTTGCTGATAAAGCCAATGTTGACCTTGCCCAGTTCCCACAGGATGCAGATGGCTATTACGTGATTTTTGACGGAAAGACCCTCAACGGCTGGCGTGGCTATGGAAAGGATGAGGCTCCTCAGAGCTGGACTGTTGAAGATGGTGCTATCAAACTGAAAGGTTCTGGTACAGGTGAAGCCCAGGTAGAGGGCGGTGGTGACCTTATCTTTGCTCATAAGTTTAAGGATTTCACATTGGAATTGGAGTATAAAATTTCCAAGGGTGGTAATTCTGGTATTTTCTATCTCGCTCAGGAAGTTACCGCCAATATCGATGGCAAGGACGAATATCTTCCTATTTGGCAGTCTGCTTCAGAGTTTCAAGTGCTGGACAATGCCAATCATCCCGATGCACAATTGGGCGTAGATGGCAATCGTCAGGCTGCTTCTCTGTACGACATGATTCCTGCCAAGCCTCAGAACGCCAAGCCATTCGGAGAATGGAACAAGGCTAAAATTATGGTTTATAAAGGTACTGTAATCCATGCTCAGAATGAACAGAATGTTGTAGAGTATCATTTGTGGACACCGAAGTGGACTGAAATGCTGAAGGCTAGCAAGTTTAGTCCTAATGGTGATTTCCCCATTGCCTATGAACTTCTCAATAATATGGGTGGTGAAAACCATGAAGGTTATATCGGCCTTCAAGATCATGGCGATGATGTGTGGTATCGCAATATTCGTGTGAAGGTAATGGAATAATCCGTAAGGTATAGTTCAAAACCCATATAAAATGAAACGAATTATTATTGCGCTTGTTTCCTTGGTGCTCTGTTTGGGAGCATTTGCCCAAAACAAGAAGGAAAAATTGCCTTCCAAGGAAATGGGACTGCAACTGTATTCTATCAGAACACTCATCGGGAATCCTGAGTTGTATGCCAAGAATCATGTTGAGGTCTTCAAGAAACTCAAGTCTTATGGTTATACTTCTGTTGAAGCTGCCAATTATAAAGAAGGCAAGTTCTATGGTGTATCTCCTAAACAGTATCTGAAAGATGTTACAGATGCCGGCTTGGTTTCTCTTTCTTCTCACACAAGCCATCGCCTCTCTGCTGATGAATTGAAGAATCATGATTTCACCAATGCACTCAAATGGTGGAAGGAGGCAATAAAGGCTCATAAGGAAGCTGGATTGACATATATTGTCACTCCTTCAGACCATTTCCCTAAATCTTTGGAAGAAGCCAAGACCTTGTGTGACTATCACAATGAGGTGGGTAAGCTTTGTAAAGAAGCAGGAATCATTTATGGATATCATAACCATTCTTTCGAATTCAAGAAGATTGACAATTCGGATGTGGTATGGTACGATTACTTCCTGCAGAATACTAAGCCTGAGTTCGTATTCTTTCAAATGGACGTTTATTGGTGTATGATGGCCCAGCAAAGTCCTTGTGAATACTACAAGAAGTATCCAGGTCGTTTTACCTGCTTGCATATCAAGGATAAGTATGAACTAGGTCAAAGTGGTATGGTGGGATTTGATGCTATTTTCAGAAACTACAAGACTAGTGGTATGAAGAATTTTGTAGTTGAATTGGAGCGTACTGATGGCACTATTGATATCATGGAAGGCGTTAAACGTAGCGCTAACTACTTGAGAAAGTCCAAGTTCGTCAAACCATCTTACAAATAATTCTTTTCTACTTTTACCCTATAATTGCAGGGGACAGGTGCCTATCATCAGGTGTTTGTCTCCTGTATTTTTTGTCAATTGTGCAGACAATCTCTGATAAACTATCCTTTCAGGTGTGTTTATTGAATAATTTCTTCTGCTTCAGTCAGAATCTTCTATCCAATAAATTGCCCAACGTAACAGACTACATTCATCTACAATAATGCTCTTAAGAGCATATCCAAATCTCTGGATGCGCACCATGGTAGAGGAAGCCTTTCACTATTCCTTCCCTAAAGGGACGAGAGTATACCCTTGAGGACTCTATCCCGTTTAGATGTCAGATGGCTTTAGCGCACTTTACGATATGCTGAAACATGGAACTAAGTGACTTCTGAGAGTATATTGATTTACTTCCTCCTTTCACCGTCGATTCTGGCTCAGTAGAAAATCAGTGGGGATTGTCTTGAATGACTCTGTCCGTACATTGTAGCAATTGGGGTATATCGGAAATCCGCCCCTTCCCTTGGCATAGATGGCTCAAAGAATTACAGAAACCCTCATAAGGGTATTGACTCTCATCGGAATAACAAACTTCTTTTTGGATTCCTCCTAACTCTACTGTGTTTCTCCAGATGAATCCACAGAGACAGGAAGGCAACAGAGAGAAAGTTTCACGAACCCCAAGTAATAAAAACTATGATTTTACTATGTTTTGGTCCCATATTACTGCCTTCCACGGCATAGCAGTTAAGTGATTTCTGAGAGTATATTGACTGCTTCCTCTTAGCATCGTCGATTCTTTTAAAAAGCACCGACGATTCTTTTGCTTAGAATCGACGATTCTTTTGCTGAGCACCGACGACTCTTTTTCTGAGCACCGATGAATACTTGGGCCAGTCAATCAACTTCATTTCCCAAAGGAGTCTTTTCCTTATTTCAACGGACTCTTTTTCTCTTCATCAACTGAAATTGTAGACAGCTTACTACATCAACAGACACCAGCCACAAGACTCTCCTGTCTTTTTGTTTGACAAAACGGTCATGCCAAAGATACCGAACTCAAGTTCTTTGTCGGGCCGTGCCAGGATAAGTGCTAGCGCTATTGAAGAACAGGCATCAATGAGACGTAGTCTCTCCCTTGGCTGGTACCCTGCAAGAAAGGAAACGATAGTGGTATTAACCCTACCTGTGCCCCACTAAAATTCTACAGATTCTGTACTCTCCTGTAGTTACCAATAATGCCAGTTTCGTTATCAGAAACTGGCATTATGATGGTGTGAAATTATCTTCTATATTATTTCTTCAACTGTCCAATTGCATTGATGATACTTTTGGCTAAACCATGTTCTGGATCAAGAGCCAATACCTTGTTGCAGTAATCTTCTGCATTGGTATAGTCATCCTTCTTGAAATAGTAGAATGCTGTGTAAACCAAACA
>JALERS010000081.1 GCA_022763905.1 Prevotellaceae bacterium | reverse complement strand
AAATTGCCCGTATCGAATATGAGTCCGGGAGCGAAATTGCCGCCTATCTGATAGCCGTAGTTGGGTGAGAAGATATAATTGGTGAGATAATTGAAATCAGACAAACCTGCATCCACACCTAGCCATCCTGTACTGGCACGGAACTTCACTTGTGAGAGTGCTTCCTGATGCCAGTCTTGGAAGAAACGTTCGTTGCTCAGACAGTAGGAACCAGAGAAGGTAGGGAAGAATCCCCATCGCTTGGAAGGGGCAAACTTGGTGGAACCATCTACACGGAAACTGAATTCAGTGTAGATAGTGCGGTTGTAGCCGTAATTCAAACGTCCTATGACGGATGCCCGCTGATTGTAGACCTCTGTTCCATAGAGGGTGGCATCTGATGCAGAACCGATGATTTCTGGAAAACTTCCTGCCATATTGTTGTTCTTACCAGACAGGTAAAGATTGCGGTAGGACTGGTAGTTGAGAACAGCTGTAGCACCTACTTCATGCTTCTTGTTGAAGGTGTTGTTGTAGTTGAGTCCTGCTTCATAAAGACGGTTGTCAATATTGCGGTCTTCCTGTTGCATGGTGATTTTGGCATTCGGATAGACTGTGTTGGCATCGGGAGAAGTTGTGCCGGTTATATTGTCGTAGAGATAGAGCTTTACCGGTTTTTGGAAATTAGTGGTTGTTGTACTATTGTCGTCAAGGGTTCCTTTGATATAGGCTGACAATCCTTTCACTCCAGGTATTTCATAGCGCAAGGTGGCTGACAATGTGAGGAAACGGCTTCTATAACGATAGTAGCCTCCATCTCCGTTGATGTTGATGAGTGGGTTGCTGCCGGAAATGCTGGCAAGGTTGCCGTCGGTGAACCGTAGCACCTGCAATGGGGAGTAACTATAGGCTGCATCAAGTGTGGAGAAACTGGTATTGATATTATCAGAGCGATTGCCTGTGATGTCCACAGAGAGAGTCATGCCTTTGATGATGTCGGCATCCAGTTTGAGACCATAATTATAGCGATCGCGTCCCATATTGGCATAAAGACCTTTGTTTTTGGAATACCCACCAGTCACATAGTAGCGTACACCTTTTCCTCCGCCACTGACACTGACAGAATGGCGTGTGGTGTAACCTGTCTTGTTGAGGTAGTCCAAAAGATTTTCATTGCCGTATAAGTTGGGATTGGAAGACAGTGCTGTCAGGTCATATTTCTCATAGGTGTCAGTTCCGTTGGCATCTACTGCTTTATTGAAAAGTGTGGCAAAGTCGTAGGCGTTGAGAAATTTAGGCAGATAAGTGGCTTCACTTACATTGTACTGCCCATGGTAATCCACTTTCACCTTACCTTCATTTTTTCCTCGTTTTGTCTGTACCAAGATGACACCATTGGCGGCACGTGCTCCGTATACGGCAGCTGCGGCAGCATCTTTGAGGATAGAGATGCTTTCAATGTCATCAGGGTTTAAGTCGCTTAGACGTGTTTCTCCGTCACTGGTGTTGTTGCCAAAGCGAGGTACTCCGTCAATGACGAGCAGTGGACTTCCACTAATACCTCTGATGCGGATGTCGGCTTCTTTATTGCTACTGGGATCTCCTGTGGTGACCAGTACTCCAAGACCTGCCACTTTGCCGGCTAGCGCTTCATCAATATTGTTGACAGGCATTTGGGCAATATCTTCGCCTTTGACCACTTCAATGGATGAAGTAAGATGAGAACGTTTCTGTGTGCCATATCCTACTACCACTACTTCGTCGATGGCTTTTCTGTCTTCTTGAAGAATAAAGTTAAGTACGGAGGTGTTGGCCGTGGCTTTCAAAGTAGCGGGCAGGTATCCGATACAGGTAGAGGTGATATCACAAGGCTTCCCAGAGGGAATGTCCAGCGTGTAGGCTCCTTCTAGATCTGTAATGGCTCCAAACTTACCATCAGCTGTCCTTACAGTGGCGGCGGGAATGGCTTGTCCTTTAGGGTCTTTGACATGACCTGTGATACGATGTTGCTGGGCGGCTACCGTCAGTATCGATGTCAAACAGAAGAGTAATAGTAGGGTATTTCTCATAATGGGATATGGCTAGGGAAAAGTGTTGTTGTCAGTTGTTGAAGAACCTGTTGATACGTTCTACTTCAAAGAGGTAGAAATCTCGTGTGGGAGCATCGGGAGCTTTCTGGGCAAGAGATTTGTAGAGTTGCAAAGCCTTGCGCAGACAGGATGTCATAATGGGCTGGTATTGCTCA
The DNA here is from genome assembly GCA_022763905.1 of Prevotellaceae bacterium. Lineage (GTDB taxonomy): Bacteria > Bacteroidota > Bacteroidia > Bacteroidales > Bacteroidaceae > UBA6382. The sequence continues at coordinate 14,050 of JALERS010000081.1, read as the reverse complement.
TTAGGTAGAGTGGGCAGGTTGATAACAATGCGGTAGAAAGCATCGTCACCCTTTTCTGTCAGACAATGGGAGCAGAAAGCATCTGACTCGGAGATTTGGTGCAGGTAGGTATAGTACTCCATGCATATGGGGTCATTGGCAGCAGAAAGGGAGGTTTTGGAAGAAGTTGTTTTGGCCAGACCAGATGCTGCCATGAATATGTCGGATGCTGAACGTAGCAGACGTTTGTCGGTATCTGTCAAGGATTTGTTTTGGATGGCAGGACGGAATATTTCCTGAAAAGCATCATTGACATAGTCATACAGACGATATCCTGTGGAAGGGTCACGCTGGTAACCGTCGCTAATGCCCTTGAACGACCTGCTGTTGAAGAGACAGGCTACAAGGTTGCGTTCCATCTTTTCACGCCAAGGATTGGCTTCTGGGAGTTTGTCGACAAGTGAAGGCTTGTCCAGCCATGCCGAATGGCGGATTTGGTCAACCAGCCATTTCATAGCTTCCTGCGTCTTTGCTTTGGAAATATAACTCTGGGCATAACCATCGTCATGTCCTTGGCGCACTTCTTTGTACACAATACCACCAATATAGGGCATAACATGGCCAATGTGGCGCCGATATTGCTGCAACAAAGAGTTGTAGGCTTCTATGACATTGTCATAATTGTCACCAGGCTGGCAAGTCCATTGTTCCAAACTATCCAATACAATTTTGAGGTTGCTGATTGAAAGGGTTCCTGCTTTGATTTGGTCATCACTTAGGTCTTCTGTCTGATCAGTGGGGTCTACAAGCCCCAAGAATTGCTGTGCGCCAAATTCGTACATCGGGTCACCCTGTTTGCTACGTATCCAAGCATCAAGAGTAGGTTTTTCTTCAATGGGAGTTTTAGCGTCGGGAATAAGGCGGTATCCCCAATTGATGGCATGGATGTCATAAACACCGAGATTGGGAGGCGTGAGCTTGACACCCTTCTCATAGTCACCAGGCTGGGCAATGAAATTGTTGCGAGCATAATCCATGATACTGGGAGTTGTGCCGTATTGCTGGGTGAATGCAGGGTCGCGCAACTTGTCTGTGGGAAAAGCGAAACTGGCTCCCATGTTGTGCATCAGTCCCAAGGTGTGTCCTATTTCGTGAGCTGCTACATATGTCAGAGCTTCATGCATGGTGGCATCGTTGAATACAGCTTGGCGCACCCGTGGGTCAACAGCGCCAGTCTGAACCAGTTTCCAGTTGTGAACCAGTGAAAGAATATTGTGATACCAAATGACATCGGCTGAGATGATTTCGCCTGTTCTGGGGTCTACATAACTAGGACCCATTGCATTGGCAGTAGTGGTTACACAGTAACGAATACAACTGTATCGGGCATCGTCGGGATCAAAATCAGGATTGTCTTTGGGGTAGACTCTTGCTTCAATGGCATTCTTGAATCCTGCTGCTTCGAAGGCTTTATTCCAGTACTCAACACCTTCTTTGACCGCACTCATCCATTTTTTGGGGAATGCGGAATCTATGTAGAACACGATTTTCTTCTGAGGCTCCACTAATTGACCTTCCTTGTATCGGGCCATGTCTTCGGGCTTGGGTTCCAGTCTCCAACGATGTATAATATTGTATTCCTCTACACGGTCTTTGTTGGAGGAGAAGAGACGCTTGTATTGAGAGAAATATCCCACTCTGTTATCCTGTAAACGGGTCTTCATGGGAGTGTCGGGCAATTGGAGGATGCATCGGCTCATCTCTACTGTGTAGGGTTGTTCTGTCATGGAAATGGTATAGGACAAGCGGCTTTTTACCATGATGTTCAGCGGAAAAGCCTTGCATTCGGTGATACTGGAAGCAGAAGAGTTAAACGTACCTTTCAATTGGTTGTTGGTACCCAGCAATTTGCCAAGAGGAGAATCAGGACGGATAGGGCTGATACATTTCTCGTTTTCCCCAAAGAAAGCAGTCATATCAATCACCAAGGAAGAATCTGTGCGTGCCTTGATTTTAAAACCTTTTAAGACTGGGTCTTGGAAGGCTTTGCGGAAAGCAGGAGCAATAGGATCGTTTTCGTCTACGGCGGCATCAGTAGCTACCTTATGCATATATACATTGATGGTGTCGTGGCTGAATCGCAGGAGCAAAGGGGAAGTAGCTATCTGTCCTGCTACAAAGTCATGGGTATTGGAAGTTTCTGCTACTCTGTTCATCAGCAGGTAGGTATGGCTAAAGGCACTTCTAGGTATTTCTACATAGAGCTTGCCCGTCTTGTCTTGATGTAGACGGAACATTCCCTTCTTGCATTTGAAACCTTTTAGTTCGCGTGCATATATAGCGCTGTCGCTTTCAGTCTTGCTGTCACTCTTGGCTGCAGTGAGCAGGGATGCTGCTTTGGCTGCTTTCTTGGATTTATTGCTTTTAGCCGATAAATCTAAAGAAGAAACGGAGATGAAAAATGCGGTCAGAATAACATACGAAAGCAACTTTTTCAAGTGATGATGAGATGCAAACAGTGACATTATGAACTAGTTGTAATGATTAATTGATTAATTAATAAGATGTATTGAAGTTTTGTCCGCAAAAATACGATAATTTGTTTTTATGGCATTATAATAATTATTAAATGTAGGATGATTCTTTTATTTCTTATCTATTCGAATAAGGGGTAGAGAGGGTTGTTTGTGAATGTTTTGTCATCTGTAGTTGATGTTTGCAAGTTATTGTTGAAAATGAAATTGTGGTTTTTGCTGGGCTTTTTCCAGTCAGGTTGTTATCTCTTGTTGCAGGGAAAACTTTGTAAAAAAATAGGCTGGAGACTGGTTAGATTGTTCCACTTTGTTTATCTTTGCAATATGATAGACTTGAAAAGACTTGTATTATGGTCGCTCCTGGAGAATGATTGCTTTGTTTTGCCAGGAAGAGGTGGTTTCGTTGTTCGCAACGAAAAGGCCTTTATGGATGAAGGGACAGGACTGTTTCTTCCTCCCCGACGCACCATAGGTTTTAACACCAGTCTGACTTTGACTGACGGAGTGTTAGCTCAAAACATCATGCAGGTGTGTGATACCGATTATGCTTCGGCTGTCAGAATGCTGGATGAGGCTTTGGCAGATGTTGACCAGAAGATACAGAAGGAAGGAAGATGGTCTATTCCCGAAGTGGGAGACTTCTGCTTGTCGGATACAGGAACATGGCAGTTTGAACCTGCTTCAGATGAAGGCATAGTGGCACCAGCCTTTTGGGGATTGGAAAGTATCCGTCCGACATTGTTTACCAATCTTCAGGTCTCAGAAGAACAGCATGTTGTATCATTGTCCGATGAGGCTCTTCCTCTATCCGTAGAAAATGAAGAAGAATGGGAAGATGAGGAGCAGGAGAGTAGGACAGTGCGATGGGGAAGACCTTTGCGCTATGTGGCAGTAGCAGCTGTAGTAGCGATTATTGTGCTATTTGTTTCCCTGCCGTCAGCTCAGGCACCTTCTCTTTCAATGGCAGAGGGGGCTTTGTTCAGTTTCCCGGTTATGCCCCATCGGCAGGTTGAAGCACCTTCCCTGTCTGTTCCGGTGAATAAGCAAGTTGTTCGTTCTCCTCAAGCGGCGCCTCCACCTGCAGAAGTACAGAAACCAACAGTCAATCCTCAAGAGGAAAAAATACCTTCAACGTGCTATACACTTGTTCTTGCCAGTAAAGTGAAAGAAAGCAATGCACACGATCTTGTGCTTCGTTTGTCTCGTAAGGGATTTGACAAGGCCGTCATTTATGTAAAAGGGAAAATGACTCGTGTGGTTTATTCTGCCTATAGCAGTGAGGAGGAGGCAATAGATAGTCTCCGAAAATTGCGTGCAACCAGTGATTTATTCAGAGAAGCCTGGGTCATGGAGTGTGATAGTCCGTTGCCGAAGGCAGAAGGAGCAGGTCAAGAAGGAGATTCATGAAGAAGGTAAGATGTCCCAAGTGCGGTGAGATGACCGCTTTTGACGAGACTCTCTATCCCAAGGGTCGTGTGCTGGTATTTTCATGTCCTCACTGCCAGAAAAGTTTCCGCATCCGTTTGATGGAGCAGGCCAAGGATGAAACACCTGTTATGGCTACGCTTACTGTCGTAGAGAATGTATTCCATGAAAGACAGGTAATACCATTGTATGTGGGTGAGAATATCATCGGTAGATACGTGAAAGGAACGCATGCCAATGCTTCGTTTCGTACAGTTGATCCCAGTGTCGATACCACTCATTGTATGGTGACTGTCAAGAAAGACAAACAGGGTAAGTGGCATTTTGTGCTGAGAGATGCGCCAAGTAATACGGGAACCATCTATCAGAATGAGATGTTGGGAGTTAATGATAGGGTAGAGATGGAAGACGATACCATTATAACAATAGGAGCAACTACGCTGTTGGTTCATATTTCTGAAACTTAAAGATAATTCTCTGCTTTATGAAGCGATATGCCTGTTTCTTTTTTGTTCTGATGACAGCCTTGTTTTGGGGTTCCTTGCCAGCTAATGCATTACAACCTTCTGATGAAGGCCGTCCCTTTGAAGGAGAATTTTGTAATGTGGAGTCAGGAGTTTTGTTGTCTATCAACCTCTATGATACGGTGATGGTAGTTCCTAGATATGAATTTCTAGGTCCTGTTAATGGATATCTTCATGGCAATATTCATGAGAATTGGTTTGTGACATCATTTAGTTTTAAAAAAAATAATGTGGTAGAGTTGCAACTTTCTGACGAATTGGGCTCTACATCACAAACCATTGTTCTCACGGCTATAGATTCCCTGACATTGAAATACGAATGTCAGGGTGGTAATGCTATTCGTAAGGTAGTACAGCGAAAGTGGACCAAAGCTCCAGCCTCTATGATGCTTAAGCGTCGGCGTTGATTTTTCTTCTACGCAATGTTGCATTTTCTTCTACTACGCAACTGTGTTAAAAGAGTGTGCGATTAGGATATCAGTTGCCATATGCTGATATCTGCTTTTTCTATGTTTTTTGTAGGGACATGATGACATTTTGATAGGAAAAACTCCATCTGGAGGTGAAAAACGTAAATAATCACTTCGTCAGAGTTTTCTGTAGCAAGATTATTCGTATCTTTGCAAGATATAATCAAAAAGAGTATTTTTTCACAATAAACTAATGGATATTGAGGTTTTATACGCAACAAATGAGCATACTAAGTATGCAGAATTGGTGTGTCAGTTGATTTATGAGTCTGCGCTGAAGCGTGGAACTGGCATTGCCAAGCGCTCCCCTGAATATATAGAGCAGAAGATGAATGATGGTAAGGCCGTTGTAGCTCTTGATGGAGATAAACTGGTAGGTTTCAGTTATATTGAAAGTTGGGGACATGATGATTTTGTAGCCACATCTGGTTTGATAGTTGATCCCGAATATCGTGGACATGGGTTGGCAGGCCGTATCAAGGAGAAGACATTTGAACTGGCCCGTAGACGTTTCCCCAAGGCCAAGATTTTTAGTATTACCACATCTTTGCCGGTGATGAAACTCAATACCCGTATGGGTTATAAGCCTGTGACCTTTTCCGAACTTACTGATGATGAGGAATTCTGGAAGGGATGTGAAGGATGTTGCAATTATGATGTGTTGCAGCGCAACAATAGGGTAAGATGCATCTGTACGGGTATGCTCTTTGATCCTGAAGATCCTGACAATGCAGGAAAATAGTTCCAATTGATTATACATTTTAATAATACTAGATAAAAAGCCTATGTCAAAGAAAGTGGTAGTTGCCTACAGCGGTGGTTTGGATACCTCTTACACGGTGATGTATCTGGCCAAAGAAAAAGGTTATGAGGTATATGCGGCTTGTGCCAATACGGGTGGCTTTTCTCCCGAACAGTTGAAGACTAACGAAGAGAATGCCTACAAACTCGGAGCCAAGCAGTATGTAACTTTGGATGTAACACAGGAGTATTATGAGAAGAGCCTGAAATATATGATTTTCGGAAATGTGATGCGCAATAACTGTTATCCTATTTCCGTTTCATCTGAACGAATTTTTCAGGCTATTGCCATTGCTCGTTATGCACGTGAGATAGGTGCTGATGCTATTGCTCATGGTAGTACAGGTGCAGGCAATGACCAGATACGCTTTGATATGACATTCCTGGTGATGGCACCTGGAGTGGAAATTATTACTTTGACACGCGACCGTGCCCTTTCCCGTAAGGAAGAGGTGGATTATTTAAATGCCCATGGATTCCATGCCGACTTCACTCGTTTGAAATATTCTTATAATGTAGGAATTTGGGGAACCAGTATTTGCGGCGGTGAAATTCTTGATCCTGCACAGGGACTTCCTGAAGAGGCATATCTGAAACACGTTACTTGCGAGGAACCCTCACTCCTTAAGATTACATTTCAACAAGGAGAGATTGAAGCTGTCAATGGAGAACATTTTGATGATAAAATCAAGGCTATTCAGAAGATAGAGGAAATTGGAGCAGCCTATGCTATAGGAAGAGATTGTAATGTAGGTGATACCATTATCGGCATCAAGGGACGTGTAGCATTTGAAGCTGCGGCTCCCAAACTTATCATTGAAGCGCATCGTTTGTTGGAGAAGAGTACGCTGAGCAAGTGGCAGCAGTATTGGAAAGACCAGATTGCCAATTGGTATGGTGCTTTCTTGCATGAGAGCCAGTATTTGGAGCCAGTGATGCCGGATATGGAAGCCATGCTTACCAGTTCCCAGCGTCATGTCAATGGTACAGCCATTTTGCAATTGCGTCCTTATAGTTTCCAGACTGTTGGTGTTGACAGTCCTGATGATCTCATGAAGAGCAAATTGGGCGAGTATGGCGAGATGCAACATGGATGGACTTCAGAAGAAGCGAAAGGTTTTATCAAGGTGACAAGTACACCTTTGAGAGTATATTACGGCATCCATCCGGAAGAGCGACAATAATCCGTAAATCCTTGCCACCTGACAATGGATAAAAATGTCAAGGTGGTATGGATTGCAAATACAGTAGATGATCATTCATGATAAAAATAGGTATTATAGGCGGGGCAGGTTATACGGCAGGAGAACTCTTGCGCATTCTGCTCAATCATCCTGAAGCAGATATACGTTTTGTCCATTCCTCCAGTCATGCAGGTCATCCTGTATGTGAAGTCCATGGAGGACTCATGGGTGAGACAGACATGTGTTTTGCCGACAGGGTAGACCTTGACGAAATAGATGTCCTTTTTATGTGCTCAGGTCATGGCAAAAGTTCAGCCTACTGGGCAGAGAATGCATTGCCTGACCATTTGAAGGTGATAGATTTGGCACAGGACTATCGGGATGAATCCTGCGGATATGTTTATGGATTGCCAGAATGGCAACGTGAGCGTATACGTGGTGCCCGCTTGTTGGCTAATCCTGGATGTTTTGCAACAGCTATCCAGTTGGCGCTTCTTCCTATGGCTCATGCCGGCCTTCTGTCTGATGATGTCCAGGTGACTGCAGTGACAGGCTCTACAGGTGCAGGAGTCAAACCTTCGGCTACTACCCATTTCAGTTGGCGTAGTGACAATATATCAATTTATAAGGCGTTCACTCATCAGCATTTATTGGAAATTCATCGCACTCTGCACACTTTACAACCTTCTTTCGAAGGAAAAGTCAATTTTCTTCCCATGCGGGGTGACTTTGCAAGAGGAATTTTGGCTGCGGCTTATATGAAGACCTCTCTTGATGAGCAGGAGGCTGTAGAGATGTATAAATCCTATTACGCAGATGCAGCTTTTACCTTTGTTACTGACCGTTCAGTAGATCTCAAGCAGGTTACCAATACCAATAAGGCTTTGCTTCATGTAGAGAAACACGATGATCTCCTCTTGGTGGTTAGTGTCATAGATAATCTGCTTAAAGGAGCCAGTGGACAAGCTGTACAGAATATGAATCTCATGTTAGGTTTGGAAGAGAATGCGGGACTCAGATTGAAACCCAATGCTTTCTGACTGTATCCGTTGGTGTCTGCCTAAAGTTTCTCCTTTTTTGCTAATCCCCCAAAAATCAATGAAAAAACCATGAATCTGTTTGATGTTTATTCTTTGTACGATATAGAGCCCGTCCAAGGAAAGGGCTGTTATGTATATGACCGACAGGGTACAGAATATCTTGACCTTTATGGTGGACATGCTGTTATATCTGTGGGTCATTGTCATCCGCATTATGTTGAGGTTGTCAGCGGACAACTGAAGAAATTAGGCTTTTACTCCAATTCCGTGAAGAATTCCCTGCAGGAGCAACTGGCCCGACAATTGGGAACTCAGTCTGGTTATGATGATTACCAATTGTTTCTGTGTAATTCGGGAGCGGAGGCTAATGAGAATGCCATCAAACTGGCTTCTTTCCATACAGGAAAGGGAAAAGTACTGGCTTTCTCTCATGCATTTCATGGAAGAACTTCAGGAGCTGTGGCAGTCACTGATAATCCTGTCATTCGTTCTCCTTTTAATGGTGTAGAGCATGTGGAGTTTGTTGCCCTCAATGATTGGGATGCTGTAGAGAAGAAACTCGCTACGGGTGAATTTGCAGCCGTTATCATAGAAGGAATTCAGGGCGTAGCTGGAATCCGTTGTCCGGAAGACACTTTCCTGCAACAGCTACGTCAGCTTACTCGCCAATTGGGTGTAGTGCTCATATTGGATGAAATCCAGTCTGGTTATGGACGTACAGGTCGTTTCTTTGCTCATCAGTATGCAGGGATAGAAGCTGATATAGTGACTTGTGCCAAGGGAATCGCCAATGGTTTCCCAATGGGAGCTGTTCTTATATCTCCTCAGTTCAAAGCTGTCAAGGGGATGCTGGGCACTACTTTTGGAGGCAATCATCTGGCCTGTGCGGCAGCAATTGCTGTTCTAGACATTATGCAGCGGGAAAACTTGGTGGACAATGCCGCCCGTGTAGGTAATTATCTCCTTCAGGCGCTTCGCCAGATGCCACAGTTGAAGGAAGTGAGAGGAAGAGGTCTCATGATAGGAGTGGAAATAGACGGGCAGGCATCGGAGATGCGTAAGAGATTGCTCTTCGATAAGCACATCTTTACAGGTGGGGCAGGTGTGTCAACTATTCGCCTTCTTCCTGCATTGTGCTTGAAAGAGGAACAGGCAGATGTTTTCCTCAAGGCATTCCAAGAAATGCTTTCGTAAGAAATGAGATATAATAATCAATCTATCTTTTTGACATGAAGAAGTTTTTAGGGGTACAAGATATCGGCAATCTGCACGATGCTGTTGCGGAAGCATTGGAAGTGAAGCGTAACAGATTTGCATACAAGCATTTGGGACAGGATAAAACCCTTTTGATGATATTTTTCAACAATAGTCTTCGCACACGTTTGAGTACACAGAAGGCTGCCATGAATCTCGGTATGAATGTCATGGTGCTAGATGTTAATCAAGGTGCATGGAAACTGGAGACAGAGCGTGGAGTAGTAATGGATGGTGACAAGAGCGAACATCTGTTGGAAGCCATTCCCGTAATGGGTTCTTTCTGTGATTTGATAGGAGTGCGCTCTTTTGCTCGGTATGAAAGCAAAGAGGATGATTACTCTGAGAAGATTCTCCAGCAGTTTATCCGTTACAGTGGTAAACCTGTTTTTAGTATGGAGTCAGCTACAGTTCATCCGCTTCAGGCATTTGCCGATTTGATTACCATTGAAGAGCATAAGCGTACTCAACGCCCCAAAGTGGTTCTTACTTGGGCTCCTCATCCTAAGGCATTACCGCAGGCAGTGCCCAATTCTTTTGCCCAATGGATGAATGCTACCGACTACGATTTTGTCATTACTCATCCCCACGGTTACGAACTGGCTTCTGAGTTTGCTGGCAACGCACCTGTAGAATACAATCAAGACAAGGCTTTGGAAGGTGCCGACTTTGTATATGCCAAGAATTGGGCAGCCTATTCGGGTGACAATTATGGTAAGATATTGTGTCAGGACCGCTCCTGGACTATAGATGACCGTAAGATGTCATTGACCAATGATGGATATTTCATGCATTGTTTGCCCGTTAGACGTAATATGATTGTGACCGATAGTGTCATAGAGTCTCCTAATAGTTTGGTAATTCCTGAAGCTGCCAATAGGGAGATTTCAGCAGAAGTGGTCATTAAACGCTTTTTGGAGGAGATGTCATGAAGACGCTCACTGTTGTCAAGATAGGAGGAAATGTCATAGACAATCCTAAGGCTTTGGAGTCCTTTGTGGATGACTTTTCCCGCTTGCCGTCTCCTAAAATTTTGGTTCACGGAGGAGGTAAGTTGGCCACTCGGCTGTGTGAACGTCTGGACATACCTGTCCAGATGATAGAAGGGCGTCGTGTTACAGATAAAGAGACACTTGATGTGGCTACCATGGTCTATGCTGGACTTGTCAACAAAAAGTTAGTGGCGAAGCTTCAGCAACGGGGATGCAATGCAATAGGGCTTTCAGGAGCTGATTTATGCTTGTTGCCTGCTGTTAAGCGGTCGTCAGTACCTGTGGATTATGGTTATGTGGGAGATATCATTACAGACAATGTGAATACTGGAGCATTGAGTTCCTTGTTAGATATGGGAGCAGTGCCTGTTTTTTGTGCCCTCAGTTATGATGGAAACGGGACTTTGCTCAATAGTAATGCTGATGGAGTTGCTTCTGCCTTGGCTGTTGCCATGTCAGCCCGTCAGGCAGTGGACTTGGTCTATTGTTTTGAGTTGCCGGGTGTAATGAGGGATATCAGCGATTCTGAATCCTGGATTCCGGAAATCAATGAAAACAGTTATGCCCGTCTTCGTGAAGAGGGTATTGTTCAAAAGGGTATGATTCCCAAAATTGACAATGCCTTTGCCGCACTCCGACAGGGTGTACGTTGTGTAGTAATCAAAAGCTCTGCAGATATAGCCGCAAAGCGGGGCACTATTATTCGAATCCACTAGTGAAACCCTCTCGTCATCTTTCCGCTAACGATGCTGTCAGTCTGCTTCAGCAGATGATAGCTATTCCTTCTTTGTCGCGGTCAGAAGACAAGACAGCCGATCTTCTGTCCTCCTTCTTAGAAAATGTCCATATACCTGTTCATCGACTTTATAATAATGTATGGGCATACAATGCGACCTTTTCACCCGATAAACCTACTTTGTTGCTCAATTCTCATCACGATACGGTCAAGCCATCACCCGCTTACACTTTGGATCCATTCAGTCCTGTTTTGCGTGATGGTCGTCTTTGGGGGTTGGGTAGCAATGATGCAGGAGCATCGGTGGTATCGCTTGTTGCTGCATTTGTCAATCATTATGAAGATATCTTGCCCTTCAATATGATACTTCTTTTGGGGGCTGAAGAGGAGGTGATGGGTGAACATGGTATGCGGGCCATGGTTCCTCATTTCCTGACAGAGTTGGGTGTTCCTATCTCCATGGCTTTGGTTGGTGAACCTACAGGTTTGGACGCAGCTGTAGGAGAGCGAGGGCTGGTAGTATTAGATGGTTGTGCCCATGGCATACAAGGGCATGCAGCCCGAGAAGAAGGTGTGAATGCCATTTATGAAGCTTTGAAGGATATCGAGACCTTGCGTACTATTCGTTTTGAACACCAATCACCCTTGTTGGGACCTATAAAGGTTACCACTACTCAGATACAGGCTGGATTCCAGCATAATGTAGTGCCTGACAGGTGCGAGTTTGTGGTCGATGTTCGTACTACTGATGCTTATACGAATGAGGAAGTGGTGACTATGCTCCAACAAGCAGTTGGCAGTGAGTTGCGTCCCCGTTCTACCCGCATACGTGCATCAGCTATAGAGGATAGTCACATATTGGTGCGAACTGCCTTGAAAATGGGGTGCCGTACATTTGTGTCTCCTACTACATCCGATATGGCTCTTATGCCTTTCCCGTCGCTCAAGTTGGGCGTCGGTCAGTCCTCTCGTTCCCATTCAGCAGATGAATATGTGGAAATTAGGGAGATAGAGGAGGGTGTAGATTTTTATAATCGTTATATCACTTCATTATCACACACAATTTATGAAACTTTGGGATAAAGGGTATGATGAAAATCCCCGTGTCGATGAATTTACAGTAGGTCATGATCGTGAACTGGACCTCTTGTTGGCAAAGTATGATGTGATGGGCTCTATGGCCCACATCCGTATGTTAGAGCATATTGGTCTATTGAAAAAGGATGAATTGGAAATCCTGTTGTCGGCGCTTGGTGATATTCTGAAGTCTGCCGAAGACGGCACATTCGTTATTGAGGATGGGATAGAGGATGTTCATTCACAGGTGGAATACCTGCTAACCAAGCGCCTGGGGCCTGTAGGAAAGAAGATACATTCGGGTCGTTCTCGCAATGACCAGGTGTTGGTTGACTTGAAACTGTTTATGCGTGATGAGTTGCTCAAGATAGCAGACAAGACGCATCATCTGTTTGATATCCTTCAGGAATCAAGTGACAAGTATGCTCATGTTCTCATGCCTGGCTATACCCATATGCAAGTAGCCATGCCCTCTTCTTTCGGATTGTGGTTGGGTGCTTATGCTGAAAGTCTTGTGGATGATATGAGGTTGTTGTTGGCAGCTTATCAAGTAGCCAATCAGAATCCTTTAGGCTCAGCAGCAGGTTATGGCTCTTCATTTCCTTTAGACAGACAGATGACAACTGAGCTATTGCATTTTAATGCTCCTCATTACAATGTTGTAGCAGCCCAGATGAGCCGTGGTAAGACAGAGCGTTCTGTGGCATATGCCATGGCATCGTTGGCTTCGACTGTAGGCAAGTTGGCCATGGACGCTTGTTTGTTCATGTGTCAGAATTTTGGATTCATCTCATTGCCTGATTCCTTAACCACTGGTTCCAGTATTATGCCACATAAGAAAAATCCAGATGTTTTTGAGATTATCCGCGGCAAGTGTAATCGTCTGCAGGCTGTACCCAATGAAATATCTTTGTTGACTACTAATTTGCCTCTGGGATACCAACGCGATCTCCAGTTATTGAAGGATATTTTGTTTCCAGCAATTGGAGAGTTGAAAGATTGTTTGGATATGTGTGGCTTTATGATTAGCCATCTCAAGGTCAATGACCACATATTGGAAGACTCACGGTATGACTATCTGTTTACTGTTGAGGATGTCAATAGGCTGGTATTGAAAGGAATGCCCTTCCGTGATGCATATCGTGAAATAGGTATGCAGGTACAGAGAGGAGAATATCATCCAGTTCGTGAGGTCAACCACACCCATATGGGTAGCATTGGCAATCTTTGTACTGACCAGATTAAAGCCAAGATGGAGGGAGTTTATTCTCAGTTTGCGGAGAAGTAGACACATTCTTCTAATTCATATGTTTGTCTTCATCCCTTCACACAAAGGCAAATGGAAGACACTTTATAAGTATCCTCTGATGGGAATAGGAGGATAAGTTTCGTTACTACTAGAAGCATCCTTTTTTCTGATGCGTAGCTTGCAGAGGTTAATTCTTTCATCTTTCTTACGGAGAAAGAAAGGGTCAGTAGATTTTTAGTGGGGCAGAAAGCGACAGGTAAAGTACTCGCTATCGTTTCTTTCCTGCAGGGTGCCAGTCAAGGAAGAGACTCCGTCTCATTGATGCCCGTCCTCCAAGAGAGCAAGCACTAATCTTGGCACGGCTCTGCAAATTACCAGGGTTCAGTATGTTCGATATGAACGTTTTGTCAACAAAAAAACAGGAGGGTCTCGTGGGAGGTGTCTGTTGATGTAGTATGACTTCTGTCAAGTTGTCTGCTGATTCAGTTGTTGAAGAGAAAAAGAGTCCGGTGAAAGCAGGAAATGACTCCTTTTGGAAATGAAGTTGATTGATTGGCCCAAGTATTCATGGTGCTCAGCAAAAGAGTCGTCGGTGCTTTCCAAAAGAAGCGACGGTTCTCAGCAAAAGAATCGACGATTCTTTTTAAAAGAAGCGACGATGCTCAGAGGAAGCAGTCAATATACTCTCAGATATCACTTAACTGCTATGTATCGGGAGGTAATAATACGGGACAAAAACATAGTAGAATCATAGTTTTTCCACTTGGGTTTCGTAAAGTTTTCTT
>JALERS010000038.1 GCA_022763905.1 Prevotellaceae bacterium | reverse complement strand
TGCACCCAACTTGTTTTTGCGTTCAGCCTAGGCTGAACGCTGAAAGAAGTCAATATAAATGGAGATTTCAATCAATATATTTGAGCGTTCAGCCTAGGCTGAACGCAAGAGACAGATGTAAGAGTGACTGCATCCTCCCTGTTGATATCTTCCGGGAAGCCAGAAGAGATCTTTCCGACAAATATCTTCTCCGTTCTCAACGAGTGTCCCACCCCCATTATCTACTGAGCCCCGATTACCACTTACAAGGAACCCTCCATTGCTCCTTCCTCAAAACAGTAAACACACAAGCAGTTCTCATCATAATGCTAATGACTGAATGGGGACAGTTCACAGCATGCAATGAAGGTGTCCTTCTTAAGCTTTACAGTTTGCCACCGCATAGCAATTAAATGATATCTGAGAGTATATTGAATGCTTGCTCTTAGCATCGTCGATTCTTTTGCTTAGCATCGACGACTCTTTTGCTGAGCACCGTCGATACTTTCGCTGAGCACCGTCGATACTTTCGCTGAGCACCACGAATACATGGAAAATTCAATTAACTACATTTTGAGAGGATGCCAGCACTTTAGCAGAACGGCCCTAATAGAAACGGAGAAAGACATCAACCAACAATAGTCTGACAACCTTCTGCCCCACCCGATCTTTACTCCCTATGACCGCAAGGGGTACATATAGCATGAAGGATGTGCCAATTGGCAACATCCTTCATGCATTTCCTTATGATACAAAAATCAATTGGCAGGAGCTGCAGGGGCCTGTGGAGCTACAGGAGCTGCAGGTGTTACAGGAGCCTGTTGCTGAGGAAGAGCAGGAAGAGTAGTTCCTGGCTTCATCACAACAGAACTAGCCTCAGGTTGAGGCAAACAATAGGATGATGCTACACTCAGCACAACTATTGCAATGGCAAGACCCCATGTAACCTTCTCAATGATGTCGGTGGTACGGCGTACACCCATAATGGCATTAGAACTGGCAAAACCAGAAGCAAGGCCTCCACCTTTAGACTCTTGAATCAAAACAATCAATGCCATAAGTATGGCGGCAATGACAATCAATACGATTAAAATGTTATACATATTCTTGATTTGTTATTTATTAATTGCTATTATTTTTTCCAGAAAACGTATTTGGTCTGCAAAGTAACTATTTTTTTTTGAATTAGAGGCATTCAAGGCTCGGATAATTTTCAATGCCTGTTCATATTTTTTCTGTTGTATATAAATATGGGCCAAAGTCTCAGTAAAATACTCCTCCTGTGGCACTTCTTCTTCATCAGGGACTGCATACTCTTCACGTTCCTGCAATACAATTTTGGAAGTTCGTTGACTGGCAGAAGCGGTTGTTTCCAGTTGAGATGGAACCCCTTCTCTCTCTTGATGGTCAAGATATCCCAGATAGTCTACTGAAGCATCCGCAGGAATCCCCTTGCCAGCCGACTGGCTGTCAGATGTTGGTTCGTCAGGCATATCCTTGAGAAACTTGTCAATAAGGAGCATCGTACGGTCACCGCCTTCGGATACAGACATCAACGTATTATCTTCCGGTGTCATTTCCATCTGATATCTGTCCCTTTCTATCAAATCAAACAGAGCCTTTCTGTCCATCAGAAGGGCAGCCGAACGTCCCAATTCCTTATGGAACAACGGACTCTTTTCCTGGAACAGATTCTGAAGAAGCAACATACGGACTGTTTGGAAATAGGGATATTTCCTGAGCAACTGCCGAAACCTCTCTATCGTAGAAGAGTTGAGCTGCTTGGGATTCTTGATGTACTGTGCAATTCTGATATCTATCATGGTTTTCTGTTACCAATTAGCAACCGTTGCATTATAAATTTGGTCTACAATATCCTTAATCATTTGTTGGACCAATTCTTCCTGAACGGTCACCAACTGTTGGGAGGAATCATATTCGGTAGTTGCGGTAAAGCGTCGCTCAAAGTCATCCGTATGCTTCTTGTTATTGATAAAGCGTACATTGACTGACATTTTCAACTGTGTCTGCGAAGAGTAACCGTCAGCCGAAATACCTTTATTGATTTGACTGTATTCCACAATCTCTCCTGCCAGTTGCAAGTCCCCACCTCTGTTTACCTGTCTTAGTTTGGTCTGTTTCATGTAGGTATCCTGCAACTCATTATTGAACATGGCGTGCATCGGCATCCATACATAAGCAGACCTAATGGGGAAATCAGCAAACTGGATGGTTTTGGTAACATCATAGTCAATAGACGCTCCGTTGAATTTCGGATAGATGGAACAAGAAGACAGACTGTACAGCAACAACATTGGCACCAGTCCCTTACAGATGCTTGTAATGAGTCTAATCAATGTCATACTCTTTCAGTTTTCTGTATAATGTACGTAACGAGATCTTAAGGTCGGCCGCTGCCTCATTGCGTTTTCCTCCATGTCGTTGCAACGCTTTGACAATGGCATTCTTTTCATAATCTGCAATGGATGTGGCTTCCTGGGTATCCTCCACATATTCAGCACTATTATCAAAAGAAGGATATGACACATTGGTCTTACGGACATCTTGGACAGCATGTTCGGGCACTACGGATGTACATCCGTTGAAATCCATATCCTTGAGTCGTTCCTCCTGACGGCTTACTGATTCCTTGAGGTCTTTGATTTCATCCCTCAAGCCCAGCAGGAACTTGATAATATATTCTCTTTCATTGTCGTAGGAATGTTCCTGAGCATTGCCATGCAGTACCAGTTCGGTACTCTTCCTGTCAACGGGAATATATGCATCCAATATCTCAGAGGTCACCTCACGGGTCTCTGCAGTAATCGACATATTCTCTGTCACATTCTTGAGTTGACGGATATTGCCAGGCCAGCTGTATTCCATAAGCCTTCTGGCTGAATCCTCTGTGAGTTTCAGGGTAGGCATATGGTATTTTTCGCTCATCTCAAGCGCAAACTTCATAAAAAGGAGTTTAATATCCTCCCCTCTTTCTCTCAACGGAGGAACATGGATAGGGATAGTATTCAGGCGATAATAGAGATCTTCACGAAAACGTCTTTCTGTAATTGCAACAGGAATATTCACATTAGTAGCAGCTACAATACGCACGTTGGTCTTACGCACTTGACTGGAACCCACACGAATGTACTCTCCCGTTTCAAGTACTCTCAGCAAGCGAGCCTGAGTAGATAAGGGAAGTTCGCCTACTTCATCCAAGAAGAGTGTCCCCCCATCTGCTACTCCGAAATAACCTTCACGCTCATTGACAGCATCTGTAAATGCACCTTTCTCATGACCGAAAAGTTCCGAATCAATGGTTCCTTCTGGGATGGATCCGCAGTTGATAGTCAGAAATTTCTTATTCTTCCGAATACTATTGTCATGAATAATACGGGCAAAAATTTCCTTTCCCGTACCATTTTCACCAGTTACAAGAACCGACAAATCAGTAGGTGCCACTTGAATAGCAATATCCAAGGCACGATTAAGAGCAGGATTATTACCAATCACGCCATAACGCTGCTTCAGCCTTTTCAATGTAGCTTCATCCATAGGAATGCATCTTTCCTTGCTTTCTGTAACAATTATTCTACTAGTTCCTTATCCCCTCTACGTCCACGGCCTTCACGCTCCTGTGAAACAATTTTCATAGGATTGGCATATACCTTCTTATTGATTTCCCTATTGCGCCACACATCAATGGCAGTATATACCGCCTGACGGAAGGAATTTTCATTAGCCTGGCCTTTTCCTGCAATATCATAGGCTGTACCATGGTCTGGAGAGGTACGCACTAGCGGAAGTCCTGCTGTAAAGTTGACACCTTCATCACCAGAGAGAGCCTTGAAGGCAGTCAGTCCCTGATCATGATACATAGCCAGAACGCCATCAAAATGAGTATACATGCCTGAACCGAAAAAGCCGTCAGAAGCAAACGGTCCGAAACATTGTATACCTTGCTCACGCATCTCCTCAATGGCAGGTACAATAATTTCCTTTTCTTCTTCGCCAAGCAGGCCATTGTCACCGCAATGCGGATTAAGAGAAAGGACTGCAACACGCGGTATGGAGATGGTAAAATCATCTTTCAGCGACTGGTTGAATATCTTGATTTTACGGGCAATCTTTTCTTGTGTTATCTGAGAAGCTATTTCCTTGACAGGTACATGGGTAGTCACCAAAGCCACACGCATAATAGAACTCATCAGAATCATCAGTGACTCATTGCCTTCTCCCACTTCATGCTCCAGATACTCGGTATGTCCTACAAAACGAGAATCAGCTCCCTGCATACATGATTTATTGACAGGTGCCGTAACCAACACATCGATTTCTCCTTTTTTATAATCCTCCATGGCACGTTGAAGAGAAATCATGGCTGCTTTACCACTTTCTTCAGTTGCTTGTCCAAAATCTATCTTGATTTCTTCATCATAACAACATATCATGTTCAGTCTACCCGACTGGGCATCAGCCGGACTATTCACCATGGAAAAATTAGTAGGTAAGTTGAGGGTTTTTCTGTGGAATGCCGCTGTCTTGGGCGATCCATACAACACAGGTATACACAAGTCACACATAGTAGGTTCGGCAAAGGTTTTGAGAATTACCTCATATCCTACCCCGCAGATGTCTCCATGGGTTATACCGACGCGTATCTTTCTATCATCCATAAGAATTCAAAAATATTGATATAGGATTGAGTTTTGCTTAAGATATTCTGTTTTTGGGTTTCCTACTGCCAACTTCAGCAGTAGTCAACAGTCCGCAAGCTGCCATAATGTCCTGTCCACGTGAAGCCCTCAAGGTAGAGAACACACCATTGCGAGTCAGATAGTCACGGATTTCCTTCATACGTACTTCAGGAGCCGCTTTGAAAGGAGTATCAGGGATAGTATGGAACGGTATCAGATTGACTCTGCAATCCAAACCTTTCAGCAAGGAGATGATGGCATCGCGATGTCTGTGGGAGTCATTGAGACCTGAGAATACGATGTATTCAAACGAGAGACGTCGCTGCTTGGCCCCTTCATGCCACTGGAGATCAGAATTGCAGAATTCATATTCCTTCAGCAAGTCAATGACGTTGACTATAGGCCATGCTTTTTCCGCAGGCATATATTCTACCCTTTGTTGGGGTGTAGGGAAATGAAGACTTACGGCCAAATTACACTGGCTCTCATCAAGAAAACGCTTCAGACCTTTGAGGTCTCCAATTGTGGAAACAGTAATGCGCTTCGGACTCCATGCCAATCCATATGAGGCTGTCAAGATTTCACAAACGCGCAACACGTTATCCACATTGTCCAAAGGTTCGCCTTGTCCCATAAAGACTACATTGGTGAGCCGTTCAAACTCAGGAAGGGAATAAATCTGGTTGAGGATTTCTGCTGCAGACAACTGGGCTTGGAAACCCTGCCGTCCAGTCATACAAAAGCTGCAACCCATCTTACAGCCCACTTGTGAAGATACACAGAGCGTACCTCTGTCGTCCGAAGGGATAAACACAGTCTCTACAAAATGACCCTTAGCGGTCGGGAACAGGTATTTTATCGTTCCGTCAGCCGACACGGCCTTTTTGGCAGGTGCCCAACGGCCAATTTCATACTGGGATTCGAGTTTTTCCCTAGCCGATTTGGAAATATTGGTCATCTCAGCTATGGTAGAAATTCTTTTGCCGTACAGCCATTCCGCTATTTGCTTAGCTGCGAACTTGGGCAAGTCCAAATCGTAGACCACTTGTTGGAGTTCGGCCATGTTCATTCCGGAAAGTGTCTTCTTGGTCATCACTATATTGCGGGTTGATTCTGATTATGGTATTGAAAGGCAAAGTTACGACTTTTCATCGGATTTTCTGACAAGATGACACAAGTTTCATCAGCATCCCCCATGGCAACAATCATCAGGACAAGCCATTTCCCAAGGATTGGAGCCATACATAGCATCCAGCAGTTCCCGACCCGTCCGAGTACGGAAAATCTTTTCCCTGACATGACGCACCGCATCTGAAGAAAGTCGGTCTTCATAGATATTGACGAGGAAGTCGGCCTCTACCAATATCTGATAATCCATTCCTTGAATATCCGAATAAGTATGATGATGTCCTACCAGAAAGCAGATGCGGTCCACTTCTTCTGAAGAGAATCCCGGTATGCGGGCCAAGAGACTCCTTGCTTCAGAAGGACCTTCAATCTCCTGATACCTGCCTTGAGAAGAACCATATTTCTTTTCACTGACATGAATCCCAATATCATGAACCAACGCAGCTGCCTCCAGAATGAGTTGAAGGGAATCATCCAGATGTTCTGATTTCCCAATAGTAGCCGCCAATGCCCACACTTTCAAGAAGTGATGGATTCTGGCAGCATCTCCTCGGTCATATCCAGCCATCGCATTAAGCAGAAGTGCTATTTTGGCTTCCATATCATATACAGGGACAATACAATCAACGTGTGAAATGACGGGACACAAAAGGAAGTGCATCATACAGAGCCGTATGCCAATATTCCCACGTATGGGCACCATCTCTCACGCGCAGTTCCACATCCATCTTTTTCTTCTTCATCGCATAATACAATTCACAACTATGCTTCAGCAAATGGTCGTCATCACCGATGTCGAACATCCATTTCACCGTTTTCAGCCCTTGAAGCTGTCGGTCGTCTGCCTGCTCCAGAAAATAGAGAGGACGATGATCGTAAACTGATTGACAGGTATAATAAAAACGACCTTTTGCCTTCTTGGGATCAGGTTGGTCCGTATAAAGCCAGGCGCTCATGGCATAACAAGAAGAAAACATCTCCGGATGGTGTTGACAATATACCACACTGCCACCTCCACCCATTGAGAGACCACTAATTGCCCGATGACTTTTATCTGCAACGATAGCATATTTCTGTTCGATATAGGGAATGAGTTCTTCAAAGAAAAAGCGTTCATAGGACCATCCCTCTACATCAAAGTATCCATTGGGAACATGCACTACATCTTTTCCTCCCGCATTGGGCATTACAATAACCATCTTGCAAGCTTCACCGCTCTTCATCAACAAATCAGCTACGCGTGACATCTGTCCTCTGGTTTCCCATACCATATAGTCGCCATAAAGACCATGTAGAAGGTAAAGCACTGGGTAACCTTGCTTATTATCAGCATGGAACCCATCAGGGAGATATATACTACATTTCACACTTGCACCTAGCAGGCTACTATTGATACTATCTGTCACCAACTTGCCCGCACGAATCGCAGGAAGGAACAGGAAGGGGAGAATTCCCCACAACAACCATCTTTTCATAGTGTCTGATTATCTGTTAAAAACTATATCTTCAATAACAAAGCAAAGAGAAGAGACAGCCAGTCTGTCTGCCTGCCGTTTTTCTCTATTATCCAGCCATCCAGATATGACAAAGGTACTGATTTTTCCCGACATTCCATTGGACATAATATGATTATTTTTCCGGGTGATTTCCTACTATCCATCCACCCCACTTTGGAAGCCCTGCATTGATAACAAGATTCTCTGTTCATTTTGTGTATTATTATAATTGGATGGTCATAAGAATGCCTGCACGCATGTATAAAAAAAATGGATATATTCTCGTACTCTTCCAGACTATAAAACAATGTTTTTGTATATTTGCAATATGAATTCTCGTAACTTGATGTATCCATTAACATACAAGGAGAAGCCAGCATATCAACAGAGGGAGAGACTTCGACAACAGTTTATTTCTTGACATCCTTGCCCTCACTCACGAAAAATTACCTCAAAACATCCCACCACCATGAAGAAAATTATCATTACATTAGCTTTGACTCTTTTGGCAACCAGCATACAAGCTGGCAAACACATTTATATTTGGCCCAAAGGGAAAATGCCCGACATGCGTTCCACACAGATAGCAGCCATGACAGCTGATACAAAAGTTGAAGGTTTCCGCCCCGACAAGAACCGTCAGCCTTATCTGGAATGGGCAGATGCACCAGTTCATCCCAATGGTTCATGTATCATAACCATCTCCGGCGGTGGATATAACAGTACCTGTGACGACGCATACATACGTCAATGGACAGAGCGTTTCACCGCACTTGGTTTCCAATGCGTGAACTTTGTCTACCGTACTCCACGTCCTGAAGGCTTACCCATTTATCAGACAGCATGGGAAGATGGCCAACGAGCCATACGCATGGTACGCAATGAGGCAGGAAAGCGAGGTTTCGATGCAGAGAGAATAGGCACTATCAGCATGTCAGCAGGCTCCCATCTCGCATTGCTGCTCGCCACCAGTTCACAGACTCCTGCCTATGCAAAGACAGATGCACTGGATGAGGTGCCTTGTCATATCAATTTTGCTATTGTCAACTCTCCAGCCTATGTGTTAAGTGACAGTAAAGGAGGGACTCCCAATGTTCGTTCCGGCTACGGTCCTGACGTAACCATAGATACCATATTCCATTTTGACAACAAGACCTGCCCTATAAGTCTTCACCATGGCGGTACTGACCAATATAGTCCCAATGCCTCTACTCTGGTATTCAGAGAACTGCGCAAACGAAAGATTCCCGCCGAACTCCACCTTTTCCCCAACAAAGGACATGCTGCTTTGGGACTCGAACGAGGTGTGGAATTCCTCCAACAAATGGGTTTCATCACGCCTCTTGCCCCTCAAGTTGATATCATGACACGTTTTCCTCATGATAATGACAGGGCCCAATACTACAAAGAAGAAATATGGCCATCCGGCAAAATACCCTATCCACAGGACAATCAGGGTACACCCTATATTGAATGGCATATCCCTGCCCAACTCAAGACAACTGCCATTCAAATCATCTACTCTGGCGGCAGTTACATGAGCAATAATCCCAATGGTTTTGAAGTAGCCCCCGCTCGACGCTATCTCAACAGTCTTGGCATGGCAGTAGTCACCATGCGCTATCGAACCCCACGTCCTGCAGCAGAAACAGGTTTAAAAAAACATATTTCAGCTTGGCAAGATTTGCAACGCGCCATCAGACTAGTCAAGAACAAAGCGGCAGACTATGGTCTTGACCCTAATAATATAGGTATTATGGGCAGTAGTGCTGGAGGTCATTTAACCCTTATGGGTGTCACATCGTCCCTCCAACAGGCCTATCTTCCTTTTGACAACCTTGACAAGATTCCCTGCAATGTACAATGGGGTATCGGCATCTATCCTGCTTACGCCCTTACAGATGGCGCTGAAGAACATAATACTACCAGCGGAGTCGACAACAATGCCGTTCTTGTGCCCGAACTGAACTTCGACCTCAAGACAGTTCCTATGCTTTTCATACATGGCGACGAGGATGTGTGGGCAGCAATGAATTCTGTTAAAGTATGGGAGAAAATGCGTGCTATGGGAATACAGAGCGAACTTCATCTGCTAGCTAAACGCAATCACTGCTTCCAACATTTTTCTTCACCAGGCACTGGCAGTTACAACTATCTAGAGCGCATCTATGATTTCCTAAAAGAAAGAAATATACTAAAATAACCCATCCTTGGCTAAAAATCCGCAAAAAACCATTTTCTCAATTTTGACAAACCAATTCTTTGTATATTTGTATCGTAAATTTCAATCATTTTGGAACGACAACCTTTAACAACTAAAACAATGAAAGTATTAACGAATCTATTCCGTATGTCGCTATGCCTGCTACTGGTATGTGCAGGATTCACTAGTTGTTCTGACGAAGACAATGACAACCAAGAAATCAAACTACCAGAGAATGCCCTCAACATTTCTGACGGCAACTTGACAATAGACATCAATGGAGAAAGTGCTGAAACAGGTACTGCAGTCCTTACACCAACAGGCAACAATACAGCCAGTCTCACATTGGCCAACGTAGTTACCGGATTCAGCACAGTTACTATGGATGTCCAACTGAAAGCCACCGGCAATGGCTCATGCACATTCTCAGGCAACCAGGATATCACTGGTCCCGTATCTATGTTTCCGAAAGTTACAGGCCGCAATCAGCCAGTTGCTTCTATTATGTCTGTCAAAGTAGATGGTGCTATATCCGAACAAGGGACAGCCCAAATGACTATCACCACCACACTTTCCCAATCTGCACAAAAAGGTTTGGCAGGCGAATGGAAACCTTATGGTTCATGTGATGTCAATGTTTTGACAGGAAGCATCTCCAAAGCGCCTTTGATGCTAGACTGGACATTCACTTCCGACACCATAGGCAATCAGTTTATAGGCAATCTCATCACACCTGTCGTAGCCAGCAACTTCTATCAGGCTCTAAAGAGCATCTCTTTGAACACCAATGGCACCATCACAATAACCTATTGGAAAGATGCTCAGTTTGATATCAGCAATTTCATCACAGGTGCCTACAAAGAGCCTACCCACGACAATTGGGAAACGGAGACTACAGAAAATTGTATGTGGTATGCAGATGATGATTATATCTACCTAGTGCCCAACCTAGCAGCACTCCTCGCAGACTATCATGAGGACAAGAACGAAGACGTTACAAGCAACACTTCACTTCCCCAATTGTCAACCTTTGACCTCAGTTCCATAGTTACTATGCTCAAAGACAAATACGGCATAGATCCCATCGCTTTAGGAACAACTCTGGAAAAATGGAATTCAACTGGCATACCATTAAAGTATACCGTCAAAGACAATGAAGTTTGTATCTACATTGACAAGGAAATGGCAGATCCAGTTATTGCCATCTTGATTACTGCACTTCCGTCACTTGACAAGATTCTTCAAGCATATTTGCAACAGAATCCAGACAAGGTCGAACTGGCATCAACCATACTTTCCATACTTGGAATGCAACAACTTTCAGATTTTGAAAATCTTTGGAACAATACCAAGACATTCACCATCTCCGTTAATTTGACAAAATAGTTCTGCATCCTTTATTTGATTATTGAAGTATCCCTGCATTGCATTCAACGCAATGCAGGGATACTTTATCATCCATCAATAGGACCAAAAGTGTAGTATGTATATTTCAACAAGCATTCCGGTGCTATCCGTTTACGACAGCTAAGGGAGCCAATACTCCCAACAAAAATAAATCATCCCATATCGTGATGCTGAAAACGGTATTTCGCCATAGCCTCAAATTCCGTTCCCGGCCGACCATAGTTAGCATACGGATAAATGGATATTCCACCACGAGGTGTAAAAATTCCAGTCACTTCAATATATTTGGGATCCATCAATGCAATCAGGTCCTTCATAATAATATTCACACAGTCTTCATGGAAGTCACCATGGTTGCGAAATGAGAAAAGATAAAGTTTAAGACTCTTGCTCTCCACCATCTTCAGATCTGGTACATAGCAGATACGGATTTCAGCAAAATCCGGTTGTCCAGTAATAGGACAAAGAGAAGTAAATTCCGGACAATTGAAACGCACCCAATAATCATTATCTGGATGCTTGTTGACAAAAGTTTCCAACACTTCCGGAGCGTAATCCATGCGATAAGAAGTAGGCGTACCCAAAGCTTTAAGCCCATCATCCTTGCGATTATCTGATGCTTTCATGAGTCTAAAAAGGATATATGACAGAATTATCAAAAACAGCCTTGCAGCTGCATAAGCCATTGCAAAAATACAACAAAAGGAACATATAATGGTTACTACCACAAAAAATGGCGACAAGAAGACAAAAATCCAAAAGAAATTCCCTATATTTGTATGATTAATTGAAAACAAGCAGAATGATTTGTCTACAAATTACCGAAAAAGAGATAAAGGACTTCTTTGTTAGCCAGACTGAAGAATGGCCAGAATTCGGCGAGCGTATCAAAGACTTGGATCGTATCCAGGTAAGACGTCTATTCAGCGACCATCAGGAGATTGATATCCAGTTTAATCCGGCTCGCATATCTTCCACAACAGCAGCAATTGACAAGAATTCACTTAGCCAGCGTCCTTGCTTCCTATGCAGTGCTAACCAGCCTGTCCAACAACAGCATATAGATCTCTGTCACAAGTATTTTCTGGCTGTCAACCCCTACCCCATCCTACGCTATCATTTCACCATCTCCGCACAGAACCATACCCCACAAGCCATCCGAGACCATATAGATGACCTCTGTCAAATGGTTTGGCAACTACCTTCCATGACACTCTTTTACAACGGAGCCCATTGCGGAGCATCGGCACCCGACCATATGCATTTCCAAATGGGAGAAAAAGGACAGATTCCTCTCCAATATAACTGGTATCTCATTTCTAAAAGTCTAAATCCCCTCATTACTTTGGGAGACGAAGGCATCTACCTATCGGAAGACTACATCGTTCCCTTCATTGCCATTAAAGCATCTTCTCCCGAAACAGCAGGGCATATGTTGGAGCACCTTTTTGAGGTACTACCTTGCAGCAACAACACCGAGCCCAATATAAATATCCTTTCATGGAAAGAAGATAACCACATAGTAATCTGTGTCATTCCTCGCAAAAAGCATCGTCCTAACTGTTATAACGCTACTGACAACAGCCGTTGCTTAATAAGTCCCGGCTGTCTAGATATGGGCGGACTAGTTATCACTCCCCTTTCTTCTGATTTCCATCGGCTTTCCGCTCATGATGCCATTAGTATTCTTCAAGAGGTAGGCATCAGTAGAGATGAAGCCGCAGACATCTCTAACCGTCTCATCAGCCATTTCAGAGAATTGCTCTGACATATCCACACCATTACAAAATCAATATTCATCCATATGGATCACTCTTTCTGGAAAGACCACCCTTATGTCAGCGTAGGCATCATAACTGGGGAAGAAATCCGCTTCCGCCTTTTAGGAGAATTCATCGTCAACAATCAGTCCATTGATGTCACAGGTACACAATCGGTCATCCTTCAAAATAACAGTATTGTCTGGAATGGAGCCGTCTACTCCTCACTCACATTCATCCCCAAGGACAAAAACAGCTTGTTCTGTCTGACCGACGTCATCATCGGAATTGACTACCATTGGCAACGTAAGGAAGAGCAAATTTTTCCCGGAGTACTGCGATTCATCGTTGACGGCGACAAATTGACAGCTATCAATGATGTTCATATCGAAGAGTATCTTACCAGTGTCATCAGCAGTGAAATGAATGCGTCTGCAAGTTTAGAATTTCTCAAAGCTTCAGCAGTTATCAGCAGAAGTTGGTTGCTTAGGCAAATGGAAAACAGGAAAGCCGCCCTATCATCTGTCGTCAGCACTCCCCCAACAGGGCCTTGCTGTCCCAGTACAAATACCGACGAAGTCATCACTTGGAGTGACCGCCATGACCATACTCTATTTGATGTATGTGCAGATGATCACTGCCAACGATATCAGGGTATTCAAAAAGCCACAGGAGAAAGCGTAAAACAAGCCATCCATGAAACATGGGGCACAGTACTCTGTTATCAGGAAGAAATATGTGATGCCCGTTTCAGCAAAAGTTGTGGCGGCATCTCTGAAACTTACGAAACCTGTTGGGACGACCATCATGTAGATTATCTTACTGCTGTGCCCGACACGATGCCCGACACATCTCCCATTCCAGACCTCACTCAAGAAAAAGAAGCCCACCGATGGATAACCAGTTCACCCGACTCCTTATGTAATACTACTGACAAAGAAATCTTGTCACAAGTACTTAATGACTATGATCAGGAAACCACAGATTTCTATCGATGGACCTGCACCTATACTCAAGAAGAACTCCGTTCGCTGATTACCCACAATTCAGGTATTGACTTCGGAGACATTATAGACCTTGTTCCCTTGCAAAGGGGACCTAGTGGACGCATCTTACGTTTGAAAATAATTGGAAGCAAGCGCTCGCTCATTATTGGGAAGGAGTTGGAGATTCGTAGAATGCTTTCCAACTCACATCTTTACAGTTCTGCTTTTATCGTTGACACGAGCAAAGAATCACCTGTACCCCAGCATTTCACCCTCAGAGGAGCAGGTTGGGGACATGGTGTAGGCATGTGTCAGATTGGTGCAGCCGTCATGGGAGCACATGGATTCACACATAAAGATATCCTCCTCCATTATTATAAAGGAGCAACCTTGAATAAAATTTACTGACAACAACCAACCCTCCTCATCAGCAACCCCAATGAAAACCAACAGAAAGATTTCCCCATGGATGTGGATTCCCACACTCTATTTTGCCGAAGGAATCCCTTATTTTCTCGTTAATAACATCTCCGTCATGATGTTCACCAAGATGGGAGTTCCCAATGGAGATATGGCGCTTTTTACATCTCTCCTCTACCTTCCTTGGACTATCAAGCCCTTCTGGAGTCCCTTTGTAGACATATTCAAGACTAAACGCTGGTGGGTCATCGCCATGCAGTTGCTTATGACTGCTGCTTTCGTTCTTCTAACACTAACCATCCCTCATCCATCAGCTGATGTTATAGCCTCAGGACAGACACCCATCTCTCTATTCACGGTAATGTTGTTCATATTTATTTTGGTTGCCTTTGCATCTGCAACTCATGACATCGCTGCTGACGGTTTCTATATGCTAGGACTTTCCGAACATGAACAAGCATCCTTTGTAGGTATCCGTTCCACATTCTATCGACTGAGTTCGATCTTTGGCCAAGGTGTTCTCTTGGTTATTGCAGGTATCCTTGAATCACGTATGAACAATATTCCTGTGGCATGGCAACTCACATTACTCATCACATCCGTCATTTTTGCCATCCTCACCTTATGGCATATTTTCTTCGTTCCCCGTCCTGCCAATGATATATCTTCCCTCTCCAGCCGAGAAAGTCAGGTATCTGTTCGTACAATTGTTCGGGAATTCATACGAACCTTTATCACCTACTTCCAGAAAAAAGGAGTACTCATCGCCATTCTATTCATGTTATGCTACCGTTTGCCAGAAGCTTTCCTTATCAAAATGATCAATCCATTCCTCGTTGCACCCCTTGAGAAGGGAGGACTTGCATTGCCTACCGAAGATGTCGGTATTGTCTACGGCACCATCGGTATCCTGTTTTTAACGATAGGTGGTATCCTAGGCGGATGGTTCGCCTCTTCCAGAGGACTGAAGGGTTCTCTATGGTGGATGGTGGGATGTATGACGTTACCTTGTCTCAGTTTTGTATATCTCAGTATTTTCCAACCTTCCAATCTAGTTGCCATTGCCACGTCTATCGCCATTGAGCAATTTGGTTACGGATTCGGATTCACAGCATATATGCTATATATGATGTATTTTTCAGAAGGAGAATTCAAGACAGCCCATTACGCTATATGCACAGCCTTCATGGCACTGAGCATGATGTTGCCGGGTATGGTAGCAGGCTATCTACAGGAAGCAGTAGGTTACGTCAATTTCTTCCTTATCGTCATGTTGTGTTGTCTAGCTACAATCGGGGTATCCACTCTTATCAAGATTGATTCCTCTTACGGCATCAAAAAATAACTCATGCAGAATTCATCCAGTCGTCCGTGGACTTGGATTCCATCCCTCCACTTCATTGGAGGTATCCCTTATATCCTGGTGACATCCATTGCCACCATGCTTTTCAAGCGTTTGGGAATAGACAATGCTGACATCACCTTTTTTACAGGTTGGTTATTCCTCCCTTGGGTTATCCGTCCATTATGGATACCGATTGTAAGGTGTTTCCGTTCTCATCGCTGGTGGATTATTGCCTCGCAACTCATCATTGGCATCTGTTTAGCCAGTGCAGCCTTTTCCCTCAAAGCTCCTCATGCTTGTCAATGGGTACTGGCCTGCTTTTGGCTCACGGCCTTCTGCAACGCCATTCATGATACAGCTTCACAGGTATATTATTCCAGTATACTTCCTTTAGAAGAACAAAACAAGTATCTTGGTGTGAGTAGCAAATCATATGCTCTATCTTTAGTCACGGGGCAGGGCATCACTCTGATGGCTGTAGGCATCTTGGAGATATATTTCCGCCAAATAGTCCCAGCATGGAGAGTTATCCTCGTAATACTATCATTGGGAATGGTGCTTTCCTCTGTCTACCACGCTTATATTCTACCATCCCAACAGAATACTGAAAAATACCGTCCCTTTACAGCCTATGCCCGAGCAGCAATATCCCTGATGTCCGAGAAGAAGGTACTGATTTCACTTCTCCTCATCTTGTTGTACAATGTACCCAAGGCACTCTTGTCCAAGACTTCCCTACTCTTTCTTATTGATAATGTCTCACAAGGCGGTATGGGTCTCAGTCTGCCACAAATTGGATTCGGCCAAGGCACCATAGGTATTGCAGGTTGGGTAATTGGAGGTATTATTGGAAAGAACATTCTCCTTTCAGGAGCTTTCCATCGTTGGAAATGGATGATGGCACTCTCGCTTGTCATCCCCAACTGTGTCTATATCTACATGAGCCTCTGGCATCCTACTCATTTTGGTATTGTCTGCACTTTGCTTTTTGCAGAGCAATTAGGTTATGGATTCGGGATGGCAGCATTTACTCGCCATGTCATGGGATTTGTTTCCCATGACACCTGCGGTCAGGAACGTTATGATATCTGCTCAGCCTGGTTGGCCCTAGGCATCATGCTTCCCAATATATTTTCTGGATATCTACAGACATCCATGGGATATCCAGTCTTCTTTATAGTAGTCACCTTCACCGGAATCCTCACCCTTCTACTAACATATTTTGTCAGAGACAATGCATCACTCCATGTAAACAGCAATCATATTAATCAACAACAATCATAATACCATTCACACATGTATCTCATCGCAGATGGAGGTGCCACCAAGACCGATTGGGCCCTCGTAGACAATCATCAGATTAAAGCTCGTGTTTTTACCTTGGGCATGAACCCGTTTCATGCCAGCGAAGAAGCCATTGGCAATATCCTGACCAATGAGCTAATCCCAAATTTGCCGGCTGAAGCTAATGGCGCTGACATATATTTTTATGGTGCAGGATGTACTCCTGAGAAATGTATCATCATGAAAGGCCTGTTACAGAAAGCATTCCCCAAGAGCTCAACCATCGTAGTAATGTCAGACCTTTGGGGAGCAGCCCGTGCACTTTGTGGACATAAGCCAGGCATTGCATGCATACTTGGAACCGGTTCCAATAGTTGCTATTATGATGGAAAAGACATGGTAGCCAACACACCCCCCTTGGGATACATCCTGGGAGACGAAGGAAGTGGAGCTGTACTTGGTAAACTCTTTGTAGCCGACGCCTTAAAAGGTCTGTTACCAGAATCTCTTACACGCCTATTCTTTGAAGAGACCGGACTCACTAAAGCAGATTTCCTAGACAACATCTACAAAAAGCCTATGCCTAGTCGTTTCCTTGCCAGCATGGCACCTTTCATAACCCGTCATAAAGACGAGGAACCCATGTTGAAAGAACTGGCTATCCGTAACTTCCGTTCATTTTTCTCACGCTGTATCGCCCCTTACGGCCATCCTGAAATGCCAGTCAACTTTATTGGAGGTCTCGCATTCTCTTATGAAAACGAATTAAAAGAAGCTGCCCGTATAGAAGGATTTACAATAGGAACAATTGAAAAAGGCCCCATGGACGGACTTATAAAATACCACTCCACATCTGAAGCCTAAATACATTGTCACCCGACATCTATTGGAACAATAACTTTCTTTAAGGGGGATTGCGTGCTCTGCCAATGGCATCCGTCAACATTCTAAAGAGAAGAAGACAATACTACATCCCGTTCTTTACACCACTGAGGCTGTGCCCTAAACGATTAGGACTGCACAGTCTCAATTATTATTATATTCTGAGTTTCTAATAAAATCACAACAGTATTCGTACTATACTGCACTCATCTACAAATATATTTTTTACCCAAATGGTCGCAATAGACCAAAGAGTCGGCAGACAACGAGAGAATAGTAAGTGTATCCGCTCTTTCCCTATTACTACCTGGTAAAAAAACTTTGCCATTCAAAACACGACAATTAGGCAGAAATTCCATCAACTGTGTCAAGTTAATAGCCTGCAACAGAAAAGTTTTATCAGGAGAAGGCGTCAAACAGAACCGATTGCCAAGATTCAAATCTCCAATGATAGTTCCATAGGTACCATCCTCACTATTTCGACTCACCAAGATAGTATCTCCATCATCGGTAATCAGACAAAAGGTACTCATACCACAATCTCCAGCTACGCCATAAAGAGTACTATCCTTCACTTGAATAATTATATGGTTGGTATCCTGTTTGACATCTTTATATGCATCAGTACGGCCATTTCCGCTTCCGCAAGCATGAAAGACAAGCAACAAGAGTAGTAAACACAACCACCCACCGAATAATCTCTGATGTTTCTTCATAATATACGAACTTTTCAAATTATAGAAAAAGTAGTGCGAAGATACGCATTTCAAAGTCAAAATCAAATATATCTACAAGAAAAAGAGAGCAGAACAAGGGCTAAGAAGAAAAAAAATGCTTAACTTTGCACCTGCGTGAAACTTTAACATAAAGTCCAACTTATCAAGTAACAATTTTATTTAATTATTAATGAACAATTTAAAGAACATCACTCCTGATGAAAACTTTGATTGGGAAGCCTTCGAAGGCGGCTCAGCCGAAGTAGGAGAAAAAGAGCAGATTGAAAAAGCCTACGGCGAATCTTTCAAGCAAGTGGCAGAACACGAAGTAGTGGAAGGCACCGTGATCTCTATCAACAAGCGCGAAGTGCTGGTTGATATAGGCTATAAATCCGATGGCGTTATCAACGCCAATGAATTCCGCTACAATCCTGATTTGAAAATCGGTGATAAAGTAGAGGTTTATATCGAAAAGGAAGAAGACAAGAAAGGCCAACTTATCCTGTCCCACAAGAAGGCCCGCGCAAAAGAAGGTTGGGACAAAATCAACAAGGCTCTCGAAAGCAAAGAGACAGTCAAGGGATTTGTCAAATTCCGCACCAAAGGCGGCATGATTGTCGATGTATTTGGTATTGAAGCATTCTTGCCCGGTTCCCAGATTGACGTGAAGCCTATCCGTGACTACGATATCTTCGTAGGTAAGACCATGGAATTCCAGGTAGTTAAAATCAATCAGGAATATAAGAATGTAGTAGTATCCCACAAGGCTCTTATCGAAGCAGAGATTGAAGCTCAGAAAAAAGAAATCATCAGCAAGCTCGAGAAAGGCCAAATTTTGGAAGGTATTGTCAAGAACATCACCTCCTATGGCGTATTCATTGACTTGGGCGGCGTAGACGGACTTATCCACATCACCGACCTCTCATGGGGACGTGTCAATGACCCACACGATGTCGTTGAACTCGACCAGCAAATCAAGGTTGTTATCATCGACTTCGATGACGAGAAGAAACGTATCCAGCTCGGTCTCAAGCAACTCACTCCTCACCCATGGGATGCTTTGGATGAAAACCTCAAGGTAGGTGACAAGATTCATGGCAAGGTAGTTGTTATGGCTGACTACGGAGCATTTGTCGAAGTAGCTCCCGGTGTAGAAGGTCTTATCCATGTTTCAGAAATGAGTTGGAGTTCTCACCTGCGTAGCGCTCAGGACTTCATGAAAGTAGGCGATGAGGTTGATGCTGTTATCCTCACTCTTGACCGTGAACAGCGCAAGATGTCTTTGGGTATCAAGCAACTCACTGAAGATCCCTGGAAGAACATTGATGAAACCTACCCTGTTGGCAGCAAGCATATAGCCAAGGTTCGCAATTTCACCAACTTTGGTGTATTCGTAGAACTGCAGGAAGGTGTTGATGGTCTCATCCATATCTCTGACCTCAGTTGGACCAAGAAAGTTAAACATCCTTCTGAAATAACCAGCATCGGAGCAGACATTGAAGTAATTGTTCTGGAGATAGACAAAGAAAATCGTCGTCTCAGCCTTGGACACAAGCAGACCGAGGAAAATCCTTGGGATGTATTTGAAACCATCTTTACAGTAGGTTCTGTTCATGAAGGTACTATCGTTGAGGAGTCTGAAAAGGGTGATGTCATCCAGCTGGAATACGGCATTGAAGGCTTCGCTACTCCTAAACACCTCATCAAAAAGGATAAGACTAAGGCACAAGTTAATGAGAAACTGCCTTTCAAGGTTCTCGAATTCAACAAGGCTACCCGTCGCATTATTCTGTCCCACAGCCGCACTTTCGAAGACAAGGAGCGTAAGGTACAGGAAACAGCCAAACCTCAAAACGAGATTCCTGAAATCCAGAACCAGGCTGCATCAACCACTCTCGGCGATCTTGACGCCCTAGCAGCCTTGAAGGCCCAGATGGAGAACGGTAACAACTAATCCCACTGAGACTTCTATCGCAACAGAAGCTATGTAACATTCTGTTGCTCTACATAATAAATGCGGGAAAGGATTCTGAATTCTTTCCCGCATTTCAATTTCATCACTGAGAATCCTTTCAGAAGAATCACATGGAAAAATTTGAAGTAACCATCTTGGGATGCGGCAGTGCATTACCCACCCTTCAACATAATCCTTCTGCCCAGATTGTAGATATCAGAGGAAAACTGTCGCTTATAGACTGTGGAGAAGGCACACAAATGCAGATGAGACGTTATGGAATCCATTTTATGAAACTACGTAACATTTTCATCTCACATCTTCATGGTGATCACTGCTTTGGTTTAATGGGTCTTATCTCCACCCTCGGTCTGCTGGGACGCACATCCTCACTTCATCTCTATGCACCAATAGCCTTCGAATCTTCCTTCCATGAGCAAATGAGACTATTTTGTGACAATCTCTCCTACGAAGTAATATTCCATCCCGTTGACACCACTAAATATCAATGCATCTATAGTGACCGATCAATGGAAATATTCACCCTGCCCCTCAATCACAGAGTTCCTTGTTGCGGATTCCTGTTCAAAGAAACACCTTCACTTCCACATATTAACCGCCGAATGATAGATTTTCATCATATACCATTATCGGAAATAAACAATATTCGTCAGGGAGCCGACTGGATAAAGGCAGACGGCACTCTTGTACCTAACAGCGTACTTACCACTCCCCCTTCCGCACCCCGCAGTTACGCTTACTGTTCAGATACCCTATTTCAGCCCGACCTTTGCCCCTTGATAGATGGAGTCAATACACTCTATCATGAAGCCACCTATACCGATGATTTACGTTTAATGGCCGAAAAGTATTACCATTCTACAGCCACCCAAGCAGCAACAATAGCAAGAGATGCCCATGCCAACCAACTTATCATCGGCCATTACTCCGCACGCTATGATACACCCCATATGCATATAGAAGAAGCCAAGCGAGTATTTCCTGCCACTGTCGGTGCTATAGAGGGAATGATGGTAAACATATAAGTTAAAAATCAATATCATTTGCTTTTTTTCCATCCAATATTTGGATAATTCATAATTTGCTCTTATCTTTGTAGCGCATATGATATATAGCTATGACATTCAAAAGCATTATCACATCCTTCTTCCTGCTGATGGCACTAACTTTTCCAGTCAGTGCAGATAGTGCAATGATCGGTTCAAGCAGTCCTTCAGAACAGGGAGCCATTGCCATTCGGTGTTTGGTTAGCGGACAGTCAGTACGTATCCAAAATGCCTCTGGATTTAAGGTAAAGATTTATAATGTCACAGGTGTATGTATCTGGTCGGGACATATTGATAGTGAGGACAAACTTGTAAGTCTTAATCAACCCAAGGGCATATACATCTTGAAAGTATATTCCCAAGATGACAAAGATAAAATTGTGCGTAAGATATCTCTACGCTAGATATTCCAACAGGCATCATTATTCCCTTCACGCCGGCACATTCATGCCGGCATTGTTATTATTCAGCCTGTTCTGTTCTTGTCGTCCTTCCCACCAGTCCACACATCCTTTTGAACGGTTCTCTTTACAAACCACAGCCCTTTTACGCAATCCGAATTTTGCATCATCGCCCCAACTTATCCACCATATCATTGACTCCCTGCGCCTCAGTGAGAGAGATACCAGTTTTCCCGATTTGGCATGCAATCGCTATTATGCCGAAAGACATCCTTACCTCTGGATTAACCGATTGGGTGTTGACAAAAAAGCCGATACCATCCTCTCATGGTTATCACGCATTGAGGAAGCGGGTATCTCCCCTTCTAAAGTATATGTCAAACAATTAAAGGAACAACTGCAACGTATCCGTACCCTACAATTTGACAACCCTCATGGTGCCAGCCGTTCTTTGGCCTATGTAGAATATTATCTCACCCGAAGTTGCCTACGTTATGCGTGCGGCCAGGCTTTTGGATTCACCAATCCTTACAAGATGCTTAATCACCTAGACCATGTAGATCCAGATTCAGCCCTTTCACCTTTCCGAACTCTATATGACATTCCTACAGTTGTACCCAACGACAATTTCCTGCAAAAAGTATTATGCTGCATCCGCACACACCATATAACTGGACTAATGGAAGAAGTACAACCCCGTAATTCTCTCTATACCCAGTTGCAAACCATCTATAAACAGAAACAATATTCCCCTCGTTTACAGAATACTATCGCCGTTAATATGGAAAGGGCCCGTTGGCGCACCCCAGAAGAACAAGCAGGCACTATCCTCACAGTCAACCTTCCATCGCAGATGCTATTGGCATATAGTTCAAGCTGCGATTCCTCCTGCTCCATGAGAGTATGCATTGGCACAAATAGGCACAAGACACCTTTACTCTATAGTCATCTGAGCCGCATTGACCTCAATCCTTATTGGATAATCCCCCCAGGCATCATCCGCAGAGAAATTATCCCCAACCATCTAGGCGATACATCCTATTTCCAGCGCAATCATTACCATATCCTCCACTGCCAGACTCTTGAGGAAATCAGTCCAATGAATATCACCTCCGCCATGCTGAAATCCGGTCAATACATCATTCGCCAAGATCGTGGAGATACAAATTCCCTTGGACGCATCATATTCAGATTTCCCAATTCATTCTCCGTCTATCTACACGACACAGACAATAAAGCAGCATTCGCCCGCAAATCGCGCTTGGTCAGCCACGGATGCATACGTTTAGAACATCCCATGTCTCTTGTCAAATATCTTTTGGGCTACAAAGGCCCTAAGTTTATAGAACGAATAGAGGAAAGTGTATCCAGCACAGAAGATGACCTTAATGGCAATGGTAGCATAAAACCATTGAAATCAATTGCATTAGAAAAAGATGTGGCCATCCATATCACTTATTTCACCTGCCTCCCCTCTCCGGTAGGTGATGTCACTTTTTATCGTGATATTTACGACTACGATGACCTCATTGCGCGTCAAATCTTTTAAAATTAATTCCATGAGAGTAATATCCACAATCCTTTCCTATTCAAAGAATCCATATGCTTCCATCCCCTTACATCGCCATTCCAACAGTAGAATGAAAGAGATTTCCCTTTTCATGAGAATCATGGCTAATGACCATACATATAACAGTCTACCATCTCATTCAGTACCATCAAATAACAATAAAAACAAATCAACATTTAAACCTTTTGCCTTCTCTGTTGTCCAATATAAAAAACATCATCCATACACATACAACAGATGCACACCCCCTGCACCAAGACCGACAGCGAGCTGGTCGTTCAACTCAAGGATGTCTCCATGCGCAGAGAAGCCTTTAGCATATTGGTGGAACGATATTCTCGCAGACTATACTGGCATATCCGACACATGGTGGTCTCGCATGAAGATGCTGATGATATCCTTCAAGACACGTTCATCAAAGCATGGACCCATATTGACGATTTCAGAGCTGACAGCCAGATATCGACATGGCTTTTCAGAATTGCCATCAATGAGAGTCTCACTTTCCTTAGCCACAAAAAGGAAACCATCCCCATTGATACTCCCAACTCGCCCCCTGTATCCATGCTAGAGAGTGATCCATGGTTTGACGGAGATGAAGCAGCAATCTGTCTACAAAAAGCGTTGGCCAGTCTGCCACCCAAACAACGCGTAGTATTTAATATGAAATATTTCGAAAACATGAAATATGAAGAAATGAGTAAAATATTAGAAACTTCTGTAGGTGCTCTCAAGGCATCTTATCATATTGCAGTAAAAAAAATCGAAAGTATCCTCGCTACTAATAATTAAACCTTTTTCAATCGCAAATGTCTTATCAACAAACGGATGCTCATGAAAAAAATTGACCTAAACCAACACTCATCCCTTAATCAGAGCCCCTTTCGTGTACCTGAAGGTTATTTCGAGGATTTTCATTCACGTCTCATGGCTGAACTGCCAGAAATTCAAACGAGAAAGAAGCCTGCCAACATATTCAGAATGCAGTTTAAGACCCGTTTGATTGTTGCTTTTTCTGCTGTTGCCATCTTTTGTGCAGTTTTCTATGTCTTTACCCTTACAGACCGCAACATAAACGCTGACCCGACGTCACAAGTCCTTTCTGCCAAGGAATCAGGACAATTGATTGATGAATTCTGCGACTATACCCGTATTCAGTCTTCTGACATCTATTATTATGTAACTAGTGAATCATCTGAATAAAACGTAACAATACGCCCCCAAATAGCAATAGGGAATCCACAAATCACCCAACTCAAAATCTGATGAAATTATTTGCCTACATTTTCACAGCCATCCTGTGCCTTTCATTCTCACAACTGCCTATTTCTGCCCAAAAATTCCATTCCAGGGACAACAGAGATAGAAGACCATTTCATCATAACAATCGTTCTTCTTTCTCTCAGGAAGAATTCAAGAAGCAAAAGGAAGCATACTTCGTCCGTACTATTCCCCTTTCACCAGAGGAAGCTCAAACGGTTCTTGCATATATCCACCAACTAAAGACGGCTCAACGCAACAATGATATGAAGATACGCAATCTGCGTAACAGCATCAATGCTCATACGTCTTCCAAACAGTGTTTGATTGTGTTGCGTCAAATTCGTGAACTGCAGTATGCCAATCTCAAACTAGAAACAGACTATCAGAAAAAATTCCTCAAAGTACTTTCACCCTACAAATATCTGAGGTTGTTGAATGCGGACAATGAATTCGACCGAAAGATGTTAAACGAAATGGTCAATAACAAGAAGAGAGAATTTCCCCAAAAATCCAGGTCAGATACAGACTAAGATTAAGAACTGAAGTAGGACAT
>JALERS010000033.1 GCA_022763905.1 Prevotellaceae bacterium | reverse complement strand
TTTTCTCTTCATCAACTGAAATAGCAGAAAGCATAGTAAAAGTCATACTGAATCAACAGACACCTGCCACAAAGACCCTCCTGTTTATGTTGGGCCATGCAAAGATATGTGCATGCTCTATTGGATGACGGGTATCAATGAGATGCGCATCTCCCTTAGCTTGTTGCGCCCTATAAAATGAAAATCGCCAGCAGAATCATACTTTCTGCCCTCTAAAAAACTACTGACCAAATAAATACTCCGATGTACATAACCAAGCAACACTTCTCACCAGACATCCTCACTCATCAAAAAAAGAAATCAGAAAAACCAAACAATTCCCAAACATAGGAGAATACCGACACGATAATCTGGAAATACGGGAAAAGCTGAAATGACAACCTGTTCGAGTAATGGCAACTGAGGCTATCAGAACATAGGCGAGAAGATTCTGACAAAAGAAGCTATCAAACGGCGGCGCAAACTGCGCGAACGCCATGTCTGCAGGTCTATCCTCTTACAATCCTTGCGTGCTTCAAAAAACCTTTGCTGCATCTGTCTGCAGAATCCCTCATCATAAATAAAGGCACATGCCTCAAACGTGTCTAACATACTACGGAAATCCATATTGGCAGAACCTATGGAAACAAACCGGTCGTCTACCACTATCATTTTGGCATGCATCATCCCAGGCAGATAGGTATATAACTCTACCCCTGCCTTGAGCATATCTCCAAAATAGGACTGATTACACCATGTCATCCAAAAGCCTCCTGGTTTCTCAGGTACCATGAGTTGCACCTGTACACCACTCATCGCTGCTGTCTGTAATGACTCTATCAAGGACTGTGTGGGCATGAAATAGGGAGTTTGTATCAGTACTCTCTTACGCGCATTATGGATGGCTTTACAATAACCCATCATCAAAGCAGGCCAATTGCTAAAAGGAACAGAAGATACTATCTGCAACAATACTCCTGAATTGGAGGAAGCACTGCAAGGAGGATAATAAGCAGGAGCATTTACCATCTCACGACTTGTCCAAAACCAATTGGAAAGAAAGAGCAACTGAAGACCATAAACACCACTTCCCTCTATACGGATATGGGTGTCATACCATTTTTTTCCTTGAACGGGTCTTACATAGCGTAGAGCCAGGTTCATACCTCCTACATAACCTATCTTGCCGTCAATGACTACTAACTTACGATGATTGCGATAATTGATATGATGGGCCAAACGGTGGAATCGCACAGGAAGGAAACTAACCACTTCTATTCCTGCCTTCTCCATCTCTCGGAAAAAGGAACGGGGTACATTCCAACAGCCTACATCATCATAAATAAAACGCACCTTGACTCCCCTGCCTGCTGCATCCATCAATGCATCATGAACCAGGCGGCCTACAGGATCGTCCTCTACAATATAGAACTCCATATGGATATGGTGAGTAGCACGACCGATATGACGCAACATATCCCCGATAAAATCTTCTCCTTCCGTAAAGACATGAACATCATTGCCTACGAAAGGGAAGGCATAATTATGCATTTTCATAAATCGGATCAAGTGAATGTCTTCCTTGGGGATATCTGAATTTCCTTTCTGTGATACATACCTTGACATCATCTTGTGAGTAAGAAGGTCCAAACTCTTCTTGCTAAACAGTCGCTCACGCCTCAAATCCTGTCCGAAAAAGAAATATAACAGAAGTCCTAACACGGGAACTGAGGCAATTACCACTACCCAGGCTATAGTCTCAGCAGGCTGATGATTGTCCAGTACCACAGCCGTAATGGCTATGACTACAAGTAGTACATAGAGTACAGCCAGCGAAAGAAGTATCCACAAAATCATCTTACTGGAACCATTTTACTCGGCAAATGTATTATTTTTTTATGGCTTATCTGACGACGAACCCATATTTTTCAACGAATTAATTGTACTTTTGTGAAAAGAACCGACATACAGCCATTATTATGCCGATGACCATTGGAAGCAGTGACACGCTCTACATTAGAATCAGCAAGGACCGTATTGTCTTTGCCCGCTATGACCGAATCAAGGACAGCACTCTTAATTTCAGTACTTTCCCTGTTAACGGGAGCATCTCTCTCAACGCCAATATGCTCCAAGCACTGAAAAGACAACCGCTAGCAAAAGGTGATTTCTCCCAAGTATTCGCCTGCATAGACTGTCCAGTAACTCTAGTGCCACTCAACGAGTTTGACGACGAGGAGATGGAAACAATATACCTCTATAACCTTCCCGATTCAGCCAAAGGCAGGAAGAGGGTCTTCTACGATATGCTCCCCATGCAGAATGCCGTGATGCTGGGTTGTATTGAAAAAGACTTGGAGCATGTACTGCATGAAGCTTTCCCTTACATTACCCTCCATAGTACCCAAATGCCCATATTGCTTCACTGGTCTTCACTATGCAAACCCACAGAAAAAGCAGGAAAAGTATTTGTCAACATCCAAGAGGACAAGATGACTCTGGCCGCCTTCAGGGAAGGAAACATATCCTTACTCAACTCCTTTGACGGGACGCAGGAAGCAATGAATGCTCTCTACTATCTGATGAACTTCCTGCAACAGTGGAACATTCAACCCACCATAGACGAAATCTACCTCACGGGCATTCATCCTCTTAACACAGCACTACTGGACCATTTAAGAAAGTATTATCCCAATACCTTCGCCTTGAAAATGGAAAAGGACTTCAACAGGTATGTAGCCACCTTGGCCCATGAATTGCCATATGACATGATAGCTCTTCTGCTGAAAGCTTTCTGACCCAATAAACAAATGACAACCGCATGAGAGTAATAACAGGAAAATACAAGGGACGGAGATTTGAAATACCACACTCTTTCAAAGCACGGCCCACAACAGATTTTGCCAAAGAAAACCTGTTTAATGTACTGAAAGCCTATACTGACTTCGAAGGGACCCGTGTTCTGGACCTTTTTGCCGGAACAGGAAGTATCTCTCTGGAATTCCTCTCCCGAGGATGTACCCAAGTGGTATCTGTAGAAAAAGACTATCAGCATTACTGCTTTATCAGAAGTATCATGAAAAAACTAGAGGAAGAAGCCTCTATTGTACTGCATGCAGATGCCTTGAAATACATCCACAAAGCACAAGGGGGCTATGACATCATTTTTGCCGACCCTCCCTACATGCTAAAAGAAATGAGGGAACTTCCTGACAGGGTACTGAATAGTGAGTTGCTTCTGCCTGAAGGCATCTTTATCTTGGAGCACGGGAAAACACAAGACTTCACAGAGCACCCTTCTTTCATAGAGCATAGGGAATATGGCAGTGTCAATTTCTCTTTCTTCAAAAAAACGGGAAACACAGACAACCCTACACATCCATGACAGAAAATACAGACGACCATCAGACCTCTGCCCCAGCCACACCAGTTCCCCTAAAAGCTTTCATGGATGTCTACCAGCAATATTTTCCCTACCCCTTGACTGGCAAACAACAGGAAGCAGCAGAAAACCTTTGCCGTTTTCTATTCAATCCTGACCTCATGGGAGTATTTATCTTAAGAGGATATGCAGGAACAGGTAAGACCCTCATGGTGTCGACCTTGGTCAAAGTACTCAAAAAGATACATCGGGAAGTAGTCCTCCTGGCTCCTACCGGACGTGCAGCTAAAGTATTCACGACAACAGCCGGTACTACGGCATACACCATCCATAAGCATATCTATCGCCAACGTACACTGACTTCTGAGGAATCCCACTTTGACCTGGACAGGAACAACAAGAAGAATGCTTTGTTTATCATCGACGAATCGTCTATGATTTCCGCACGCACAGATGAGTATTCTGTCTTTGGAAGCGGTAATCTCTTTCATGACCTGCTCAACTACATCTATCGCTCACCTGGATGCAGAGCCCTTTTTGTAGGAGACAATGCTCAGTTGCCTCCAGTAGGTGACAGCAAGAGTCCAGCTCTCACCCCAGCCAGTCTCACCCAACTGGATTTCCATGTCAGTGGATTCCAATTGACTGAAGTACTGAGACAAGAACAGGAAAGCGGCATTCTCTACAATGCCACACAACTGCGTCGTATGATGAAAGAGGGAGATATTTACCTACCACCCATCATCCGCTTCAACCATTTCCCTGACCTGGAAAGGATATACGGGGATGAAATCATTGACACGCTACAGAAAAGTTATGACGAAGAGGGAACAGACAACACCATTGTTCTGACCCGCACTAACAAGCAGGCAAATGCTTACAATAAAGGCATTCGCAGCACTTT
Source organism: Prevotellaceae bacterium (assembly GCA_022763905.1). Taxonomy (GTDB): domain Bacteria; phylum Bacteroidota; class Bacteroidia; order Bacteroidales; family Bacteroidaceae; genus UBA6382. Next base: position 26,756 of record JALERS010000033.1, on the reverse strand, counting down.
CTTCGACAGGGAAGGTATCATACAGAAAGGTGATAAAATCATGGTGGTAAGAAACAACTATTTCTGGACGGAAACCCAGGCCAAGAGCCAAGCGCAAAAAGAGGAAGATAGTATCCCTATGAATTTCCTGGCCAACGGCGACATAGGAGAAATCACCCATGTAGAACAATTCATGGAATTCTATGGTCTGCATTTCGCTGATGTCTCCCTATGCTTTCCTGACTATGACCATATGGAACTAAAACACGTGAGGGTACTCCTTGACACACTGGACACAGATGGACCTGCCCTATCTCCAGAAAAGGAGAAGCAACTGTTTCTGGGAGTCAGCGAAGACTATGCTGATATCAGAAGCAAGAAGGAAAGAATGAAAAAGATACGGGAAGACTTGAACTTCAATGCTCTACAGATAAAATTCGCCTACGCAGTAACTTGCCACAAAGCACAAGGCGGTCAATGGAAGAACGTATTTCTTGACCAGGGATGGCTTCCACCTGACAGTATTGACATCAACTATTACAGATGGCTTTATACTGCCTTCACTCGTCCCACCCAAAAACTCTACCTTATCTCTTGGCCTAAAGAGCAAACGGAAGAATAATCCTACCCCTTGTGCTATCAGCCATATACGTCAATCCTTCTTGACAAGAGCATGCAAATAGAGTATAATCAGTGCTATGCTCCCCAAACAACCTAAAGAAAGAATCAGAACCGATGTACTTGAAAGAGGCATGGAACATACAAAAAACGCATAAGAAGCTCCTACGAAAAGACTTAAGCCGATAGCAATCAGACATACTGCCTTCCACGGGAAATACCATAGAACCGGCTTTCCGAATGCTGACTTGCCCCTCCATTTCGCCAAGGCAAAAAGCAAAAAGCCAAATAGCAACCAGCATACTAGAAAATAGAATACAATTCTGGCCAATATATAAAAAGAGAATAATGTATGCTGCAATGCATAATACCAAGTCATGTAATAAGCCAACATACATGAAAAACGAAAATCTCCACGACTCAAATACCTGTCAAATAGTGCCATAGAACAATATATATTTTCCAGTTAACAAAAAATTAACCCTTTTCTTTCTCTCTCTTTAACCATATAGTCGCTTCCTCTCCTAGAAACACAAGCAATTGAAGCCAACGTGTATTTTGACATCAATTGCTTGATTGTAAAGAGAAAAGAAATCAGACTCCTGCTAATTCTACCACACAGGCAACAGCATCCTTAATTCCTGAAATATCCTTTCCACCAGCTGTGGCAAAATGAGGTGCTCCACCTCCTCCACCTTTAATAAGACGGGCAGCTTCGCGTACCAAATTGCCTGCATGAAGATGATGGCTTTCCACCAAGTCTTTACTAATGATTACAGTAATTAGGGGCTTGTTATCATAACAACTGCCCAATACGCAAAGTGTACTCTCAGGCACACGATGTTCAATCTGGAAAGCTATATCCTTGACAAATTGTGCTGGAATCTCCTGACGGAATACATGACTGACAATTCGGATTCCCTCATTGGTAACTGATGACGCACCGATAATGTCATTGCACATCTTCTCTAGTTTCTCTCGGGTTGAAGCCTCCACCTGCTTACGGAGTTGAGCATTCTCTTCTATGCTCTTACGGACAGCATCACGAAGGTCCTTGCTTTGGAACACTTCACGAAGATCAGTCAAAATATCCTGCATCTGGAACAACCTTTCTTCTGCCATCTCACCTGTTACGGCTTCAATACGACGTACGCCTGCAGCTACACTGCTTTCTGAAATAATACTGAACAGACCTATACGACCCGTTGAAGAAGCATGGCAACCTCCACAGAATTCTACACTCTTGTCAAACTGTACGACACGTACCTTGTCACCGTACTTCTCACCAAACAGGGCAATAGCTCCCATCTTACGGGCTTCATCAATAGGCACATCACGATGATCCTGCAAAGCGATATCCTCACGAATAAGACGATTGACAACGCGCTCTACTTGACGTATCTCTTCTGGAGTGACCTTTTGGAAATGAGAAAAGTCAAATCTGAGTAGTTCGGGAGTTATCAGAGAACCCTTTTGAGTAACATGATCGCCCAAAACCTCACGTAGTGCTTGGTCAAGCAAATGAGTGGCTGTGTGATTGGCTTCACTCTTATGACGTCTTTCCACATCTACGCAAGCAGTCCATTCTGCTTCAGGACAGGACGGCATACGACTTGCCAGATGAACTGGAAGATTGTTTTCACGCTTCACATCGAAAATCTCTACGATTTCCTTGTCATTGAACAATTTGCCTTGGTCACCAACCTGACCACCCATTTCTGCATAGAAGGGTGTGCGGTCGAGAACTATTTCGTAAAATACCTTTTTCTTCTGTTCTACCTTACGGTAACGAAGAATACGGCAAGGAGCTTCTGTCTGATCCCAAGCCAATGAGCAGGTTTCACCTTCGTGAAGTACCTGCCAATCGCCTGTCTCCACTGCAGCAGCATTGCGAGCTCGATTGCGTTGTTTCTCCATTTCTTCATGGAAACCATCAAGGTCTACTGTCAAGCCATTCTCATGACAAATCAGTTCGGTAAGGTCCAAGGGGAAGCCAAAAGTATCAAACAAGGTAAATGCTTGTTGTCCACTCACCTGAGTACTGCCTGCCTTGCGGGTATCTTCCATGATGGAATCCAGCATATTGATACCTGTAGAAAGAGTACGGAGAAAAGCATCCTCCTCCTCACGAATAACCTTGCCGATAAGTACCTTTTGGGCAACAAGTTCCGGATACGCCTCCCCCATCTCATCAATGAGTGTAGGCAATAATTTATAGAGGAATGCCTCCTGAAAATGGAGAAAAGTATAACCATAACGAACAGCACGGCGCAGAATACGACGGATAACATATCCAGCCTTGGCATTGCTGGGCAACTGGCCATCGGCTATGGAGAAAGCAATGGCACGGATATGGTCAGCAATGACACGCATGGCGATATCAGTCTGTTCTGATGCACCATATTCCATTCCGCATAACAGACCAATGGATTTCAGCAGGGGCTGGAAGACATCTGTATCATAATTGGAATTCTTGTTCTGTAGAACACGGACAAGACGTTCAAAGCCCATACCAGTATCAATCACCTTATTGGGCAATGGTTCCAAAGAACCATCAGCCTTCCTGTTATACTGCATGAACACAATGTTCCATATCTCTATTACCTGAGGATTGTCCTTGTTGACCAAAGAGGCACCTGGTACTTTTTGCTTTTCTTCTTCGGGGCGAGAGTCAATATGTATCTCGGAACACGGACCACACGGGCCTGTCTCCCCCATTTCCCAGAAGTTGTCATGCTTGTTTCCATTGATAATATGATCCTTGGGGAAATAAGCTTCCCAATATCCTGCAGCCTCATCATCTCGAGACAATCCCTCTTCAGGAGCTCCCTCAAAAACTGTTACATACAAGTCTTTCGGATTGATTTTCAAAACATCTACTAAGTACTGGTAAGCCCATCCTATGGCTTCCTTTTTAAAATAATCACCAAAACTCCAGTTGCCGAGCATTTCAAACATGGTATGATGATAGGTGTCGTGGCCTACCTCTTCCAAGTCGTTGTGCTTGCCACTGACACGAAGACATTTCTGGGAATCGGTTACTCTGCGTGACTTGGGTTCACAATTGCCCAAGATGATATCCTTGAACTGATTCATACCCGCATTGGTAAACATCAAAGTAGGGTCATCCTTGACCACCATGGGGGCAGAAGGTACTATAAGGTGCTGATGAGAAGCAAAGAATTGTACAAATGATTCTCTTATTTCTTTTGCAGTCATATACGAAACAAACTTTTTAGGAATATTAAATGCAAAGTTAGTTGTTTTTCTGTATATTTGCAAAAGCATTTAGGCTCTTATCCCCTTTATGCCAACAAAAAAAACGGTCCACTACAATATCCCCTTATCATGGCACTCAACACAAACAAGGACTTGAAGATGTACTATTCCATCAGTGAAGTAGCCGAGCAGTTCGGTGTCACCGAATCATTGTTGCGTTTTTGGGAAACCGAATTTCCTCAACTGGCTCCTCATAAGGCAGGAAGGAATATACGTCAATACACCAAAGAAGACATTGAAACAGTGCGCATCATCTACCACCTCGTCAAAGTAAGAGGTCTGAAACTGGCGGCTGCAAGAAAGGTATTGGAAAAGAACAAGGACGGAGCCATGAACGTAGCGGAAGCTATTGACCGACTCAAACAGATGAGAGAAGAATTGGCTACATTCAGAAAAAACCTTTCTTCGCTAACTTCTGGCCAGGAAGAATAAAATCGGAAAGAGAAAAAAAAGATTTCTCAGTCTTTTCTATATACCTTGACAATATTCTCTATCTCTTTCAACGAAGTACAGATGTTATTCACCTCATCTGTATTGTGTACCATAATATTGATAGTAGCTTCAAAAACACCGTCTTTGCTCTCTATCGTCAAGGCTGTCACATTGATATGCTCCTGGGTATAGAGTGTATTGGCAATCTGAAGAAGGATTCCTTTCTTGTCAATTCCGATGATGGCAATACAAGCCTTAAACAATGTAGAGTGCATGTCCCACTTCACGGCAATGATATTGTTACCAAAATTGCTCTTGAGCCGTGTAGCTTCATCACAACGACGCTTGTGAATGACTAGACGTCCAAGAGAGGCATCAATATACCCTAAGGCATCATCAGTAGGAATAGGTTGGCAGCAGTCAGCAATGACACACTGATGGATATTGCTATCTGTAAGGGTGAGTACTTTCTTATGGTCCAACGAGGAAAGGAAATCAACATGATTCTCTTCTTCATTTTCCTGTACCTTATTGCTCTTGAAAGGCAAGAAACGACGCCATGTGGACAGTCCCTTCCCTTTGAGAAAAGAAGCATCCTGTTCTGTAAGCACCAGTTCCTTATTACCGATGGCCATCAAAAGTTCATCACGTGAATGAAAATGGTGATAATGGCGTAACTTCTCTATATTGGTGCTATTGAATTCCAAATCCTTATGTTCCAAAAAGACCTGAAGTATCTTGTTGCCTTCATGCTGAATCTCACGGTCCATTCTGCGCAGAGATGCTTGAATCTTGCTTTTGGCTTTGGCTGTGGTAACATAGGAAAGCCATTCCCGCTTCACCTGTTGACGATTGGATGTAAGGATTTCCACCTGGTCACCTCCTTTCAGCCGATACATGAGAGGTTGCAGAACATGATTGACCTTGGCCCCAATACAATGCGTGCCCAACATTGTATGAATACTAAAGGCAAAATCAAGGGCTGTGGCATCTGCCGGCAAGGACTTAATATCCCCCTTAGGGGTGAATACGATAATCTCCTTGGCAAAAAGGTTGAGTTTGATAGTATCCAACAAGTCCAATGTATCGGGTTGAGGATCATTGAGAATTTCCTTAATGGTATGAAGCCATTTATCTATCTTCTCATCTGCCTCATCCGAAACTCTATTCCTATCCTTGTATTTCCAATGGGCAGCAACACCCTTCTCATCAATTTCATCCATACGCTGGGAACGCACCTGAACCTCTACCCAATTACCTTGATTGCTCATCAATGTAACATGGAGTCCTTGGTAGCCATTGGCTTTCGGATGGTTCACCCAATCACGTGTACGTTCAGGATGAGGTTTGTATATTTGCGTCAATGCCACATAAATATTGAAGCATTCATTGATTTCCTCCTCTTCCTTGAGAGGTTGGAAAACAATACGGATAGCCAAAATATCATATATCTCCTCAAAGGATACTTTTTTGTCCTGTATCTTCCGCCAGATGGAATAAGGACTCTTGACTCGGGAAGTAATCTCATACTTCAGCCCCATCTTGTCAAGAGCAGTTCTGATAGGAGGAGTAAAATCACCAAAAATCAATTCACGCTCAGATTCTGTTGACTTCAATTTCTCCTGTATGAACTTATAGGTATCCGGATGCTCATAGCGGAAGCTCAAGTCTTCCAGTTCTGTCTTGATTTTGTTCAGACCCAAGCGATCGGCCAAAGGAGCATAGATGTATAGCGTTTCACCTGCAATCTTGTACTGTTTATTAGGAGCCATACTACTGAGTGTACGCATATTGTGCAGTCTGTCTGATATCTTTATCAGAATGACACGTATGTCGTCACTCATGGTCAGCAAAAGTTTCTTGAATGTCTCTGCCTGAAGAGAAGCCCGGTCTCCGAAAATACCACCCGATATTTTGGTCAGTCCCTCTACAATATCAGCTACCTTCTGTCCAAAAAGATTGCGTATATCCTCATAAGTATAGTCTGTATCCTCCTCCACATCATGCAGCAGAGCAGCACAAATAGATGTAGAACCCAATCCTATCTCTTCACAAGCTATCTGGGCAACTGCTATAGGATGTAGAATATAGGGTTCACCAGATAGACGACGAACCCCTTTATGGGCTTGCTTGGCAAACTGGAAAGCACGGGTAATAATATCCGTATTCTTACGATGATTGGATGCCAAATAGGTATCCAGCAGTTTGCGGAAAGCATCATATATGAGCTTTTCTTCCTGCTCTTCCTTGTTTATTTCTATCTGTTCCATTTTCTCCGAAGAATAAATACGAATCTACGGTTTGGCTAAAAACGAAGACTATCTTACCCGAAGTTTTTTACCTGCCCGGATATTGTTGCCTTTGAGTCCGTTGAGTCTACGCAGTTTGGCAACCGTCGTATGATATCGGGCAGCTATCTCACCCAATGTCTGACCGGAGCGTATGGTAATGGTCTTCGCAGAAGAACGTCTGTTGGAAGAAGAGGATTTCTGGGGAGCAACTTCTACGACAGGACGCATTCGTGTCTGCTCTTCACGCAATGGAGGTACACCATAATTATATATGGAATCCTGCAAATCTATGAATTTCAACATTTGCTCCTGTGGAAGACGCAGGGTGCAAGGAGTACGATAGCCTGGAATGAGAGTGGTCTGATATTGCGGATTGAGTGCCTTGATTTCCTGCAAATCTATCTGGCAAACCGCTGCAATCTGTTCCATACGAACATCACGATTCACATGAATAGTATCAGTCGTAGACGAGAAACGTGCACGGAAAGGCTGAATATTATGCTCCCCATAATAGTTCATGACATAATTGGCGGCAATAAAAGCTGGAACATATCCTCGTGTCTCAGCAGGTAGATAGGGATAAATTCTCCAGAAATCTTTCTCTCCTCCTGAGCGATGAATCGCTTTGTTGATATTATTGGGACCACAATTATATGCAGCAATCACCAGTGTCCAGTCTCCAAAAATATCATACAAATCCTTCAGATAACGAGCTGCCGCATAGGAAGACTTGATAGGATCACAACGGTCATCAACAAGACTGTTGATTTGCAATCCATAGCGTACTGCTGTCCTCGGCATAAACTGCCACAGACCTACCGCCCCCACGCGACTTCTAGCTGTAGGATTAAATGCCGACTCAATTACTGACAAATTCTTCAATTCTACAGGAATGCCATAAAACAGCATTGCCTCCTCCATAATAGGTACATAAAAATTGGCTGCACCAAGAATAAAGGAAACAGAGCGTCTCAGACGATTGGTGTACTGGTCAATGTATTGCTGGACAATATCATTGTAAGTCAAATTCATTACACATGGAATTCTTTTGAGCCTATCTTCATAAACCGCTTTTTCAAAATAAGGATTGATATTAGCCAGTTGGGAAACCGTATCCAGAATAAAATACTGCTGAGCATTCCAAGCCTTCAGCAGAGAATCGGTATTCTCTTTCATTCCTTCCGGCAATTCATTGATGAAAGAATTTTGATTATCTTTATCGACCGTATTCTGTGCTATCAGAAAAAACGGAACTGACAAGAAGAACAGAAACAACAGATGGATTTTTTTCATACGTATTATCAAAATGTCAGACTGCATTGTACTCCCACTGCTTTAGAGCGGTGCATATTACACAGATTCTTTTGTTCAATAAGGGTAGGCTCCACTTTCATAGAAAGATCAGGAGATATATCGAAGGTGGATAATTGTGCATCCACATAGGCATCTATCACTGACAGAATATACACTCCAAAGAAGGCGAATATACTCAAGTCCCGATTTTTACGGTAGAAATCCTTTTTCCTTCTGAATATGTTCTTGAACTGGTCTTCCCTTCCTGATATGTCATATCCATAGGGCAACATATTCAGATAGCTTTTGGTATTTGGGTCATCATCCATAATATCTATATAGGCTTGAGAATAGTCCTTGTACATTTGCTGGTTCCACATCAATGCATAAGTACAACCCACAAAACCGCCATAAATAATCGGCAATTTCCAGAATTTCCTATTGTAGATCTGCCCTCCACCTGGCAATACAAGTGCCAACCACAAAGCTCTTTGTGGATCGGGTACTCTAGGAGTCAGCTTAACGGGACGCTTTATCTGATTCACCAAGGAATCTGCATGAGCTACAAGCGACTGAAGGCTATCCTTACTGATTCCTAAAGTATCCACCTTAATCGGAGAAGCCGCCATAAAGGCTGTTGAAGCTACAACACTATCCTTGGACAAATGGGCAACGGAATCTACAAAAGCAGGACAAGCATGAGATATCTCCGCCATCAAGAGGAAGAACATCAACGACAATTGTTTTCCAACGAAGGAGCGCATCCTCATACCTACCATAGCAACCTCATTTCTTCATTTGACCCAACAAGCCAACTATACGTTCCAAATCGTCCTCGGAATTGAAAGGAATTGATATACGCCCTTTCCCACTAGGAGCACAATTCATCTGCACTTTAGCTGAAAAGAAAACGGAGAGTTGTTGTTGAAGGGCGGTATGCTCTTCTGACAATTTTTTCTTGTTACTGATAACTTTCCTACCACTACGAACAGAAGAGCCACTATTCAGTTCCTTGACCAAATCCTCTATTTTGTGCACAGAGTAGTTCTTCTCTTGAACTTCTTTGAACAACTTGACTTGAAGAGAAGGGTCAGAGAGACCTGCTATTGCTCGGGCATGTCCTTGATCAATTGTTCCTTGACGCAAAGCCAACTGTATCTGTGCCGGAAGTTTAAGCAATCTCAGATAGTTAGCGACAGTAGCCCTCTTCTTGCCTACCCTATCTGCTACCTGTTCTTGGGTAAGGCGTGCCTTTTCAATAAGATTGCTGTAGGCCAAAGCGATTTCAATAGGATTGAGATCTTCCCTTTGAATATTTTCAATAAGGGCCATCTCCATCACATCCTCATCAGTCACCTTACGGATATAGGCTGGTATGGCAGTAAGTCCGGCCATCTTGGCCGCATGCCAACGGCGCTCGCCTGCAATTATCTCATAACCTCCATCCTTTTTCTGTCTCAAGGTGATGGGTTGGATAATTCCGATAGAGCGGATAGAATCTGCCAATTCTGCCAATGTATCCTCTGTCATTTCACGACGGGGCTGCTCAGGGTTGGGGTAGATTTGGTCCAAGGGTATCTCACTGATAGAAGAAGAACCTTTGGTTTCTAGATTATCTGTCGGTATCAATGCATCAAGGCCTCTGCCCAATGCAGGAAATTTCTTGTGTACTGCCATTTGAATATCGTTGCGGTAGTTATTTCTTAAGGATATCTTTGGCCAATTTCAAATAGTTCAATGCACCCTTGGACTCTGCATCATACAAGATGGCAGGCAAACCATGGCTGGGGGCCTCACTAAGTTTTACATTGCGCTGAATGACTGTTTTGAACACCAATTCCTGGAAATGGCGTTTCATCTCGTCATAAATCTGGTTGGCTAGTCTCAAACGTCCGTCATACATAGTCAGCAGAAAACCTTCAATCTGCAATTCCGGATTCAGTTTCTTCTTAATTAGGCGAATAGTATTCAGCAATTTACTGATTCCTTCCAAAGCAAAGTACTCACACTGTACAGGTATAATAACGGAATGGGATGCAGTCAGAGCATTGACAGTTATCAACCCCAAAGAAGGCGGACAGTCAATCAGAATAAAATCATATTCCTGTTCCACCTTTTTGAACAGGCCTTTCAATATATATTCCCGATTGGACAAATTCATCATCTCAACTTCAGCAGCTGCCAAGTCTATATGGGAGGGAATGATATCCATATTTTCAATATCGGTGGTATATATGGCTTCATGAGGGTCAGCATCACCAATAATACATTCATACAATGAGCATTCCACTTCTTCCATATTCACACCAACTCCCGAAGAGCTGTTGGCTTGAGGATCAGCATCAACGAGAAGAACTTTCTTCTCCAAAGTTGCCAAAGAAGCTGCTAGATTAATTGCCGTAGTGGTTTTCCCCACACCGCCCTTCTGATTAGCCAATGCAATTATTTTACCCATATTTGTGCATAATAATGATTTGCAAAGATAATGAAACTCGGCGAGGTATCAAAAGACTATCTGTCAAAAATCCGATTTCCTTCTTATCAAATGTTGCATTTCAAAGCAAATCATACATCAAAGTCCCACAAAATATCCATTGCAAAAGAAACAGATACGGGAAGTTAGATTTCTCCTCGTGATAACTGGCAGAAAGATTGCCCTAGACATTCTTTCTTGCCTGTTTCCAATATCTAAAGACTTTCTTCCGAACTATCAGACAGACGGGTAACTAGTATCTTGTCTATTCGATTGGCATCCATTTCAATCACACGAAAACGGAAAGAACGCCAAGTACACTCATCCCCCACCTTGGGTATCCTATCCAATAGCAATAGTATCAACCCTGCAATGGTATTGAAATCTCCGCCGTTGTCTGCTGACTCGTCAAAATAATCCAGGAAGTCAAAAAAGGAGCATTGACCACTAACCACCCAACTCACTTTATCCTTGCGCTCTATGATTTCCAAATCTCCCTTATTGTCTTCAATAGTACCTACCAAAGCCTCCAGTATATCCCGGAAGGTCAGAATACCTTCTACATCACCATATTCATCACAAATCATTGCAACATGGTAATGGCTTCTTTTGAGATGTTCCAAAGCTTTGTATACTGTAATGTTCTCCGGAAGATACACAGGTTGTTGGAGATGATGGCGAAGGGAGAAATCTGGTTTATTCATTCGCATCACCAGGTCCTTCAATGAAATAAGTCCCAACAAGTTGTCCAGACTACCATCCACAACTGGGTAATTGGCAAACGGAGTATTCTGGATTACGTCCTCAATAGCCATCAACGACATATTGACATCCAGACTGACAATATCCGTCCTATAGGTCATCAGCGAACTGATACGCTGATTTCCCAAGGCGAGCGTACGTTCCATGATGTCCTGCTCCACCTGCTCCACTTCTCCACTTGCAGTTCCTTCCTGAATTACAGATATGATTTCCTCTTCTGTCACACGCTTGTCCTCTTTCTGCAGACTCAACACATGAATCAGCAACTCGGTGCTCACAGAAAGCAACCATACAAATGGTTTCATGACACGCGAAAAGAAAAGCATGGAAGGAGCACACATCCGTGCCATTGAGTCTGCCATATCTATTCCCAAACGTTTGGGAAACAATTCACCCAATTCGCATTGCAGATAAGTAGCAACAAACAGAATAGTACCTTTTGCAGCCCAGTCTGCAGTCGACTCACTGACACCCCATCCCACAAACACCTGTGACAAGTCATCACTGAGTTCTGCACTAGAATAAATACCTGTCAGAATAGAGACTATGGTAATACCTATCTGAGCAGTCGATAAATACAGATCAGGATTTCCTTGCAACTTCAACGCCATACGGGCTGCCCGGCTTCCTGCTTTGGCATCCAGTTCAAGCCTGTTTTTGCGAGCTGATATCAATGCCACTTCCGACAGGGAAAAATAGGCATTAAAAAAAACGAGAACAAAGATAATCAGTACTTGTTCCATAGTAAAGAAATATTATCCCACTGATCCCTCAAGGGAAACTGACAACAGTTTACGTGCTTCTACGGCAAACTCCATCGGCAACTTGTCCAAAACATTACGGGCATATCCTCCTACAATAAGTGCTACTGCATCTTCTTGCGCAATGCCACGCTGGTTACAATAAAACAACTGGTCATCTGATATCTTGGACGTAGTAGCCTCATGTTCGATGACTGCATTGTCATTCTGTACATCCATATATGGAAAAGTGTGGGCTCCACACTTATTTCCCAAAAGCAAAGAATCACAAGAACTATAATTACGTGCCCCTTCCGCCTTGGCACCCACTTTAACCAGTCCTCGATAAGAATTCTGGCTATTTCCTGCAGAGATTCCCTTGCTGACAATGGTACTTGTTGTATTCTTTCCTACATGAATCATCTTGGTACCCGTATCTGCTTGCTGATAGTGGTTGGTAACAGCCACCGAGTAAAACTCTGCTTGTGAATTGTCTCCAGAAAGAATACAACTGGGATACTTCCATGTAATGGCTGAACCCGTCTCCACTTGGGTCCATGATAATTTGCTGCCAGCCCCGCGAAGATGCCCCCGTTTGGTCACCAAGTTGTATACTCCACCCTTTCCCTGCGCATCACCCGGATACCAGTTTTGGACAGTGGAATATTTTACTTCAGCCTTCTCGTTGACAACAATCTCAACGATAGCCGCATGAAGTTGGTTTTCATCTCTCATAGGAGCCGTACATCCTTCCAGATATGAGACATACCCCCCATCATCACATACTATGAGGGTTCGTTCAAACTGACCTACATTAGTAGCATTGATACGGAAATAGGTAGACAATTCCATCGGGCATCGGACTCCCTTGGGAATATATACAAACGTACCATCACTGAAGACTGCACTGTTCAAGGCTGCAAAGAAATTATCGCGATAAGGAACTACTGTACCCAGATATTGGCGCACCAATTCCGGATATGTGGTCACTGCTTCCGACATGGCACAAAATACAATGCCTTTTTCTGCCAATTTTTCTTTATATGTAGTACGCACAGAAACAGAGTCCATCACAGCATCAACAGCCACTTGACTTTGTCCTGTCAAAAACGGACGTTCCTGCAAAGGGATTCCCAACTTGTCAAAAGTCTTCTCCAACTCGGGGTCTATTTCTGTCTCCTTTTTCTTTTCTCCCCGAGGGTCTGCATAATAAGATATGGACTGATAATCAATAGGAGGAAGGTGAAGATGCCCCCAATCAGGTTGGTGGCACGTCCTCCAGTACCTGAAAGCCTCCAAACGAAATTCCAAAAGCCATTCTGGTTCTCCCTTACGGGCAGAAATCTGACGTACTACATCTTCATCTAGACCTTTCCTGATTACATCATAGGATGCAATATCCGTAGAAAAGCCATATGCATATTGTCGGTCAGTAATATCTCTGACCAAGTCTTCTTCTGAAATATTATCCCTTGAGTCATTCATTTCTCAGAGTGATTTATCGGAATCCACACTGTGTCGGGACGGATAGTATCAGCTTCTTGAGCAGTTTCCTGGGTTTTGTAATGAGTATATGCAAAACTGCACAAGGAGGATACAGGCTGATACAAGACTGCCCCCTTACACTTTTCTTTGCTAAGTATACCTGTATAGCTCATCGCAGCCAATATGACACTCATCAGAATCAGATACTTTGCCACACCGACCAGCATTCCGGATACGGAATTGGGTAATCCCATCTTCAACCCTTTCAAAGTATGAGTAAGCATATTGGCCACCATACCCAATACGATAGGGGAAACAACCCAGAGAAGTATGAATGCCAAAAATCTTCCCACCACCTTTCCCACGGAAGCATTTTGAGTAATACGGGGTGACAACCATTCGCCACAACAATCATAAAGCTGATAGGCGACAACAAGGCCGACGATGAAACCCAAGGATGAAACGATTTCTTTCAAAAGTCCATTCTTCCATCCTCGGAAGCCTCCCCATACAATCAGAAGGAGAATTACAATGTCAATCTGAGCCATAGCATACTGTCGTTACACTTTCTTACAGAGTCTGCTTGACCTCTACCTCATGGAATGTCTCAATAATATCGCCTTCAAGGATATCATTGTAATTGTTCAGACTTATACCACACTCGAAATTGGTACTTACTTCCTTTACATCGTCCTTGAAACGTTTGAGGGCATTGATTTCACCACTAAACTTCACGATACCATCACGAATGACACGTGCCTTATCCGAACGGTGAACTTTACCAGTCTGGACGAATGCACCAGCCACTGTTCCCACTTTACTGATACGATAAACCTGACGCACCTCAAGTGTAGCTGTTATCTCTTCTTTCAGTACAGGCTTCAACATGCCTACCATCGCATCCTGTACATCATGAATAGCATCATAGATGACTGAATACAAACGGATATCCACCTCCTGTTTTTCTGCTTCTGCACGGGCTGCTGCACTGGGACGAACCTGGAAACCGATAATGATTGCCTGCGAAGCAGCTGCCAAAGTAATATCTGTCTCGGTAATCTGCCCCACACCTTTATGTATCACATTCACGGCAATCTTCTCTGTCGAAAGATTGATGAATGAATCACTCAAGGCTTCTACAGATCCATCCACATCTCCCTTGACAATCAGATTGAGTTCCTGGAAGTCTCCCAAAGCAATTCGGCGTCCCAGTTCATCAAGAGTAGGAAGTTTGTGCGTACGGAGTCCTTGTTCACGTTGCAACTGTAGACGCTTTGAAGCAATCTCTCTGGCTTCCTGTTCTGTTGCCATCACATGGAATGTATCACCGGCTTGAGGTGCTCCGTTAAGACCCAACACAATAGCGGCATGAGCAGGACCCACATTATTGGTACGTTTACCACGTTCATCAGTCAGATCTTTCACACGTCCATAACAGGTACCAGCAATTACATTGTCTCCTATATGGAGTGTACCATTGCTTACAATGACAGTTGCCACATAACCACGTCCCTTATCCAACGAGGATTCTATCACGGAGCCTGTAGCTCTTCTGTTTGGGTTGGCCTTGAGTTCTAGCATATCTGCTTCCAACAGCACTTTATCCAGCAAGTCATCTACACCTATTCCCTTCTTGGCTGAAATGTCCTGGCTTTGGTATTTTCCACCCCAGTCTTCAACCAACAAATTCATGGCAGCCAATTCCTCCTTAATCTTTTCGGGATTGGCACCTGGTTTATCTATCTTATTGATGGCAAACACCATTGGCACACCTGCAGCTTGGGCATGATTGATAGCCTCTTTGGTCTGAGGCATCACACCATCATCTGCAGCGACAATGATAATGGCTATATCTGTCACCTGGGCACCACGGGCACGCATCGCAGTAAACGCCTCATGGCCTGGAGTATCAAGGAATGTGATATGCCGACCACTTTCCAAAGTTACATTGTAAGCACCAATATGCTGGGTAATACCTCCTGCCTCTCCAGCAATGACATGCGTCTTGCGAATATAGTCAAGCAAAGAGGTCTTACCATGGTCTACATGGCCCATAACAGTAACAATTGCATCACGAGGAACCAAATCCTCCTCGTTATCTTCTTCTTCATGGACTGCTTCCGATACTGAAGCACTGACATATTCGGTCATGAAGCCAAACTCCTCAGCTACCATATTGATGGTCTCAGCATCGAGTCGTTGGTTGATACTTACCATCATACCAATACTCATACAAGTTGCGATAACTTGAGTAACAGGAACATCCATCATACTAGCCAGTTCGTTGGCAGTCACAAATTCCGTTAACTTTAGGATTTTGCTCTTGCTTTCCTCTTCATTGAGTCGCTCCTCCATATTGGCGCGAAGCAAGTCTCTCTTCTCCCTACGATGCTTGACGGAACCCGCAAAAGCCTTCTGTTTGTTGGTCAGACGCGCAAGGGTCTTCTTTACTTCCTTTGCTACATCCTCATCGCTAACCAATTGCCTTGTGGTTGTCTCTTTCTGTTTTTTATTTCGTTTCTTGTCTTGCTGACGGTTCTTATTGGCTTGTGCCTTATTGGCAACCTGTCCTGCATTATTCTTGTTGGACTGGCGATTCTGTTCATTGTCCTTTTTGACTTCAGTAGAGATATCTACGCGATTGCCCTGAATACGGTTACGCTTCTTATGGGCATCGCCTCCGTTTTGGCGATACTTTTCCTCGCGTTCTTTACGTTTCTCTTCCTTAGTCTTCTTTTGAGGATGGGTATTTTCATTGATTGCTGACAAATCTATCTTTCCCATCACTTTCGGTCCTGTAATCACAGGAGGACGATTGACACTAAAGACTCCATCTTTTGATATCGAACCTATTCTATCTGAGGAATCCTTCTTTTTCACAGGTTCTTGAAGGACTGCAGGTACCTCTTCTTCTTTCTTTTCTACTACTTCTTCCTTCTTCTCTGCTACTTTCTCCTTTTCTTCTATAGGTTTAGGCAAAGTCGGCTCTTCCATATTGGCCACCTGCACTTCGTCTTTCTTTTCGATTTCCTGTTTCTTTTCAACAGGTTGTTCAGGAACAATAACAATCTCAGCTGGTTGTTCTTCCTGTTGGGGCTCATCTTCCTGAACAGGGCGAACAGGTGCATTTATTTTATCCAAATCCACCTTTCCCAGTGGCTTGATTTGTGGAAGGACATCTTTGGGAATTTCCGTTTTGATAATTTCTTCCTTGGGCATAACAAGCGTAGCCTTTTTTTCCTCCTGACGATGGGAAATCAGTTTCTCGGCTTCATTCTTTAGCATCTTGTCTTTACCGAATTCCTGTTTCACTACGGCATACTGCTCATCTGTGAGTTTCACATTGAGGTCTGCCTCAACCTTGATTCCTTTCTTGTCAAGGAAGTCGACTACAGTCTGTAGTCCAACATTAAAATCTCTTAATACCTTGTTCAGTCTTACACCCATAGGAATCAGTCTTTCTCAAATTCTTCTTTCAAAATCTTCAACACGTTATCTATAGTATCTTCTTCCAAGTCTGTTCTTTGGAGAAGCACTTCACGAGAAGCGGAAAGAACCTCACGGGCAGTTTTCCACCCGGCATCCTTGATTGTATCAATCACCCACTGGTCAATTTCGTCATTAAACTCATCCAGATAGATATCGTCTTCTTCTTGACTATCATTCTCACGGAACACATCTATGGTGTATCCTGTCAGCATACAAGCCAATTTGATGTTCAGTCCTCCCTTGCCAATAGCCAGTGACACTTCTTTAGGTTTCAGATACACTTCAGCCTTCTTGTTCTCTTCATCAAGATAGACAGTCGTAATCTGGGCAGGACTCAAAGCCCTTTCAATATAGAGTTGCTGGTTCGTAGTAAAGTTAACCACATCAATATTTTCATTATGCAATTCATGAACAATGCCATGGATACGACGTCCTCTTACACCCACGCAGGCACCTACAGGATCTATTCTGTCATCATAACTTTCCACTGCCACTTTGGCTCTTTCTCCCGGGATACGGGCTACTCCCTTAATAGTTATCAAGCCATCAGTAATTTCAGGAACTTCTTCCTCCATCAGACGGCGCAGAAAATCGGGAGCTGTACGACTCAGATAAATCTTGGGATTGTTATTTTGGTTGTCCACACGCAATACCACAGCACGAATCATTTCTCCTTTACGGTAGAAATCACCGGGTATCTGCTCACTCTTGGGCAAGATGAGTTCATTATTCTCATCATCTACAAGCATCACTTCGCTCTTCCATACCTGATAGACTTCAGCACTGACAATCTGCCCGACAAGGTCTTTGTATTTATTATACAGGGAGTCGTGTTCCAATTCAAGCACCTTACTTGCCAATGTCTGGCGCAAGGTAAGCACGGCTCTGCGTCCGAATTTTTGGAAGTCAAAGTTTTCACTTACCTCTTCACCCACTTCATAATCATCGGCAATACTACGAGCCTCGCTCAGAGGCATCTCCTTATTGGAATCTACTACTTGGTCATCTTCCACCACAACACGTGTACGATGGATTTCGCAGTCACCATTCTTAGGGTTGATAATCACATCGAAATTCTCATCAGTACCGAAAAGTTTGGCCAGCACACCTCTAAAACTCTCTTCGATTACCCCCACCAGCGTGGCAGCATCAATATTGCGGTTCTCACGGAACTCCGCAAAACTGTCTGCCAGGTTAAGCACATTCACTTCTTTCTTTGCCATATCAGTATTTATATTATTATTCCCAAAAAAACCACGCATCCGCGAGTCTACATCACTTGAAGTTGATGGCATAACTCACGGATATCAAATCTGCAAACAGATAAGTTTCATCACAATCCTCCAATTTAGGACGTTTGGCGCCTTCTGGCTTGACTTTCCTTTTGACAGTAACAACGATTCCGTTATCGTCTACCTGTTTAAGAATACCACGAAACTTTTTTCTTCCAGTTGTCAAAACATCCACTTCGTCACCGATGTGATTATAATACTGCTGTAGCACCTTAAAAGGTTGCCCGATACCTGCGCTTCCTACTTCCAGTTCATAATCCTCTTCATCACGATTCATACGACTCTCTATAAACCTACTCAGGTCTACACAATCATCAATCCAGACACCCTCCTTGTCGTCTATCTCCACGACAATATGGTCATCAGCAGTTACGGACAGGTCAGTCAGAAAATAGTTTTTCCCTTCTAACCATTCATTCACGATTTCTTCAACTTTGTTCTTGTCTATCATATCTGTTTCTATCGCAAAAGATTAAAAAAATGAGAAGCTCTTTCGGGCCTCTCACTCCTTCTATGTGCAAAGATACATTATTTTTTCCATCCTCCAAAAATTATCTGTTGTTTTTTTATCCTCTGGTATTTTTTTCATTACCAGAGGTCATACAACAATATTTTACTGATGCGTCTTGATGGGTGTATCACTGATAGGACGGCCATTCTTGACAGTAGCTCTCCACTCTTCCGGAGCATTGGAATCGGTTCGTTGTCTGCGCCAACGGTTATGTGACCATAGCCACAGATAAGGACATTTTTTTATCTGTTGTTCCAAATGATCCATATAAAGCCTGGTCAACTCAAACTCTTCCATATATTCAACATCCTTATCGGAAATGGGAACAAATTCACAATGGTAATAGCCTCGTTTCGGCCTGCTCATATTAGCCACAAAAACAGCCGCATCCACCTTGTGAGCTATGCGTTCCGCTCCTGTAAACACTGCTGTATCTTGATGCAGGAAAGGCAGGAACAGATGAATATTGGGCCATCTAGGCCCTTGGTCTGCTATGAATCCGATAACAGTCTTTTGATGCTTGTGCTTCAGTTCCATTATCTGCCTCAACGAACGGTTTTTTTCTATACAAATACCACCGAAACGAGAGCGGATTTTCAGAAACAACCTGTCAAAAGCATGCTGACGTAACGTGCTGTATAATTGAGCACACTGAACATCATCCATCCACCATTGCAGGGATGCCACATATTCCCAATTACAGTAATGTCCCAGGTAGACAATTACCATATCTTTCTTCTCAAAAGCATGATTAAGGGCATCCAGACCAGTCATTTCCATTCTGCGTTTCATTTCTTTCTTGCTGACAGAAACCAATTTGATGGTCTCGAAGAAATAGTCGCAGAAGAAATGGTAGAACTGTTTTTCAATGACCAGCCTTTCTTCATCTGTCATTTCCGGGAAAGCATGAAACAGATTCTTATGTACTATCTTCCTACGATAGCCTATACAAGTATACAGCAGAGGGAAGAGTATATAATCAGAAATAAAATACAGGAATTTGTAGGGCCATAAAGACATCACCCAACACATCCCATACAGCATATAATACAGCATTGTCTCTCCCACCATTGTCATGAAATCTCCTTTCTTGTCCATTTCTGCAATACACTGACAATCCTATCTGGAGATATCTCGTTCATACAGGCACATGTACCTTTCCAACAGGGTTTATTGCCAAAAATGGAGCACGGACGACACTCCATAGGCATTTGTACCTGCTGACTATCATCTGTCTGAAATCCCAAAAAGCCGGCATAAGGATGCGTAGCCCCCCAGATAGACACGGTAGGAACATGGACCAATGCCGCCAAATGCATATTAGCGGAGTCCATTGTCACCATTACATCCAAATGGGACATCAGAAGCAGTTCTCTTCTCAAATCGAATTTACCCACCAGTGAAGTAACATAAGGAAAACGTTGTTCACAATGTAAGCACCATTCGTATTCGCTCTGTCCAAATCCAAAGAGAAATACTTTCACGTCTTTTTCTCTACCCAAAAGTTCCAGGACACGTTCCATGGATACCAACGGATAAATCTTTCCTTGATGACGGGCAAAAGGTGCCACACCTATCCAGACAGAACCTTCATGACGGCCGGCAACAGTTTGCACCTCAGCAGGCAATTCCGGCAACTTGCTCCCAAAGATGGAATAGAAGTTTGTATTGACAGGACAATGCAGTTGGGCGAACACATCCGCATAACGTTCTTGTGATGTTTTCAAGGGATGCAGCACCTTGCTATCTTTTCTTACCAATCCTCTTCTTGCCGAACGTTCCTTGTCAACATGAGCGACAGGAATACCTTTGCATCTAAAAAAGAAACACAATACTTTGGAACGTAGCACATCGTGCAAATCAGCCACAGCATCTATAGAGTATTCCTGAACTTCTCTGAAAAGACGGAACAGTCCCGTCAGACCAGCATATTCCTTCAGATTCACCCCCTTAAAGCATACATTATTCGGAAGGCGCTCAAACAGGGGCGCATGAAGTCTACTGCCTAATACTATAAATTCATGCATCGGATATCGCTCTGCCACTGACTGCACCACTGGTACTGACATGGCCACATCGCCCAAAGCGGAAAACCTTATGACTAGGATTCTTGCCATACTGTTTTTTATTCCTCTAGTCTTTAACCTGATGCACCGTAAGTTGAGGATAGGGGAAATTAATTCCTTCCCTATTAAACTCATCATATATCAAGCGGTTGCCAGCCATCAAGACGGATGCATACTGTGTTCCTTCCACCCACACCCTTACAGTCAGCGTAACACTGCTGTCAGCCAATTCCTTGACAGCCACGAAAGGTACCGGTTCTTTCTTAATGCGTTTTTCTGCCGACAGAGCTTTCAGCACTGCTTTTTCTGCACGAGCTACATCTTCACCATAGTCTATTCCCACAATCCATTCTACCATACGGGATTCTCCCTTGGAAAAATTGATTATTGTACTACTACTCATCTGTCCGTTGGGCATATAGATGTTAACTCCCTTATAGGTACAGATAACAGTATGGAATATCTGGATAGACATTACAGTTCCTTCCTGACCCTGTGCAGAAATATAGTCACCCACCTTATACGGGCGGAATACCAAAACAATTATGCCTCCCGCCAGATTCTGCAGATTACCGCTTAAAGCCATACCTACGGCTACACCGAAGGAAGCCAGTAAAGCTGCAAATGAAGTGGTCTCCACTCCCAGTTTACTAATAACTGCAACAATCAGCAACACCAGCAACAATACATTAACAAAGCTCTCTACAAAACTCTTTACACTGGGGTCTATATTACGACTGGACAGCAGACGTGCCACTAGTTTATTAATCAATTTAACCACGTAACGTCCCACTATAAAGATGACCAAGGCACCTAGTACTCTGGTACCCATTTGCACTCCCCATTCTATCAATTGGTTTAGCATATCTTGAAGTTTCCCGATGCTTTGCGATGCATTCAAATCTCCCTTCCATCCTACAGGGGAAGGAGAAGCTACATAATCCAATCCCTGTAGCATTTTCTCCTCAATAGCTAAAAATACTGATTGTATCATAAAAGGTATAATTGGCATCATATTGACAATACCATTTCTATTAATTCCAAATGCAAAGGTACAGTTTTTAAAAAACACAGCAAAAAAATCAACATCTTACTATTCACAATCCCGTTAAATCTATTTACTTTTGCAATATACATTCATAATTTACAAAACCTATAACATTTCACCATGAAACATTTACTCTTGTCTATCACTCTCTTATGTTGTCCGTTTATCTTTACTTCTGCCGACAACCTACTGACACCTCCCGACTACTCTGCCTACATCTTGACACCACCAGCTCCCGAATCTCCCAGAATCAACAGTTCGAAGGTATTCGGTGTACGTCCAGGGTCTCCTTTCCTCTATAATATTGCCGCTACTGGTAAAAGACCTATGACTTTTTCTGCCGACGGTCTACCCAAAGGACTGACCCTTGATGCCCAAACGGGTTTTATCCGTGGCCGTGTCAAAAAAGCAGGGACCTACCATGTCAAACTCTATGCAACCAACAGTCTGGGCAAAGCTGAACGCAACCTCCGCATTGAAGTAGGTCAGAAAATTGCTCTCACTCCTCCCATGGGATGGAACAGTTGGAACTGCTGGGGCAACAGCGTGAGCCAGGACAAGGTGATGAGTTCTGCCAAAGCCATGGTAGAAAAAGGTCTGGTCAATTATGGATGGTCCTACATCAATATAGACGATGGATGGCAAGGCATACGTGGCGGGAAATTCCATGGCATTCAGCCTAACAGAAAATTCCCAGACATGAAAAAACTGGCTGACGACCTTCATAATATGGGACTGAAATTAGGCATCTATTCCGGACCATGGCTCAGTACATATGCCGGCCATATCGGTTCCCAGTGCAACAATCCTCAAGGTACCTATGAATGGATTGAAGCAGGAAAACATAATGCCAACTATAAATATGTCACCCCTGAGGATACTACAGGCAACAAGGTACGCAAAGAGAATTGGCATCATGCCCCTTACTCTTTTGCCAAACAAGATGCTGACCAATGGGGAGAATGGGGGATTGATTATCTGAAATACGACTGGAATCCCAATGACTGCTACAATACAGTAGAGATGCACGAGGCTCTTCTGGCACAGAAGCGCGATATCGTATTCAGCCTATCCAAT
This sequence comes from Prevotellaceae bacterium, assembly GCA_022763905.1. Lineage (GTDB taxonomy): Bacteria > Bacteroidota > Bacteroidia > Bacteroidales > Bacteroidaceae > UBA6382. The sequence goes on along the minus strand of JALERS010000033.1, from coordinate 3,921 downwards.
TCTGCTCCTTATGGCGACGCCCCCGTATGGATGCAGGAAAGCAACTGTTGGAGAACTACTGGCGATATCAGAGACAACTGGAAAAGTATCTATAAAATAGGATTTGAAGGTCAAGACAAATGGATAGCCTTCAATCGTCCCGGCCACTGGGCTGATGCCGACATGCTGGTACTAGGTATGGTAGGATGGGGTCCCCATCTTCATTACACCCAACTCACTCCCGACGAGCAATATACCCATATGACGCTTTGGGCCATGCTAGCCTCTCCTCTACTGATAGGATGCGACATGTCCCGACTGGACGATTTTACCATCAGTCTTCTCTGCAACAACGAGGTGAATGATATCAATCAGGACCCGCTGGGCATTCAGGCCTATCGGTATTATACACGTCCCGACTATGTCACCTATGTGAAGCATTTGGAAGACGGCAGTATGGCCGTAGCCATGTTCAACACCAGTGAAAAGCCACTTACCATTGGATTCATCCCCAAATCTCTTGGATTCCGTGGCAAGCAGACCATCCGTGATGTATGGAGACAAAAGGACCTTGTCCAAATAGAGGCCAATGAACGATTTGATACAAACGTAGCTCCTCACGGAGTAGCCCTAATGAAAATTTATCCGGGTAACTCCCATGAGAAACCCGTCTACACTCCTCAATAATCCGTTTGACTCCTATTGAAAACGTACTCGTCCTATGAACAAAAAAGACTATTCCATAGGTACTCTCTGCGTGCATGCGGGATATAATCCACATAAGGGGGAATCCCGACAATTGCCCATCATTCAAAGTACCACCTTTAAGTATGATTCCAGCGAACAGATGGCACGTCTATTTGACTTGGAAGATACCGGATATTTCTATACTCGTCTACAGAATCCCACCAACGATGCCGTAGCAGCACAGATTGCAGCCTTGGAAGGAGGTGTGGCTGCGATGCTTACATCTTCAGGACAGGCAGCCAACTTCTTCGCCTGTTTCAATATATGTCAGGCTGGAGACCATATAGTCAGTGCCAGCAGCATCTACGGGGGCACATTCAATCTACTGGGAACCTCCCTTCAGAAGATGGGAATCGAAGTCACATTTATTGACCAGGATGCTCCCGAAGAAGCAATTGCTGCCGCTTTCCGTCCTGAAACCAAACTTCTTTTCGGAGAGACGCTTTCCAATCCTGGCATGAAGGTACTGGATATTGAAAAATTTGCCCGAATAGCCCACGAACATGATGTTCCTCTTATTGTTGACAACACGTTCGCTACACCTGTCAATTGCCGCCCATTTGAATTCGGAGCAGACATCGTCACCCACTCCACAACCAAATATATGGATGGACAGGGTGTACATGTAGGTGGTGCCATCGTCGACAGCGGCAATTTCCCTTGGGAAGAACATGCTGAAAAATTCCCCGGACTTTGCACTCCCGACGAATCCTACCATGGTCTTACCTACACTGAGAAATTTGGCAAGTTAGCCTATATCACTAAAGCCACCAGTCAACTGATGCGTGATTTGGGCTCTATCCCTTCTCCACAAAACGCTTTCTACCTTCACCTAGGACTGCAAACACTTCATGTCCGGATGCCTCGCCATTGTAGCAGTGCCTTTCAGGTGGCACAGTTCCTGCAGAATCACCCTCAAGTGAACTGGATCAACTATCCTGACCTACCTGGTGATAGCGAGCATACCAAACAGCAGAAATATCTGCCCAAGGGTTCTTGTGGCGTCATCGCCTTCGGTATCAAAGGTGGAAGAGAGAATGCCATACGTTTTATGGACCGCTTGCGCCTCATTACCATTGAGACACATGTAGCTGATTGCCATACCTGTATACTGCATCCTGCCTCCCATACCCACAGACAGTTGACCGACGAACAACTCTTAGAAGCAGGTGTAGCCCCGGACCTCACTCGACTCAGTATTGGTCTTGAAGACCCAGAAGACATCATTGAAGACTTGAAACAGGCTTTGGACTAATTATTTCCCATTCCGTCACCACAATACAGGGAAAGACTTCTGTCAACAACAATGGTCTTTCCCTGTTCTTTTATTTTCTGCGAGAAAACAGAGACAACCATTGATCCTTCCGTCATAGGATACCTTTTGAACGTTATTTGTCTACGCACCAAATAATTACCGCACGTTCAACAGCATAATGGACAGATGCCGAGAAGAAACAAAAAAAACAAAATAGTAGGCAACAAAAAAACAGGATGGTCATATAGCATGTGTCTGTTGATTCAGTCTGACTTTTACCAAGCATTCTGCTATTTCAGTTAATGAAGAGAAAAAGTCTATTGAAATAGAAAATGACACCTTTGGGAAATGAAGTTAATTGAATGGTCCAAGAATTTATGGTGCTCAGCAAAAGAGTCGTCGGTGCTCAGCAAAAGAATCGTCGGTGCTCGGCAAAAGAATCGTCGGTGCTAAGAGGAAGCAATCAATATACTCTCAGAAATCACTTATTATTAATCCTCTCGGAAGCGCTGAAACGACAGTTTGAGGAATGGAAGAATAATAGAGTCATTTCATAGCTTTCCCGTTTAAGTCAAGTACATCTTCACTGGATGCCGGGAATCCTATTGAGGGGGTGTTCGGACATGAGGTGACACATGATTTGCGCAAGCAGTCAGAGGAAGCATACCAGTCTCTCCGCAATGCTGTCATAGCTACTATTTCTTCCGATGCGTTTAAGGCAAGAGTGGCAAGTACGAAGAGTCTCTATGAGAGTGCTGGACAGAAAGGAAACGATGAATACTATGAAAAGGAAGCTGTATGTGATTGGGTAGGCGAATGGGTTGGCAAGTCTGATATTCTCTCCCATCTGAAGCGCAATGCTGACTATAAGGTATTGGGATGGATGCATTCCGTAGCCAAGTCAATCATGGGTGTATTGCGCAGAGGAGACAATGAGTACCAAAAGTTCTCCGAAGCGGAAAAGGCATTCAGACAAGCATATCTTGATGCAGTGAATCGAGAGGCAGGAAATGCTACGGATACCAATGTGGAGCAACGCAAGTCTGTAAGGAAAGATGTTGTCAAGGAGATGGAGGATATTATTGCAAAGGCGAAGGCTGACGGCACTTACATGAAAGCACCCAACGGAAAACCATCGAATCTCTCTCCAACCCAATGGGCAATTGTTAGGACAAAGGCTTTCAAGAAGAGGTTTGGTGACTGGGAGTTGGCTTTTAAGAAGAATTTCCTGCTTAACGGTAAAGCCGTGAGTTCCCTTAACGGAGACGAGTTTGGGAAGAAGGAAGGTGTTTCATTCAAGGAACAGGTAATTGCATATTTTGAGGCACAAGGTGGTCTTGCCAAAAGTGTTTTTGGCGATGTCATACTTGATGCAAGAGGTGTAAAGAACTCTATGGGTCATGGTCTGAGCAGAATGAAATCATCTGCTTTTGCATCAGTAAAGGATGTTCTTGAAAAAGGCATTGTAATCATGCCTATGGATTATTATCATGTCCATGGTAAGAAACAACAGACAGGTATGATAGCTGCTCCAGTAATGATTGACGGAAAGAGGTACATCTGTGTAGTTGAGGTTATCCGAAACAAAAAAGACAACAGGCTGTATACACATGAGGTTACATTACAAGAAAAGCTCCTTGACGTTCGTTCTAATCCTTCCCAATCACAAAGTGAAATTCCGGCTACTAATCAAGGAGTTCTTGCAAAGGTACTGCAAAAAATTGTAACCGACAAAGAAAACTGCTCGAAAGTAGTGGACAAGAACGGTGAGCCGAGGGTTGTGTACCATGGAACACCTATGGGAAGGTTTAGTGTCTTCGGTGAGCAAGAAGGGAATTCTGATGCCTATACAAGGAATGGCATGTATTTTTTTACGGCTTCTCCTGTTGTTGCCGACGGATATTCCACCAAGTCACACTACAAGGATGATGGAACAAACG